>NZ_JASJEB010000027.1 GCF_030064895.1 Crocosphaera sp. | reverse complement strand
TATAGCAATAGACAGGTTAGTTAGGACACATAAATTGTATTTTAAGGCAACAGGCAACAGGCAACAGGCAACAGAAAAATGTCCTAATAGCCTTGGCGACTGCTATACTAGAAAAACTTGATTTTTCCTTGAAATTCTCTCCCCTAAATTTAATTACTGAATGTTTGAAAAATAAAAAATATGGTGCTATTGCTACTATTTTTGACAGAGAAGGAGAAGTTGATGTTAAAATTGGCTCTCGTTTTTTTGTTTATCCTGATAATATGACCTATACAGATATTCAAGAAAAAAACTTAAAAAATGCCATCACTGATGACACTATTCATGCTAAAAATACTCGTAAATCTACATCTACTGTTAATAAATACCAATTAGAGTCAGGTAGTGTAGAAGTTTTTATCGACGTTATTAAACCTCCTACTTCTCTGATTCTTTTTGGTGCAGGTCGAGATGTTTTACCTGTAGTAAAATTAGCTAAAGAAATAGGCTGGCACGTTACAGTAGTTGATTGTCGCGCACAGGAAAAAACCTATCAAAGATTTGCTTTTGCAGACAAAATTATTCTCACTCGTCGTGACATTATTAGTCAACAGATATCAATAAAAGAAAATGATTTAGCTGTTGTCATGACTCATAATTATTTTGATGATTATAATATTATCAAATTTCTTCTGCAAACAAAAATTGCTTATTTGGGTGTGATGGGTTCAAAAAATCGTATTGCTAAAATCATAGAAGAATTAAATCCTACTAAAAACCAATTAGAAAAATTATACAGTCCCATCGGTTTGGATATTGGTGCAGATACTCCTGCTGAAATTGCTAACGCAATTATTAGTGAAATTCAAGCAGTTTTAACTAAACGTAATGCTAGTTTCTTAAAGTATCGCTCTCAACCTCTACATCAAAAATATGATGTCCAAGAAAAGCAAATTATAAACCCAAAACAGAGGTTAAAAATTGAAGAAAAATAACGACCAAAAAAATTCTATAGCTGTTATTATTCTTGCTGCTGGTGCATCGAGAAGGATGGGTCAATCTAAGCAATTATTGCCATATAAAGGACAAACTTTACTTAACTATATTACTAAATGTGCTATCGCTTCTCTGGGTAATCCAGTAATAGTAATACTGGGAGCCAATGCCGAAAAAATAAAACCAGAACTTGCTTCACTTCCTATCAACATAATTAAAAATAATCACTGGAATCAAGGAATTAGTAGCTCCATTGGTTGCGGAATTGGCTATATTCAAAAACAAGATTTACAAATAGATGGAGTCGTTTTTCTTACCTGCGATCAGCCTTTTGTTTCAGCCAAACTTATCAAACAACTAATTGATGCTTATTATTCAAACAATAAACCAATAATCGCTAGTCAATATGAGGAAACGTTAGGCATACCTGCTTTATTTTCTCATACTTTTTTCCCAGAACTCATGCACTTAAAAGGCGATCGCGGTGCTAAAAAAATAATCAATAAATATCCAGATTTAGTATATGTAATAGATTTTCCTCAAGGCAAAATTGATTTGGATACATTAGAAAATTATCAGCATTTTATTCAAGGAATTCCCGAGAATAACCTTTGATCACAGTATAAAAAATTTTTGCAAGAACTCTACTCTAACATTAATCTTCTTCTCATCTCATTCTCATCTTGGCAGTTTTGAATAATAATATAGATTAATTCAAAAAGAGGATATTTAACTATGTTAACCAAATCTAAATCACTCCTGCTAGGTATTTGTCTAACTGGCTTGGTTATTCCTTTTTCTTTAGTAGCTAACAGCCATCACAAAGCATCTGCTTCTCATGAGGTTTCCGTGTCACAACTCTATGCAGATAGCTCTAGCAAAAACCTTGGTGGACCCTTAGCCAGAGAATTACAAGGAAAACCTGTTGTTGTTGACATTTACTCCAGTTCCTGTTCAGCTTGCCGAACTCTAGCCCCGGTTCTCTCTGAATTAAAAGAACGATATAAGGGAAAAGCCCATTTTATTGTTTTTGATGTTAGTAATAGAAACACATCTCGTCAAGCAGAAGCAAAGGCTAGAGAATTAGGTTTAGGAGACTTTTTTGCTAAACATAAATCTCAAACAGCCACTGTCACTATTATTGATCCTAATAACGGTAATATCTTAAGTCAAGATCGTAAGAATGCTAATTTGAATGCTTACACTTCGGTATTAGATAATGCTATTGCTCAAAGATAATTAACTTTATTTTATTTTGGTGTAATGTAGAAGTCTGGGATTTTTTCTACTTCAGACTTCTCTTTTATATATATTTTCAAACTCTCCCCGTCTCCCTCTTTTCCTTCCTTCATCATAAGAAGATTTTTATGACTCAACTACAGAAATCACTACCAAAAAAGAAGTCTTTAGGCCGTCCTAAAATAGCAAAAAAATGGTTATTCTATTTTGGATTAGGTTTATTAGCTTTAATTCTAGTTCTCACCTTGGGCCCAGTGATTGGCCATCCTGTTGAAAAACTAATTTCTGTTGTAGAAAACCGTTATCAACAATGGTTTGATAAACAAAATACAAACAACCCCCTTGTTTTATTACCTCTCGCTTTTACTGGTGGTTTATTGGCTAGTATTTCTCCCTGTATCTTAGCCTTACTTCCTGTGAACCTCAGTTATGTCGGTACATTAAATATAGAATCCCGTTGGGATGCTTTTAGAAAAGCTGGTTTTTTTGTACTAGGTGCTGTCACAATTTTAAGTTTATTTGGCTTGGTTTCTTCCTTTGCTGGATTGGTGATGGTGGAATATCGAGGCTATATAAATATTGTGGTTGGCTTAATCATGGCTGTGATGGGATTGTGGTTAATAGGATTTATCAAAATACCTTTACCACAGACGAATTTTAGTCTTCCTGTTGCTGGCCCCTATGGAGTGGGTTTAACCTTTGCTTTAGTGAGTTCTCCCTGTGCTAGTCCGGTTTTATTCGCTGTGTTGGCTGCTGCTGCTGGTACAGGTTCTCAACTGTTAGGAACTCTAACAATGGTTAGCTATGCTTTAGGTTATACTATGCTGATTTTTTTGGCAAGTTTATTTACAGGAATAGCCAAACAAAGTAGGAAGCTATTAAGCCATTCTGAAACAATTATTCGCTTGGGTAGTGTAGCCTTAATTATGACGGGTGCTTATTATTTATTCACCGGAACAAAATGGTTCATCGGTTAACAATTATTAATCATTCTTGATGGGCTGCTCCTAGATAAAGTTGTGCTACTTTAGGATCGTTAAGTAATTCTTCTCCCGTGCCTTCAAAGCGATCGCAGCCATTTTCCAGAACATAAGCCCGGTCAGCCATCATCAGGGCTTTTTTAGCGTTTTGTTCCACTAAAACTATGGCTTTTCCTGTTTCATTAATAGCTTTAATTTGTTCAAAAACGCTATTCACTAAAATGGGTGACAATGCGGCTGAGGGTTCATCTAATAATAAAACATCTGGGTCTAACATTAATGCTCTTCCCATAGCCAACATTTGTCTTTCTCCCCCGGATAGGGTTCCTGCTTTTTGACGACGACGTTCGGCTAGTCTAGGAAACATGGTATATATTTTTTCTTTTTGCTTTTTTAGTGAACTATGACTAATAAATGCTCCCATTTCTAAGTTTTCTTCTATGCTTAAGGTAGCAAATACATTTTGAATTTGGGGAACATAACACATTCCTAGTTTGACAATTTGATCAGACTTAAGACCAGCAATATTTTTGTCTTTAAAAATGATTTCACCTTGATTGGTTTTTAGCAGGCCAAAAATTGTTTTTACTAAGGTAGATTTTCCGGCACCATTAGGGCCAATAACCGCTACTAATTCTCCCAAAGAAATACGAAAGTTTATGCCTTGTAAGATGTTTAAATCTTTGACATATCCAGCATAAACATCCTTAACTTCTAAGATATTTTCCATTGATTTCTAACTTCCATAACTTAAGATGGTGTTTTTTGCAACTCGGGTCTTTCTTCTGCTACGATCGCCCCTTCAACTGGACAAACTTGTAAACAAATTCCACAATCAATACAGGTAGCAAAATCAATCCAATACCAGTCTGTTCCTTTGATATTTTTCCCTGGACCTTCATGAATACAAGCAACTGGACAAGCATCAACGCAGTCGGCAACGCCTTCGCAAGTTTCAGTAACAATAGTGTGTGGCAAGGTTATCTCTCCTTTTTAAATGATACCGTTTGTTATTGTAAACTATCTTAGCCACAATCAATAAAAGTTTTATTCTTAGATAATAACAGTAACACAGTCGTCTTGTCTATTTCACACAAGATGATTATTTGAAATTAAGAACAGGGAACAATTAGAACGAGATCAAGTCAACAATCACTAATTATTTCAATTTGTATAGCTGTTCAAATTGATTTTTGATTACTATATTCAATCTCTTTTAAAATATGTCTAATTCAAATAAGGTTCAAGTTGGATATAATATTAGAAATGTTTTTATTACTTTTATTGTTGTTGTTTTTGTTGTTTTATATTTTTATTTTATAAAATTTGATGGTAATATAACTGGTTTTTTTCGTATTGGTTCAATTTTACCTTTATCTCCTTTTCTTACTCCTGAAAATACTTTAATTTATCAAGGAGAAATAGGCTATGATGGTCAACAATTTTTAAGTTTAGCTCTTGATCCTTTTTTACAAAATCCTGAAACTATTAATAGTTTAGACCATCCTATTTATCGTTACCGTCGCATTTTATATCCTTTAGTTAGCTATATTTTAGGTTTTGGTAATCGCACCTTAATTCCTTATATTATGGTGGGAATTAATGCTGTATCTATTATCGTTATTGTTGCAATTACTAATTTATATTTTAAATCTGATCAGGTTTCAAAATTTCAATCTCTATTTACGTTATGTATTCCTGGGATTTGGATGGTGTTATCTTTAGGAACGGCTGATTTATTTAGTAGTGTCTTTTTAATTGCTTCTTTTTATTGTTATCGTTACGAAAAATATAAGTTAACAGCTTTGTTTATTAGTTTGGGTTGTTTGACGAGAGAAACATTATTGATTGTTTGGTTTGCTTTATTTTTGACAAGTTTAATACAAAAAAGATTTAAACAAATTAACTATTTATTATATGGATTGATTCCCCCTATATTATGGACAGTTTATATTACTTTTTTAGATTTACCTGGTAAAGTAAGAGTTAAAGATAATTTTGGCTTTCCTTTCATGGGAATTATCAATAAGTTTATTAAGATACTAACATCAGGAATTAATGGCAGTAATTTATTTGAAGCTTATATGTTTATTATTCTATTGTTGAGTTTTGCTGCTATTTTTGTTATTTATCTGAAACAGCGTAAACTCAATTTATTAATGCAGATAGGCAATGGTTTTTATAGTGTTATGTTTGTTTTTAGTAGTATCACAATTCTAGGTTATTATTTGGATTACTCACGGGTATTTATGGATGTTTATTTCTTGTTATTACTCAGTGTTAATTATACTAAAATACCCTACAAAACTATACTATTTTCAGCATCAGGAATAGGAAGCTTAGCATTTTTGGTTTTACATTCTTAAACATCCCCATTTTAGGAGTTCGGAGTTAGATATTAGATGTACATTGAGTTCGAGAAAACCGATATTAATTGTGTCATTATTTATGATAAAATACAAAAGTAAAAAACAAATTTTAAGTATAACTTATGTCTTGGCAACGTCCTGATGGCCGTCAACCTAATCAACTTCGTCCTGTTAATTTTGAACTCAATTTTACTCGTTTTTCTGCCGGTTCTGTTTTAGCAGCATTCGGTGAAACAAAAGTGCTTTGCACTGCAAGCATTGAAGATAATGTTCCCCGTTTTCTACTAGGAAGCGGCCAAGGATGGTTAACCGCAGAATATAGAATGTTACCCAGTTCAACACAAGAACGTCAACGCCGAGAGTTATTAAAGCTATCAGGAAGAACCCAAGAAATACAAAGGTTAATCGGTAGAAGTTTACGCTCTTGTATTGATTTAAAACAGTTAGGAGAAAGAACAATTACTATTGATTGTGATGTACTACAAGCTGACGGAGGAACCCGTACAACTTCTATTACAGGAGGATATGTAGCTTTGGGTTTAGCGGTGAAAAAATTACTCAAAACAGGTGACTTAAAGAACTCTCCTCTCAAGTTTCCTGTTGCAGCTATATCAGTAGGACTGATTGAAGGGGAAGCATTTTTAGACTTAAATTATCCTGAAGATTTCAAAGCAGATATTGATTTTAATGTGGTCATGACGGAAAATTTAGACCTCATTGAAGTACAAGGAACAGCCGAAGAAAATAGCTTTAATCGGTCCCAACTTAATCAAATGTTAGACTTAGCAGAAATTGGAATCAAAGAGTTGGTTGAACTACAAAATAAAGTCTTAAGTACAACAGAAAACTAACTAATAAATAGGAAGAGGTGGGGTTAAATGCAGTGAATATGGTACAATTTAAGGATTAAGGCTAAAGATTTAATAAATTAGCAGAAGAAGTGAAGTAAGATCAAAGATAATAACCATCATCACTCATAGAATAGATGTACCTATGAGCGAGATACTTTCCTAAAATCTTCACTAGAAGGAAACAAAGGGAGCAAAATCTAAACAAACCCTTACCATTGACCCTAGAGGAAAACACATTATGATCGTTGTCATGAAAGTTGGTTCACCTGCTGATGAAATTGAACGTATTAGTCAAGAATTTACCAATTGGGGCTTGAGTCCTGAGAAAATCGTTGGTAAACATAAAGTAGTCATCGGCTTAGTAGGAGAAACCGCTTCCCTTGATCCCCTGCAAATACAAGAAATTAGCCCTTGGATAGAAACAGTTTTGCGAGTAGAACAACCGTTTAAACGGGCTAGTTTAGAGTACCGTCATGGAGAATACAGCGAAGTCATTATTAATACCCCAGATGGGCCGGTGAGTGTGGGCAAACATCATCCTGTTGCCGTAGTAGCTGGTCCTTGTTCGGTTGAAAATGAAGCAATGATCGTTGAAACCGCCAAACGTGTTAAAGCCGCCGGTGCCAAGTTTCTACGGGGTGGGGCTTACAAACCTCGCACCTCTCCCTATTCTTTCCAAGGCCATGGAGAAAGTGCCTTAGAATTACTCGCTGCTGCTAGAGAAGCAAGTGGTTTAGGGATTATTACAGAAGTGATGGATGCTGCGGACTTAGACAAAATTGGTGAAGTAGCTGATGTCATCCAAGTAGGGGCAAGAAATATGCAAAACTTCGCCCTCCTCAAAAAAGTCGGCGCTCAAGATAAACCCGTTTTATTGAAACGAGGAATGTCAGCCACTATTGACGAATGGTTGATGGCTGCTGAATATGTTTTGGCCGGTGGCAACCCTAACGTAATTCTCTGTGAACGTGGTATCCGTACCTTTGACGGAAAATACACTCGTAACACCTTAGATTTATCAGTATTACCTGTATTACGGTCTTTGACTCACTTACCCATCATGATCGATCCCAGTCATGGTACCGGGAAATCTGACTATGTTCCTGCTATGGCCGCTGCTGCGATCGCTGCTGACACGGATTCTTTGATGATCGAAGTTCATCCCAACCCTGCCAAAGCGTTATCAGATGGACCCCAATCTCTCACCCCTGATAAGTTTGACCGTGTGATGCAAGATTTATCTATTATTGGTAAAACTGTTAATCGTTGGCCTCAAGCTGAAGCAGTTTTGGCTTAGATTTCTCCATTAAGCAAGGTTTGAAAACCTTAATTTTCCGGCCATTAATGCTACTAAAAGTGAGAGGATAATTTGAGTTTTTTCTATTCTCATTATCTCCTCGCTTTTTTAATAACAAGTTATACTTTGGTGATGAGGAGTTAGAAAAGGCCAAGAAAATGTTTCTACAAGTTTACATCCCTAAATGGATTAATAATCTGTAGGGTATTATTAATAATTAAACCATCCTGCATATCTTCCGAGTAAAGAATTTTGGCATCCTCTAAAATAGCACTAGCGACGATGAGACTATCCCAAAATGAAATCAAGTATCGATCCCGTAACTTAACAGCAAATTGAATGGTTTCAAAAGAGAGTGGTATAATTTCACACCCTTGGGATAATTCTTCTATTAATATCTCAATTTTATGGTTATCAAACTTTGCTTTCCGAATTAAATTAGCACAAATTTCATTGACAACTTGTGTACTAATTATAATGTTGGGATAATTGGTGATAGTTGTAGCGATTTTTTGTTTAGGGATAGCATTAGCATCACGAGGGTTGAGAATGAAACGATACAGCCAAATATTAGAGTCAATAAAACAGAGTTGAGATTCACCAGCGTTCATTAGCTTCCTCTCTTGTCAATGGCTTAAAATCTTCAATTTTGAGAGGATTAGAGGTTAATTGAGCGATTAATCCTTGTTTGGGAAAACTTTTTTTTTTGGGACTTGAATTTAATTCTATAATAAGTTTTACAGATTCACCTTCAGTGAGTTCAAGGTTAGTTAAAGGACGTAAAACACCGTTTTCAAATATTGCTTGACAGTTTTGTGGATTCATATTTAGTTCCGACTCAGATTACTCTTATTTTAACCGATGAATGAACACAGTTAACTTGAATTTTGTCCAACTACTTATATAGTTAAGACTTTCTCTTCGGTTTACTAACTCTTTTAAAGTCCAAACTTGGACTACCAAAATTAATAAGTAATCCAATATCTAAACCATAAGCTTCTAGGTAATTAATTGCTTGTGCTAAGTGAGCATTTTCCATTCTAATAACTGCTTTTAATTCCACCATAACTTCACCTTCAACAAAAAAATCAACTCGTCTTCTTCCTATTTGATTACCTTTATAAAAAATAGGCATTTCATGTTCTCTGGAAAAAGATAATCCCTGTAATGTCATTTCCTGTGCTAATGCTCGCTGATAAATGACTTCTTGAAACCCATTCCCTAGAATACTATGTACTTCCATTGCACAACCTATGATTTTTCCTATTAGCTTGCTCTTGGGATATTGAGGATTAATAAACGTCATGACTATGATTTTTTTGATTGTTTGATTGACTATGATTTTAGTTTACCCATAATCTTGATGATATGGTTCTATGATTATAATTAGAGTCTCTAGTCTGAATCATTATCGTCTAAGTTGCAGTTTTAATAATTAAGTCATAATTTTGATTAAGTTATTGTTCCCGTTTAAGATTAATCAGCCTATCATGGAATTATCCCTCAAAAAAATCATCACAGTCTATCAAAAAATCACACAAATCATAGTAAAGACAGATGGATGAAAAACGTACTCAACAATATCTAAACCTAATTAATCAACTATTAACTTGTAATCAAGGCAATGAACCTGGAATATTACAAGAAAATCAAGAATTATTAGATCAGGGTTCCCTAGAGCTAATGATAGCAGTAGGGCAAAAATATGGGGATGCAGGAAGGGAAAATGAGGCGCAACAGTTAGCCGAAGTATTAGGGTTATTACAAAATGAAAATCTATGAACCACAAATACCTATGATGACTATCCATCATTATAATGAAGAAATACTATCAACTTAGATTGATTTTCACTACTTATGATACACTACCTATAATTAGAAACTTGATAAGATTTCTCTTTACCTCCGAATGATAACTAAAAAGATCACAACACTATTTATTATGGTGTTTGAAGTTGATAAGATTCCTCGTTCCCTCCGAATGACAGCTAATCTGAAAAATAATCACTCTGAACACCGTCAAGAATTGTTACAATATGGCTCATCTATCATGTTTGACATCAATTTATGATTTGGCCATTTAAACCCAGACCCAGTAAACAAATAGCCCGCATTGAAATTACAGGGGCCATCGCTTCAGAAACTCGCAAATATGTTCTTAATGCCCTAGAAACCGTTAAAGAAAAGAAATTTCCAGCTTTATTGTTACGTATTGACTCCCCAGGAGGAACCGTCGGCGACTCCCAAGAAATTTACGAAGCTTTAAAACGACTACAAGATAAAGTGAAAATTGTAGCAAGTTTCGGCAATATTTCCGCATCTGGTGGGGTTTATATTGGTATGGGCGCACAACATATCATGGCTAACCCTGGAACCATCACTGGCAGTATTGGAGTGATTTTACGAGGCAATAATTTAGAAAGGTTATTAGACAAAGTTGGGGTGTCTTTCAAAGTTATTAAATCTGGTCCCTATAAGGACATTCTAGCCTTTGATCGCGAATTAACTGACGAAGAACAACATATCCTACAAGAGATGATTGATGTCAGCTATCAACAGTTTGTTACTACCGTCGCCCAAGGTAGAAACCTAGACGTTGATAAAGTCAAAACCTTCGCCGATGGTCGTATTTTTACGGGACAACAAGCCTTAGAATTAGGAGTAGTAGATAGATTAGGTACAGAAGAAGATGCCCGTGTTTGGGCGGCTGAGTTAGCAGGATTAAACCCAGATAAAGCCACCTGTTATGATATTGAAGAGCCAAAACCCTTATTGAGTCGGGTTCTCTCTCGTAATCAAAGTAAATCAAAACTGGGAACAGCTATCAACTGGCTAGAATTTGAATTGAAAACCAATGGTCAACCCTTGTGGTTATATCGCCCTTAAATTAGGTTAAACCAAAACAAAAAATGGCTCTAGGGGTGAGACAATAGGAGTGCATAAGTAACAGCCAATATTGTTGGAGGGATGCGATCGTGGAGTGGAAAGTACGGGGAATTCGAGGGGCAACCACAGTCAGAGAAAATAGCCCAGAAGCCATAGGAGAAGCCGTTCGTGAGTTGTTAAATATTATCGAAAGCCAAAATCAACTCAATGCTGAAGATATTGTTAGCGTCACCTTCACCGCTACTCAGGATCTCGACGCGATCTTTCCTGCTGCGATCGCCCGTCAACGCCCCCATTGGGAAAACGTACCTCTACTGGATGTCCAGCAAATGTCTGTTCAGAACAGCTTAGAACGCTGTATACGGGTTCTGATTCACGTTAATACCCCAAAACCGCAAAAAGAAGTTTCTCACGTCTATTTGCATGGTGCTTCTAATCTGCGTCCTGATTGGGGTTTAACCCATACCAGTTCTTCTGTATCAACTCATTCTTAAAAGGTAGCCCTTAAAAACCTCAAGTTTCAAGGATTAAATCAATGGCATTAGTAATTAGTACCGTTAACATGAAAGGTGGTGTGGGCAAAACTACATTAACCGTCAATTTAGCCACCTGTTTAGCCAAAAATCACGGAAAACGAGTATTGGTTCTCGATTTAGATGCTCAAATTAGTGCCACCCTTAGTTTAATGTCGCCCCATGAATTCGCCCAAACCAGAAAAAAACGGCGGACGCTTAGTTATTTATTAGATAATATTATTCAACCTAATCCTTACAGTAAACTGGATATTCATGACATTATTCAACCCTATATTTGTGGTATAGAAGGACTAGATTTATTACCAGGAGATTTGGAATTATATGATGAGTATATTGTTTCCGAAACCCTACATAAACAAGCCGCAATTATAGAAAATCCTGATTTTGAAACTGTTTGGAATCATTTTGAGCGGGTTTTGATTCAGAAAATTTTAGAACCTGTTTTAGAGCATTATCACTTTGTAATTATGGACTGCGCGCCGGGTTATAATCTTTTGACAAGAAGCGGATTATCTGCTAGTGATTACTATTTATTGCCAGCAAGACCGGAACCTTTATCTGTAGTGGGAATGCAATTATTAGAAAGAAGAATTGCTAAATTAAAAGAAAGTCATCTAAATGATCAGCCCCTAAATTTGAATTTATTAGGAGTAGTTTTTATCTCATCGGGAGGCGGTTTATTAAGTCGTTATTACAATCGAGTAATGCGACGAGTACAAACAGATTTTGCACCGCAACAACTCTTTAAAACCTCAATTCCCATGGATGTTAATGTGACTAAGGCAGTGGATAATTTTATGCCAGTTGTTACTTCTATGCCTAATTCTAGTGGTTCTAAAGCATTTATGAAACTAGCTGAGGAATTTTTAGGTAAGTTACCTTCTTGAGCAATTGTTGATTGTTAATTCTTAATTATTAATTGCAAATGATTAGCCGTGAGACGATCATTAATTTGTTGTTTCCAAATATATAAATCTTGCTCAAATTGAGGATATTGTAAACCCTTGCGCCAGAGAACTAAAGCATCTTCTCCTGTGGTTTGATAATATCCTTTTCGTTGTCCTGCCACCTCAAAACCAAACTTTTGATATAAACAGAGGGCCGGTTGATTAGAAACCCTGACTTCTAGAGTAGCACGTTCAAGATTTCGATTAACCGCATCCCTCAATAAACCATAGAGCAATAATTGACCCAACCCTTGACCTTGATACTCAGGGGAAATCATCAGTAGTGTAATATGGGCTTCCTCTAAAATTTCCCAAAAACACCCAAAACCAAGAATAGTTTGGGTTGAATCAGAAGACAAAACCCAAAAATGACTATTGGAACTCATTAACTCCCGTTGATAGCCATTTTTTGACCATAAACCCCCAAGACAACACTGATCTAAAGCGACCAGTTCATCGAGATCGGTCAATTGAGGTTGATGAAATGTAATTGATAGAAATGACATTGAAAAAGTTAAAATTCAGTTACCAGTTATTGTCACTGTTCACTGTTCAAAGAACTGATATCGTCAAGATACAGACACTAATTCCCCAAGTTAGACCGATCAAAACTTGGAAGGGAGTATGTCCGAGTAACTCCTTCAATCTCTCTTCATTGAGATGGTGGTTGTCGTGTAAAAATTCATCCAGTAACTGATTGAGAATGCGCGCTTGTTTTCCGGCTGCTTGACGCACTCCGGCCGCATCGTACATGACAATAACAGCAAATAAACAAGCAATAGCAAACTCTGGACTTTCCCATCCCTTAGTGAGACCAACCCCTGTGGCTAAAGCCCCAACTAAGGCTGAATGAGCGCTCGGCATTCCCCCTGTGCTAACCAAGTAGCGGAAATTAATTTTGCGATGACGAATCAACTCAATAATTAATTTTAATCCTTGGGCAGAAAAACAGGCTATTAGGGACACCAACAGTATTTTGTTGTGAAAAATTGCTTCAAAATCCTGCATAATTAACGGTGAAAACGTTTAGTTTTTGCGAGCAACAATAAATTGGGCGATCGCTTCTAAGGGTTGGGCAGCTTGGCCGTAGGGACTCAGTTGGGCGATCGCATCGTCAATCAGGGCTTGAGCTTGTTTTTGGGATTCTTCTAAGCCCCATAAACTCGGATAAGTGGCTTTCTGCGCCAGTTGATCTTTTCCTGCGGTTTTGCCTAAGTCTTCACTGCTGGCAGTTACGTCTAAAATATCATCGATGATTTGAAACGCTAAACCAATGTTCTGAGCGTAACGAGAAAGCCTTTGGATGTCCTCGGGCTTAGCTCCGGCTAAAATTGCTCCAGATACCACAGAAGTCTCTAATAAAGCCCCTGTTTTGTGGATATGGATAAATTTTAGGGTGTCTACGGTGACATCGGATCTACCTTCCGATTCTAAGTCTAACACTTGACCCCCGACTAATCCGGCTGCCCCGACGGTGCGTCCTAAACGGGCAATGACATCGATGAGGTTAGGGTAATCGACATTACGGGTTTGGGTGGCAACGTATTCAAAGGCGTAGGATAATAAAGCGTCTCCTGCCAAAATGGCGATATCTTCTCCATAAACCTTATGATTGGTCAATTTTCCCCGTCTATAGTCATCGTTATCCATAGCAGGGAGATCGTCATGAATCAAAGACATGGTATGGATCATTTCTAGGGCGCAAGCTGTGGGGACTGACATTTCTACGGTTCCACCCATTAGTTCACAGGTGGTTAGGCAGAGAATGGGGCGTAATCGTTTTCCTCCTGCCAACAGAGAATAACGCATTGCTTCGTAGACTTTTTCGGGACGGGTAATAGGAAGGGATTGATCTAAGGCCGCTTCAACTAACTGTTTTTTCTCTTTAAGATAGGACGCAAGTTCAAAGTTCGATGCTTCTGTGTGCGTCACACGGTCTTCACCTGTCATAACCATGTCTGATTGCCTATAGTTAAGGATTATTTTGTATCATTTCTATCCGTTTACTTTATCAAAAATCGTATCAAACATGAAAGCGTTAGCATTAAATTGACATATTTTTCCTCTACTACACTAAAATAAGGCTTCTGACTTCCTTCCACTGGGTGTATAAATATTTCAGTTGGGGGAGTGTAGAGAAGTAATTATTAATTGTTAATTTCTAAAGACATTACTATTTGAATATATAAGGATTTTTATTGCTTAAAATTCCTTGTAAATCAGGAATAACATCAGGAGAATTGATGTTTTGTTTTAACCACATTTGTTTTTTTATATCCCAATTCCAATATTTTCTTAAATATTTTTTGATCGCTTCGGTTTCTTCAGGAGAACTGAGAAAAAAGGAACGGAATAAACTTTGATCACGACTTTCAATTAAGGCTGTTTTTAAATCAATAGTGTTTAATCTTTTTAAAACTAATGGGCAGCAAAAGAAATAAATCATAGTAGTTATGAGTTCGACTTAAAAGTTTAGTCGGGATTATTTTCCCTGATACCATCCCAAACTTGGTTTTCTTGTGAATTAACTCCCCGTCTCCCCGTCAAAATTGTTACTCATATTGATGTTGACAACAGGAAATAATCAAGAATCTCTACACATATTTTGATTTAATAGGTTACAGTATAAATATATACAACTATTGTTTTTTTTCGATTTTCTTTATTAAGTTATCTGAAATTATTTCTTAACAAAACTTTATCGTAAAAGGGATGAAAAATCCACCCTAAATCGGATAAGTTAGTGAATAGCAAGAGAAAAAATCATTTCCAGTGTGAAGGAGGCAGTCAAATGTTTAAGATATTCTATAGTTTAACCTCAAACACTTCTTTTTCCATAGATAAATTGATTTTTTTGTGATTAGATAGACAAAAAATACCAGTGATTTTGGTAGCCTGGTAAAAAACCAGTTACCTCGAATCCTGATTGGTTAAGGCTGGAGGCGATAGTCAATAGATTAGATAGAAAACAGTCAATTTTAGCTTTTGTTAATCTTTTTGACCTTGTGTGGTTATTGATTAGTGTTTCAGAAGAAGTCCACTTAATTATTAATATAATCTTAAATATTCTACCCTGAAACTGATACTAAATCATCTGTAATTACTTACATAGCTGACCTCGTCTCCTCTCCCATTGTTCCTGAACTTGTTCAACCCGTTTTACTCCTCGGAATTATCAGCTTATGAATACGATACAAATGATGCAAACGGAATCAACCAATGAATTGTTACCCTCTCAAATGGAAGCAGAGGGACTTGAACAAACAGACAACGAATTACAATCTGTTGAGGTAGAACTTTCTTCTTTATCTGATGAGTTAGGTAATCAGTATCCGGATGGATATCGGAAAACGGTTTCTGATGATACTGTAGGGGCATTTTTCAAAGAAATGTCTCGCTATCCTTTGTTAAACGCCGAAGAAGAGATAGAATTAGCCCACCATGTTCAATTTTTAGTTGAAGCAGAAGAAGCTAAACAGCAACTACGAGAAGAGTTACAACGTAACCCAAACAAAGCAGAATGGGCGAAAGCGATGGATTTTGAAACTGCTAAGCAATTCGACCATCGTTTACATCGGGGACGAACTGCTAAGCGGAAAATGATTCGTTCTAATTTGCGTTTGGTGGTGTCTATTGCCAAACGTTATCTTAATCGTGGTGTTCCTTTCCTAGATTTAATTCAAGAAGGGGCCATTGGTCTTAATCGCGCGGCAGAAAAATTTGACCCCAATAAGGGTTATAAATTTTCTACTTATGCTTATTGGTGGATTCGTCAAGCTATTACTCGAACCATTGCTAATGATGCGAGAACTATTCGTTTGCCGATTCATGTTGTAGAAAAATTAAACAAACTGAAAAAGGCCCAACGAATTCTTAAACAAAAATTACAACGCAACCCCAACGAAAAAGAACTGGCCGATGAGTTAGAAGTAACTCCCCCCCAACTGCGTCAGTTATTGCAACTACGGAGACAGTCTTTATCTTTAAATCATCGGGTGGGTAAAGGAGAAGACACGGAGTTAGTTGATTTACTGGAAGACCAAGACTTACAACTCCCTGAAGAGTTGATGAACGAAGGAATGTTACAGTACGAAGTTTCGGCGGTATTGAGTGATGTTTTAACCCAACGAGAAAAGGATGTTATTTCTTTACGTTATGGGTTATGTACTTCTCAACCCCATACCCTAGAAGAAGTAGGAGGTATTTTTAATTTATCCCGTGAACGAGTTCGTCAAATTCAAAGCAAAGCTATGCGTAAGTTACGTCGTCCTCAGGTTGCCCGTCGTCTCAAAGGATGGCTACATTAAGAACAATGAAATAGGTATGGGGTGGAACAAGAAAAACTTACCAACCATACCTATTATGAATTCTTGAAAGTCTAAAAGTTTATTAATTCCTTAGTAGAGATATGTTAATAGTATTAGCAGGAAAAAAAAGCTCAAGGTGCTATTGAATTTTACAAAGAATGTGACAAAAATATATATTTAAAAAAGCAGATAGGACATGGCTAGCTATTCCTAAGAAAATCATTGAATCAGATATTAAAATTTTAGCTAAAGTTCATATCAATTTTGAATCGAAATAACTAATTATTTTTTGAATTATACTTTAAGTATTTTAGAGGCTTTTTGTAAGCAAAAAATTAAGTAGTGGACTGTTTCATTTAAGATGAGGTAATAGCAATGTGAGCAAGATGCTCACAAGCTGTAAAAATAGCGAGCAAGATGCTCGCACTACCTTTAATCTAATGCAACAAATTAACTGAAACAATCTGCTACAATTATATATTATTATTAAACTATCTATAATTAACCGAAAATATCATTAATAGTTAAACTAACATCAGGAAAAGCTAAAGGAGAAATAGACTCAACATTTTTCTGTTGTTCTAGATAAGTTTTATCTTGAGGTTGTCGATAAACTTCTAAAGTTTTGTTATTCAAATTAACAATCCAAACTTCATTAATATTACTTTCAGCATAAAGGGGTAACTTTATTTCTTGATCATATTTTATTGTACTATCAGCAACTTCAATCAAGAGATAAATATCTTCAGCTTCAGGAATTTTACTTTCATAAAAATCAGAACGAGGTTTGAGAAGAACAATATCTGGTTGCGGTTCAGAATAGTTATCTAATCTGATAGAATTTTGTACACTAACAATAACTTTATTTCCAAGTAATGGAGGAAATAAGTTTGTTAAGCGGTTAACAGCAGCAGCGTGTTTTCTTCCAATAGGTGACATAGCAATAATTTCTCCTCCTATTAATTCTACCCTATCTTCTGGGGTTAAAATTCCTGTTTCTGCCATTTTGCGGTATTCATTAACATTAAATTTTCGGGTAATTACTTGCATAAACTCAACTCCTATTTTTGTTAAAAAATAAATCAAGTTAATTGAATTATTGATCAGTGCAACATTCTCATAAAAAGAAAATACTCTTAACCTTATTAACAGCATTTCATCCATATTTAGATTATATTTTCTCCCCTCACTATCTGAGTGAACAAAAGCAGTGTACAATAAACCATTAACTTGCTTATCTCAAGTATAAGACAATCTTATAGTATCTCTCATAGACTTAATTCTATGAACCTGCTTTAATATATATAAGCAAATCCATGTTAAACTTATTATCGAAAAATACAGATGATAGAAGCCTTAAGTCAAACTATTTGGCTAGTTCCTTTGTACGCACTGATTGGTGCTATACTTGCAATACCCTGGTCCCCTGGAATTATTCGAGAAACTGGTCCGAGGCCATCGGGTTATGTTAACCTATTGATGACTTTCATCGCTTTAATTCACAGTTTAGTCGCTTTGGTGGATACATGGGAGAAACCAACTACTTATTTATCCTTTTCTTGGCTTCATGCTGTTGATTTAAACATCACTTTTGATATCGAAATTTCTACCATTACCATTGCAGCATTAGTGTTAATTACTGGACTAAATTTCTTAGTTCAAGTTTATGCTATTGCCTACATGGAAATGGACTGGGGATGGGCAAGATTTTACTCTTTACTAGCTATTTTTGAAGCAGGAATGACAACACTTGTGTTGTGTAATTCCCTATTTTTTAGTTACGTTGTCCTGGAAATTCTCACATTAGCTACTTATTTATTGATTGGTTTATGGTTCAATCAATCATTAGTAGTAACAGGGGCCAGAGATGCTTTTTTAACCAAACGGGTAGGAGACTTGATCTTACTTATGGGAGTAGTGGCCTTGTTACCTTTAGCTGGTACTTGGAACTATAACGAGTTGGCTATATGGGCTGAAACTGCTAATCTTAGCCCTACTACGGCAACATTACTATGTTTAGCTTTAATAGCTGGTCCTTTGGCTAAATGCGCTCAATTTCCTTTACATTTATGGTTAGATGAAGCGATGGAAGGACCGATGCCGGCTACCATTCTGCGTAACACAATTGTAGTATCTGTCGGTGCTTGGGTATTGATTAAAATACAACCGGTGTTAGCCTTGTCCGATATTACATCTACAGTTATGATTTGGGTGGGAGCAGTAACCGCTATTGGTGCCAGTTTAATCGCTATTGCTCAAATTGATGTTAAGCGATCGCTGTCTTATTCGGTGAGTGCATACATGGGTTTAGTTTTCATAGCTGTGGGAACCCAACAGGATGCAACCGCGTTAAAATTATTGTTGACATATACCGTGGCCATGTCTTTATTGGTGATGAGTGTGGGTGGTGTGGTATTAAACAACATTACCCAAAATTTAACCCAATACGGTGGTTTATGGTCTCGTCGTCCCATTTCTGGCCTATGTTTTCTAGTAGGGTTAGCCTCACTGGTTGGTTTTCCTCCTCTGGGCAGTTTTTGGGTGTTAACAGAAATGGCGGATCATCTGTGGTTAACTAACCCTATCTTAGTTATTGTCATGTTGCTGGTTAACGGGTTAACTGCGTTTAGTCTTACCCGTGAGTTTAGCCTTATTTTCGGGGGAAAACCCAAACAAATGACTGTGCGATCGCCAGAAGGTTTATGGGCGTTAGTCTTACCCATGATGGTTACGATGGGTTTTGCCCTGCACGTCCCTATTTTATTATATAAATGGCAGTTATTCCCAGCATGGGAAGCATTAAGTGTTACAGTAGCCGGATCATTTACTATTACTACGTTAATAGGTGCCGGAACTGCAGCTTATATCTATCTCAACGAGGATATTTCCAAACCCATTGAACTACCATCTAAAGCATTACAAGACTTTTTCACTTACGATCTTTATACAGAAGATTTTTATCGTGTCACCATTGTCTTTTTGGTGGGTTTAATTTCTCAAATTATCTATTGGTTTGATCGCTATTTAGTAGATGGAGTAATTAACCTAGTTGGCTTAGCCACTATCTTTGGCGGAGAAACCTTAAAATATAATGCTTCCGGTCAAACTCAATTTTACTTCCTGTCAATTTTTCTAGGAGTTATTCTCTTTGTTGGCATGATTTTTTCCAATTTCATTTTTTAACAAACTGAAGTTTATATCATCATTGAATTAGGAGAAACAATGCTCAGTTTTTTACTTTGGTTTCCCATATTAGGGTCAATTTTTGTTGGTTTTATTCCAGGAAAATTAGACTCTTTTCGCTTACGACAAATTACCACAATCTTCGCTTTCATTATCTTTGGGGCTACTATTTGGTTATTAACTCAGTTTAATTTGAGTGATTCAGGGTTTCAATTTTCTGAATATTTACCCTGGTCTGATTTTATTGGCTTAAGCTACAGTTTAGCCGTTGATGGCTTATCTTTACCCTTAATTGCTTTAAATAGTCTCTTGACAATCATTGCAATTTATAGTATAGGAGAAAATGTTGAACGACCTCGCTTATATTATGCCCTGACACTGTTAATCAATGCAGGAATTACAGGAGCATTAGCTGCGCAAAATCTCTTATTATTCGTGATTTTTTACGAACTAGAGTTAATTCCTTTTTACCTAATGATTGCAATTTGGGGAGGGGAAAAAAAGGGTTATGCTTCCACTAAATTCTTACTCTATACAGCAGTTTCGGGACTGTTAGTTTTAGCCGCATTTTTAGGCATTGGTTTACTCAATGGTGCCAGCAGTTTTGACTACGACATTATCACCACAGAAGGATTAGAATTAAACACCAAACTGATACTATTAACCATCCTTTTAATCGGGTTTGGCATCAAAATTCCCCTAGTGCCTTTGCATACATGGCTACCTGATGCTTATACAGAAGCCTCTCCTGCTGTAACCGTATTGCTAGGAGGTATTTTGGCAAAATTAGGTACTTATGGCTTAATTCGCTTCGGTTTGCAGTTATTCCCTGATGCTTGGGCTATTGTTTCCCCAGGATTAGCTATTATTGGAACAGTAAGTGTATTGTACGGGGCCTTAAGTGCGATCGCGCAAAAAGACATTAAACGCATGGTTGCCTACAGTTCCATCGGTCACATGGGTTATATTTTAGTAGCAGCCGCCGCAGGGACTCAATTAAGCATTTTAGGGGCAGTAGCGCAAATGGTTAGTCACGGCTTAATTTTAGCCCTGTTGTTCCATTTAGTGGGTATTGTGGAGAGGAAAGTGGGAACCCGTGACTTAGATGTACTCAACGGTTTAATGAACCCAGTACGAGGTTTACCCCTTACCAGCGCGTTGTTAATCACCGCAGGCATGGCCAGTGCTGGAATTCCAGGTTTAGTGGGCTTTATTGGTGAATTTATCGTATTTCAAGGCAGTTTTGCAACCTTTCCTATTCCAACCATACTCTGTATCATTGCTTCGGGTTTAACCGCCGTTTACTTCGTAATTTTACTTAATAGGACTTGTTTCGGCAAATTAGACAATAAACAGGCATATTATCCCAAAGTTTTACCATCTGAGACCATTCCCGCCCTTGTTCTCACCCTTATTATTATAGTTCTCGGTGTACAACCCAACTGGTTACTAAAATGGATCGAACCTACTACAGATTTATTGGCCGTTAATGTTAATAAAATTGAACAAGTTGCTGTTAACAGTGAACAGTGAACAGTGAACAGTAACCACTCAATTTGACTGATAACTGAAGTGAGTTCGGAGTTCGGAGTTCGGAGTTCGGAGTTCGGAGTTATAATTTTTTTAACGAGAGAATGAAGGTTTGAGACTTCTGATTTGAGTCAGTTTTCTCGAAATTTTCTTATATCGAACTCAGGTAACTGGTAACTGGTAACTGATAACTGGTAACTGATAACTGATAACTGATAACTGATAACTGATAACCGATAACTAACATTTACCATGACACAAACAACCCTTAATCCTACTGTAAAATTACCCCCATCAAACCATCACTTTGCTGATATTATCCATCGCTTAGAAGCAGGGGGATCAATGTTACCAGATAACCCCGAAAACTTAATGCAAATCATCGGTATTTATAAAGCTTATGCTGTGCCGATGGACTTCTATTGGCGAGACTTATTATATATTGCCGAAAGAGTATTTTTAGAACCCCTTCCCTTCTTTAAATATTTCTTACCCAAAGAATATTTAGACTTACATAATCACTATGCTGGTGAAGATGCAGACTTAAGAGTTTGGCGAGGAATAGCAAGCGCACACCCTGAACTTTTGGAGTTTATGGAGAAGGGAAAAACAAAAAAAATGCCGAAACTTTTCCATCATTTGTGGCACGATCGCATTAACATGGAATTCGCTGAAGAGTGTATGAGATCAATGTTATGGCATGGTCGAGATATGGGTTTTGGCAAGTTTGACGCTTACCTAGATACAGAAGAATATAAAGCTAATGCAGACAAGGCTATTAAAGCTTATTTTAAGAACAATCCTGCCATGTTAGCCTTGTATAGACTGTTCCCAGAAATGTTTATTGAACAAGTTAGACAGTTATCTTATTATTCCAATTTAGGACTGTTTTGGGAAGTGATGGCCCCTGTCTTTTTCGAGATGTCTGATATTTACGATGAAGGCGGATTTAAAGGGGTTCCTGATGCGATGAACTTCTTAATTAATGGTATTTTTGCTGTTGCTGGCCGTCCTATTTATCATCATGTTTATATTGGTGATGAATGTTACGAAATCATCCCCAAATCCAAAGGTTTTACCTGGCTTTATGAAGCAGCTTTACCCTACGTTGAAGCGGTATTTTATCGCACTTCACCCTTTAGAGGAACCAAGTCTTATAACGCCCAAGCACAACAAGTTCCCGACGATCAAAAAGACTTCCATTATGGCATTTTATACGCCGATGTTTTCCCTGTAGGAACTGCTGGTATTCCCCCCACATTATTAATGGATGATATGTATCACTTTTTGCCAGATTATCTCACAGAATACTATCAAAAAAATTGTCGTGGCGAAGGTGATATGTTGATTCAATTAGGGATTACTTTTCAGCGTTCCATGTACAATGTAACTTCTGCTGTGATTCAAGCATTACGCCAAGCTTTGTTATATCCCTTAGACGATGAAAACCCCAAACATTTATTAAAAAATCGTCAATTTTTTGAGTCACAAATGGATAGATTTTTGCATCCAGAAGCACGTTTAAGCGACATTCAAAGTCAATCTTACCGTTAATCAAAAAAAGTAGCAATAATTGAAAGTAATAACCATGATAGTTAGGACGTTTAGTAGATTCGGAGTTACTCAAAATGATAACTATGAATATGAAAAATGTCCTAACTAATTTTTTTATATAGAAAGATAGAAGTAGATTGGGTCTAATCTTGGAAAATGATACCTAAAAGAACAGTCGAGGGAGTCCGTTTTAACTGCTTGCTGTGGAGCGAGACAAAGGGATTTATCCCGTTGTGTCCTTGATTATGATAGAATGATTTGGTGTTTAGGCAGATGAAAAACTCAGCCAGCACTAATGAGATAAAGTAGCTGTACAGCTAGAACAATCTAGTCAGGGCAGGTAGGGGATTTTTGACTGTTCCCAAATAACATGGTGATTAATCATGTTATAAACAAGCCCAGACGGAGCTTCAGCCCGTTGAGGCTTAACGTTTAGAATCCTTGCTCTTTTTAAGGCAAGGAAAAGTCAAAATGCGATAGATACTATCTAGGAAAAATCGAACAAAAGCAGCGGCCATGACAAGCGATCGCCTCATTTTTCGTCAAGACGTTCTCGGTTCTCGTCGCTTCAGTAATTACTGGTGGGCGGCAGTTTCCTCTATTGGCGGTATTGGTTTCCTTTTAGCAGGAATTTCAAGTTATTTACAAACCAATCTACTCATTGTCAGTGATACCTCCTCCTTGCAATTTATCCCTCAAGGAGTTGCCCTACTGTTCTATGGAATAGCCGGTTCTCTGTTGGCATTTTATCAATGGTTTATGGTCATTTTGAATGTTGGGGGAGGTTACAACGAATTCAATAAAGAAACGAATAAAGTAACCATTTTTCGCTGGGGTTTTCCTGGCAAAAATCGTCGAGTTGAATTGATTTGTCCCCTAGAAGATGTACAAGCAGTCAAAGCAGACATCCAAGAAGGGTTAAATACTAAAAGGAAACTCTATTTACGAGTTAAACAAAAACGAGACGTTCCCCTAACCCGTGTCGGCCAACCTCTGTCCCTCTCTCAACTAGAAAACGAAGGAGCCGAGTTAGCGAGTTTTTTAGGAGTTCCCCTGGAAGGATTGTAAAAGGAACTTGAGCAACTGAAAAACTGATCACTGATCACCGATAACGGAGAAAATATCTATGAGAAACCTAAAACAACGCTGGTTAAACCTTTTAACCTGTCTGATACTGGTCTCCGGGTTGATGATAACTGGGTGTTCTAATGCTCCTAGCAACTCCGAGACCCTGACCAGTCCGAATAGCAATCAAAATCAACAAGTGAGTCAATTAAACATGGATAATTATCCCAGATTAGACGGTAACGCTGTAGTAGAAATGACCATCAAGGGATCTCCAGTTACCATCGAAATAAAAGGAGAAGATGCACCCATTACCGCCGGAAACTTTGTAGACCTGGTGGAAAGAGGTTTTTATAATGGTTTAACCTTCCATCGTGTGGTTAAAGAACCCACCCCGTTTGTTGCTCAAGGAGGAGATCCCAACGGTACAGGAACCGGTGGTTTTATTGATCCTGAAACTAAACAAGAACGACGCATCCCCTTAGAAATTAAGCTAGAAGGGGACGAACAACCCACTTATAGCAAAGCATTGGGTCAACAGGGAACTCGTACGGTTATGTCTCAACCAGTAGTGCTTAAGCACGAACGGGGAGCAGTTGCTATGGCCCGTTCTGGAATGCCAGACTCAGCTTCCTCTCAATTCTATTTTGCCTTATCAGATTTAGAATTTCTCAATGGAGACTATGCGGTATTTGGTAAAGTTACTCAAGGAATGGAAACGGTTGATGAGATTACACAAGGCGATCGCATTGACACGGCTAAAGTAGTGTCTGGGTTAGAAAATTTGAAGAAATAATAACAAATATCTCTTAACCAAATAATAACGCTCTCGATAATAATTTAAGCTAAAATCGAGAGCAATTGCTATTATGTATATCTGCATAAATATTTAGAACTATGGCACAGGCAAAAGTCAAAGAAGACAAGATCAATATCAAAGATCCTCAATATTATTTTAATCGTGAATTGAGTTGGTTAGAATTCAATCATCGTGTATTAAACGAAGCATTAGATAATCGGACTCCTTTGTTAGAAAGACTGAAGTTTTCTGCCATTTTTAGTTCTAATTTAGACGAATTTTTTATGGTTAGGGTAGCCGTATTAAAGCAACAACTGAAAGCCGGTGTTACTAAATTAACCCCCGATGGAAGAACCCCTTTACAACAATTAAATGCCATTAGCGATCGCCTTCGTTCTTTAGTCAAAGAGCAAGATAATCTATTTGAATATACACTAAGAAATTTATTAATTAATCAAGGAATTTATTTAATTAATTATGTAGATTTAGATCAGGAACAAAGGAATTATTTACATCAGTATTTTGATGAGAATATTTTTCCTGCTTTAACCCCATTAGCAGTAGATCCATCACACCCTTTCCCCTATATTTCTAATCTTAGTTTAAACTTAGGGGTAGTGGTACGTGATCCTGATACAGAGGAAGAACATTTTGCTAGGGTAAAAGTACCTGGAGTTTTACCTCGTTTTGTGGCACTTCCCCCAGAATTAAGACATCAAGAAGACGAACAAACAGCTATTTGGACTGGAGTTCCTTTAGAACAAGTTATTGCCCATAATCTTGAGGCATTATTTCCTGGTATGATTGTGCAAGAATGTCATGCTTTTCGGGTGACAAGAAATGCTGATTTATCCGTAGAAGAAGATGAAGCAGATGATTTACTTTTAGCGATTGAACAAGAGGTAAGAAAACGTCATATTGGTAAGTCTGCGGTACGTTTAGAAATTCATGCAGCGACCCCTGAAGCTATCAGGAATCAACTGATGGAAGATTTAAAATTAGAAGAAATTGATGTCTATGATATCGAGGGATTATTAGGGTTAAAAGACCTATTTTATTTTATGTCTCTTCCTTGTCCAGAGTTGAAAGATCAATCTTGGAGTGCAGTTATTCCTCCTGCTTTACAACGGATAAAAGAGGTTGTTGACGGTAACGATGACGGGAAAATTCAACAGGAAGGAGAAGATGTATTTTCTCTGATTCGTCAAGGGGATATATTAGTTCATCATCCCTATCAATCTTTTAGTGCTTCTGTGCAACAATTTATTACTCAAGCAGCTTATGATCCTGATGTTTTAACTATTAAAATGACTCTTTATAGAACGTCTGGAGATTCACCTATTGTTAATGCTTTAATTGCTGCTGCTGCTAATGGGAAACAAGTAGCAGCTTTAGTTGAATTAAAAGCCAGATTTGATGAAGAAAATAACATTATTTGGGCCCGTCGTCTTGAACAATCTGGGGTTCATGTTGTCTATGGTTTAGTAGGATTAAAAACCCACACAAAAATAATTTTAATTGTTCGGAAAGAAGGGAATAAAATTCGTCGTTATGTTCATATTGGTACGGGTAATTATAATCCCAAAACGGCTAAGTTATACACCGATTTAGGTCTATTAAGTTGTCGAGAAGAATTAGGGGCAGATTTAACGGATTTATTCAACTTTTTAACCGGATATTCTCGGCAAAAATCCTATCGAAAATTATTAGTTGCACCTGTGAATATGCGCGATCGCATGGTTTCCATGATTAATCGGGAAGCGGAACATTGTCGCAATGGAGGGAGTGGTCGCATTGTGGCAAAAATGAATTCTTTAGTCGACCCACAAATGATTGCAACCCTTTATAAAGCTTCCCAAGCAGGGGTTAAAATTGATTTAATTGTCCGAGGAATTTGTTGTTTAAAACCTGGGATGAAAGGGGTTAGTGATAATATTAATGTGATTAGTATTATTGGTCGTTTCTTGGAACATTCACGAATTTTTTACTTCCATAATGGAGGAGATGAAGTAATTTATATTGGTAGTGCAGATTGGATGACTCGTAATCTTTCTCGTCGGGTTGAAGCGGTTACTCCTGTAGAAAATCCGAAAATTGCTCAACAATTACAAGAAATTTTAGGGATAATGTTAGCTGATAATCGTCAAGCGTGGGAATTACAATCCGATGGTAGTTATATTCAACGTCAACCCCAAAGCAAAGAACATGAACAAAGTTCCCAAAAAACCTTTATGGAAATGGCCTTACAATCGATTAAAGAATCGGTTTAGGAAATAATTTATAAAAAGCGATCGCTTTTTATTTTTGTTGTCCTATAATGAAAGTTGAAAGCGATCGCTACTGGAAAATGATTACTTCTATTTCCCCTCAAAGTCTAGATAATGATATTGTTCAATTGCAACCTGCAACCTGGTCAGATTACCTGACTTATCGAGATGATGAAACACAAGATGCGCTAAAACTCTTTTTTGATAAAAATTATTTATTAATAGAAATGGGACGGGAAGGAATTAACCATTCTCAATTTTGCGAGTTACTAACCATGCTAGTATTTGCTTGGTTCTCGCGTCATCCAGAAGAAAAATTCAGCTTATTAAATCGTTGTCAACTAGAAAAACCGAAAACACAAGCGGCCGCACCTGATTTAGTGTTATATTTAGGCCATGATTATCCTACTTGGCAAATGGGAGAAAGACGCTATATAAACTTAGCAGAATTCAGAGTACCTGATTTAGTAGGAGAAGTGGGTGATACGACTCTTGCAAAAGACTTAGACGAGAAAAAACATCTTTATGCACAATTAGGTATTCGAGAATATTGGGTCATTGATGTGCGAGGACAACGAGTCATTGCTTTTATTTTAGCAGAGAATGGAATTTATCAAGAAGTTGATATTTCTGAAGCTTTAAAGGGACTTAAAATATCATTGATAAATCAGACTTTACAACGCTTAGAAACTGAAACAAATGGGATGGCAGCAATTTGGTTTTCTCAACAAGTTGCGACTCTTTTGAAAGATAATTCAGTTTAGCTGATTAGATTTACTTTGCCCTTAGAAATCATCAAAAATATCCAATTGTTCGATTAATTCTTGTTTATTTCGACTGTTTTTAATAGGGTTAACTTGGGTAATTCCTTCTCGTAATCCTAAAGCAATTTTACTATGTTTTTCGATTTGATTCATCACTTGTTTTGCTCGACTAATAACAGAAGTTGGTAAACCGGCTAATCTTCCTGCTTCAATACCATAAGATTTATCGGCCCCCCCTGGTCTCACTTGATGTAAAAAGACAATTTCATGGGGTAATTCTTGCACAGTAACTTGATAATTAGCTACGTTAGTAAGAATAGAAGCAAGTTCGTTTAATTCATGATAGTGGGTAGCAAAAATTGTCCTTCCTTGTATTTCTGTAGCTAGATATTCTGCCACAGACCAAGCAATAGAAAGTCCATCAAAAGTTGCCGTTCCCCGTCCAATTTCATCTAATAAAATTAAGGATTTTTCGGTAGCATGATTTAAAATATTGGCTGTTTCGTTCATTTCTACCATAAAAGTTGACTGTCCCGTTGCTAAATCATCCACGGCCCCTACACGGGTAAAAATGCGATCGCTAATGGCTAATTTTGCCCTTGTAGCAGGGACAAAACTTCCGGTTTGGGCCATTAGTTGAATGAGGCCAACTTGTCGTAAATAACAGCTTTTTCCACTGGCATTGGGACCGGTTAAAATAATCAAATCAGGGTTAATTTCTCCTTGATTATCTCCCATATTAGTTGAGTTAGGGACAAATAAACCGGCACCTAAAGATTGTTCAACTACAGGATGTCTCCCGTCAACAATTTCGATGATTCTACTATCAACAATTTCGGGGCAACAATAGCCTTGAAAAACAGCAATTTCTGCTAGTCCGGATAAAACATCAACGGCAGCGACTGCTTTTGCAATTTTACGAATTTCTTGGGCTTTTTCTGCTACCTTTAAGCGCAATTCTACAAAAATTTCATATTCTAATTTATTGAGATCATCTTGTGCGGTTAAAATGCGAGTTTCTCTCTCTTTTAATTCTGGAGTAATATATCTTTCTTCGTTGGTTAAAGTTTGTTTTCTAACATAATTTTCTGGTGCCTGTTCTGCTTTACTGCGAGGCATACTTAAATAATAACCAAAGGTCTTATTATAACCAACTTTTAGGTTAGAAACTCCTGTTCTTTCTCGTTCTGTAATTTCTAAATTAGCTAACCATTGACGATCATCTTCTAAACGTTTTCGCATGGCATCTAAATCACCATTAATACCATCCCTAATCACACCTCCATCTTTTAAATGTAAGGGGGGAGATTCAACTAGATGATCGATAACATATTGACCTAACTTTTCTAATTCTGGGGGAACATTTTGCAGGGCTTTTAGATAAGCAGAATCACCTTGAATAGCTAACTCTGCTAATTCTTTTAACTTGACTAATGACTCAGCTAATGATAATAAATCTCTCGCATTAGCTGTTCCTGAACCTACTCTGCCACTAATTCTTTCTAAGTCATAAATACTGCGCAGTAGTTGTCTGATATCTTGTCTTAAAGATGGATTTTCTACTAATTGTTCTATAGTATTTTGTCTCGCTATAATTCCTTTAATACTTAATAATGGTTCTAGTAACCAACGACGCAAAGCACGGCCACCCATTGCTGTACAGGTGCGGTCTAAAGCCCATAATAAAGAACCATGAAATGTTCCATCTCTTACCGTTTGAGTTATTTCTAAATTACGACGGGTTTGGTAATCTAAAATGAGGAAATCAACCTGACTATAAGTCCGTAAAAGTTGCAGAGGAACTTGATAGGCTTTTTGGGTATCTTCTATGTAATCTAATAAACCTCCGGCTGCCCGAATAGCTAGGGGTAAATGTTCGCATCCTAACCCTTCTAATGACCTTAGATGAAAGGTAATTAAGAGCTTACTTTTGGCCTCATTTAAAGTAAAAGGTGTTTGCGATCGCAGGGAATAACAAAAACAGTCGGGTAAGACATCAGCTAAATATTGAGACTTCTCTCCGGGGCGTAATAAACTATTAATATCGGGGGCATTTGTAGGAATTAAAATTTCTGCTGGTTGTAGTCTTAATAACTCTAAATTTAGATTAGCTAAATCTTGAGATTGAGTAGTAAAAAATTCTCCTGTAGAAATGTCAGCATAAGCAAGTCCCCAATGTTCCCCAGCAATAACAATAGCAGCTAAATAATTATTCTGTTTTGCTGATAACATCCCTTCATCTGTTAATGTTCCAGGAGTCAATAATTTAGTTATTTTTCGCGCTACCATTCGCCCTTGCGCTGCTGCTTTTGCCGAGTCTTCTACTTGATCACAAATAGCCACAGCATAACCCTTTTCTACTAATAAACGACTATAACGATCTAAAGCATGATGAGGCACACCAGTCATAGCAACTCTGCCTATTTCTTTGCCCCCTTCTTTGCTGGTTAAATGTAATTCTAATTCTTGAGATATAGTAACAGCATCTTGGAAAAAACATTCAAAAAAATCACCTACTCTATACACTAATAAAGCGTTAGGATACTGTTCTTTAACTTCAACATAATGTTGATACATTGGGGTTAATTTCTTAGCATCAAGGTTACGATAATCAGTATGAGGTGAATCACTAGTGCCAATATTAGGGTTAGGGTTTGATTTTGAATAATTGGACATTGATCAATGAATAATATAATTGCCTAAAGTCAATCTATTATAAACTATCTTAGATTATGATAATCAAGGAAATATAAGAAAAATATTAAGATAAATAGAATGATCGAGTGTAAAGTAAAATGAAGTAAGATGCTAACAACAGAGTTAATTATTATTGGGTTTGATATAATTCAAAAAAAAGGAGGATAAAATGGTCAAAAAAATTGCTATATTTAATTATGAATTTGGGACTAGCCAGACTGTTACAACATTTTATTTAGGTTGGATGCTGGCAAATAAAGGATACAAAGTTATTTTAGTAGATGCTGATCCTAATTGTAGTTTAACAGCAAGTGCTTTAGGATATAAAAGCAAAGAAGAGCAAGATAGAATTGAAGCAATTTATAATAAAAATTCAGATATTAAAGCAGGTTTATCCCCTGCATTTGAGTCTCAACCTAAGGCTATTGAAGCAGTGGAGTGTATTCCTATAGGTGAGCAAGAAGGTTTATTTTTATTACCTGGACAAAGAGGTCTTTTTGAATATGAAACTATATTAAATACGGCTCAAGATTTAAGAAATACAGTTCAAAGTCTTAAAAATTTACCAGGTTCTATTACTTATTTATTGAATAAAACAGCTAGTAAATTGAATGCTGATTATATTTTAATTAATATGAGTAATGCGTTAGGAGGCATCAATCAAAATATTTTAATGACCAGTGATTTTTTTATTATTCCTACAAGACCTGACTTGTTTTCTACAATGTCAATTGACTCATTATCTAGAGTTTTACCTAAATGGTATCAGTGGGCAAAAAAAGCCAGTTCATTGCCAATTTTTAAAACAGCAACTTACCCCTTTCCTAATGTTATACTAAAGTTTTTAGGTATTATTATTTATGATGATGCTGCCTTGATTGGTAAAAAAGCATCTTTTTCTGACAAATACTTTAAATCAATTGAAGAAGACATTTCTCATAAATTAATTCCAAGTTTGGTACAAAATCGTATGATGTTACCTTTAACAGATTACAAAAAATTAGGAATAAATGATAGTTATTTTTTAGAAAAGATTGAAGATTTGAGTATATTAGGCGTTTGTTTCCGAGAATATAACAAACCTCTTTATGATTTAATCAATAGAGACTTAGACTCAGAGAAATGGGGAGTGGATCTAATCCAAGAATCAAAAGAAAAGAGTAGACAAGAATTTTCAGACTTAGCAGATAAAGTAATTAATTTAACATCAGCTTATGCAGTCAGCAATTGATCAATTTAGAATTAGTATAAAGAGAGTTAGGGATCTCATTGCATTGCATAATTCTATTAAAGCTCAATCAACATCTGCACTGGATTTATCAGATATATTGAGAGCAGCTTTAGTGTTAACTGTAAGTGCATTAGATTACTATGTTCATGAAGTTGTTACTTTAGGAATGTTAGAAATTTATCGAGGACAACGCCCTGAACCTGCGGTGTCAGCAAATACTTCTAAATCAGCATTTTCTCGCTTCAAAGTATCTTTAGGAGGAGCGAGTCAAGAAAGAAAAATAGCGTTAGATATTGAAAGTTGGTTAGAAACAGAAATGCAGCAAAATTATGGTTCAGAATTTTTACAGCAATCTTATCAGCTTTCTCAATTATTGCCTATCATATCTAATAGTATGGTCAACCGATTGAATAATACCAGTTGGTTAGAAAATGAAATTAGAGAAACATTAGGATATCAAAGTTTTCAGCAACCTGATAAAATTGCTGATGGGATTCGATTAATTTCTGATAAAAAGTTATGGGAAGAAGTAGCGAATAATATGAACAAACGAGCCAAAGATATTAAACAACAACTAACTTTTATTGTTGATCGTAGAAACAAAATTGCTCATGAAGCAGACATAGATCCAACCTATAATATAGGAAACCGATGGCCAATTGATGATATTTTAGTCAATGAAACAGTTAATTTTGTTGAGGATGTTGTTGAGAATATCCATCAAATTCTATAACTTAAAGATAATACAATACTAACTTACTATATGGCACGACCCAGTAAACTGAAATACGATCGCGGCACATTAATTTTACATCCACCCCCAAGAGGGAAAGCATGGATCGAGTTTGCCACGTGGGACGATCGCATCGAGAAGTTTCGGGTTCCAGCTATTTATTATCGGGTTTTGATTGAAACCTTGCAAGATAACAACCTCAACTTTGTTGATAATGCCAAGGACTTCTTCCCTTTAGACTTAACCCCTAGTTTTGAGAGGGAACCCTATCCCCATCAAACGGAAGCTTTAGAAGCTTGGAAGCTTTCAGGACGTAAAGGGGTAGTTGTCTTACCAACGGCAGCAGGAAAGACCTATTTAGCACAGTTAGCCATGATTGCTACGCCTCGAACCACCCTCATTATAGTACCGACCTTAGATTTAATGCACCAATGGTATGCGCAGATGTGTGCAGCGTTTCCTGACATTGAGGTGGGTTTATTGGGAGGGGGATCACGCGATCGCAGTCCTATTTTAATTGCCACTTACAACAGCGCGGCTATTCACGCCGAAACCATAGGAAATCGTTACGCATTACAGGTATTTGATGAATGTCACCACCTTCCCACTGATTTTTTCCGAGTTATTGCAGAATACGCCATTTCTCCCTATCGTTTGGGTTTGACTGCTACTCCAGAAAGGGCTGATGGTAGCCATCGTGACTTAGATAGTTTAATTGGTGAGGTAGTTTATCGCAAGGGAGTGAAAGAACTTGCAGGGGGAACATTAGCAGATCATAAAGTAGTAGAAATTAAGGTTAAACTATCACCAACAGAACGAAAAAATTATGAACAATCAATGCAAATTAGAAATGATTTTTTACGGAAATCTAATATTTCTTTAGGTAGTTTAAACGGTTGGCAAATTTTTGTTAAAGCCAGTGCCAGAAGTCCAGCCGGAAGACGGGCAATGTTAGCCCATAGACAAGCCAAAGAAATAGCGGCCGGTACGGAAGGAAAAATAAGAGTGTTAGCAGAATTAGTTTGTGAACATTATCAAGATTCATTGTTAATTTTCACCAATGATAATGCAACCGTTTACCGCATTTCTCAAGAATTTTTAATCCCTGCAATTACCCATCAAACTCCAGTAAAAGAACGTCACGACATTTTAAGCAGGTTTCGAGAAGGTATTTATAAAAGTTTAGTTACTTCTCATGTTTTAAACGAAGGTGTTGATGTTCCAGAAGTTAAAGTTGCTATTATTATATCTGGCACCAGTTCTGCACGGGAATATGTGCAAAGATTGGGGCGTATTTTACGTAAAGGAAAGGGTAAAAATAAGTTAGCAACACTTTATGAAATTGTTGCGGAAGATACCAGCGAAGAAAGAACATCACAGCGTAGAAAAGAAGGAATAAAACCCCCCAAACCTCAACAATTAAAATTATTAGATTCTCCCTATGAAATGCCCTCTAAAAAATCTTTACGGGCAGCAGAAAAAAATAATAAAAAATGGGGGGAAGAAGAGTAAGCTGTTAAGTATCTAAATTACTATACTAGACTGACACCGGAGACGGGGGGAAAGGGAGACGGGGAGAGGTTTTGGTAATTTATTGGTTAACTTTATGATAGCAATTTTCATTTTCATAGATTACAAACTCCAAGAAAAATACTCCCCAACCTCACTAAACCGATGTTTTGATACAACCAATTGAAAACTGCTATAATATGGGGTTTAAATGCAAAACAGCTTAGAAAAATATGGTAGTATTTATCTTATTGATACGATATTAATTTAATAATATGTTTAAAAAATCACCTAAATTCTATTTATTTTGCTGGTCATCATTATTAGGATTAATCTTATTCATTTTTATTATAGTCAATATATTAAACATAAAAGATAAAGAACGAGACAAATTAACATTAAATCAAAGAATAGAATTAGCTTTAAATATTTCAAAATATCGCTCAAATCAAACAATTAATTATTTAAAAAAACGAGGAGGAGTTCCTGGTAGAAAATTTCCTTTACAAACTAGAAAACCACCTTTTAGTAACAAAATATATGAGTATTTTCCTAGCCTTTATTTTGAACCCCAAAGTATGTGGGTTTATGGAAGATACCATGATTGGACTTTGGGATTTTTTCCTGCTTTATTATGGAAAATTCAAGAAGCGGAAACAGATACAAACAGAAAAAAAATTTGGATCAATTATGCTAAAACTTGGTCAGAGCCTTTACGTAATGTTGACTTTGAAAAAATCAAAGATGTTGCTGCAAATAATGTCTTTGTCTTTAGAAAATGGTATGATAATTCTAGTGATCTAGAAAAAAAAGAACAATTAGATACTATTATTAAGGCAACAGAAATACTAGCAAAACCCTATATTAATGGTCAGGGAAACTTTCACGAAGAAATAGGAGCATTTGGAACTAAACGTCAAGCAAAAAATCACGATAAACAGACCCACTGGCAAATATTTATAGACCATGCTATTAATGTTGAACAGTTACTATGGGCGGCTAAATATAACCCAGATTTAGTTCAAAGTAAACTATGGAAACAACAAGCAATCAGTCATATAAAAACCATTGGTAAAGCATTACAAAAACAACAACAAAGTAACAATATTGGTGTTGGGCAAAGACTCTATTTTGATGATGATATAGACTCTTCAACCTATAGACAATTTTTATTTTCAGAAGGAAAACAAGGATGGACAGATGATTCTATTTGGTCACGGGGTCAAGCTTGGTTTATTTATGCGTCCGCTATTACTTATTACTATACTCAAGATCCAGAAATTTTAGAAATTACTAAAGGGTCTATTAATTATTTTTTAGATAATCTCAGTTACCGAAATTTTTACAGTAAAGTTACTAATAATAAAGATTATATTGCGCCGTGGGATTTTGACTATGCTAAACAAAAAAAATTATCCACAGAAAGAGATTCTTCAGCTTCAGCTATTGTTGCCTCTGGAATACTCAAATTATTAAAAACATTACCAAAATCAGATCCAGATTATGCTAAATATGTCAATAGTGTAGAGAATATTCTTTGGGATTTAACATCTTCAACCTATTTACCTAATACCGACGAAGCTAATGCTAGTATTCTTAAATATGCCTGTTACGTTCATCCTAAATCCATCGTAGGAAGTTCGATGGAAATGTGTCGTCATGGGGTAATTTGGGGGGATTATTTTTTTGTTGATGCACTTGTAGAATATCAAGATTTTTTAAGAAATAATGCTCATTAATGTTAAATTTTAATATTCACATCCATTGCTATATGATATAAATAGTTAGAACAAATGAGCTTATTTTAAGGTTGATAACCATTAAGGGATGAGGGTTGAAGTAAAAGCAACGCTATTGGAATGGGCTTGTCGTCGGGGTGGACTTGATGACGAGACTTTGCTGCGTGCATTTCCCAAACTTCCAGAATGGAAGGCAGGAACGACTCAACCAACCTTAAAGCAACTGGAAAAATTTGCTCAAAAAAATAGTGTTCCTTTAGGAATGTTATTTTTACCTTCTCCACCTGTTGAAAAGCTTCCTATTTCGGACTTCCGTACTATCAAAAATAGCAACATTAATGAACCGAGTCAAAATTTATTAGAGACAATTTACTTATGTCAACAAAGACAAGATTGGTACTCTCAATATTTAAGGGATAATGGCTTTAATGAAAATGAATTTATTGGGTGTGTAACAATAGACAATAGTGTCATTGAGGTCGCCCAAAATATTCGTGAAGCAGTTGGTTTTAATCTAGAGGAACGTCAAAAATTGACTAAATTAGAAGATACACTACGATTTTTTATTGATCAGGTCAGTCAATTAAATATCTTGGTAATGATTAGTGGTATCGTTGGTAGTAATACCCATCGTTCTCTTGACCCCGATGAGTTTCGTGGATTTGTTTTAATAGATCGGTTTTCTCCCTTAATTTTTATTAATGGGAAGGATACAAAATCGGCACAGATTTTTACATTAGCTCACGAATTAGCTCATATTTGGTTAGGGAGTGAAGGTGTATCTAATGTTCAGATAGCTGACGTTAATAATCAAGATAATCATGAAATTTGGTGTAATCAAGTTGCAGCAGAATTACTTGTTCCGTTAAAAGATTTACAAAATAATTTTAATCGGTCTAATTCTTTAGAAGATGAGTTAAAAAGACTCGCCAAGTTTTATAAGGTTAGTTCGTTAGTGATTAGTCGTCGTCTTTATGATTTAAAGGTCTATAATTATCAAGAATTTAGAACTATTTATGAGGAAGAGTTAGACGAGTTACAAAAGTTACAAGGAAAAAGTAAACAAAAAATAGGTGGAGATTTTTATCGAAACCTAAATATTAAAGTTAGTCGTCAATTTTTACAAGCATTAGTATCTAGTACCTTAGAGGGAAAAACATTATTTCGAGATGCGTTTCGATTGTTGAGCATTAAGAAATCAGAAACCTTTAATACAATTGCCAATAAGTTAACGGAGGGGTAATGCAATATTTATTAGATGCTAATGTTTTTATTGAAGCGAAGAATAGGTATTATGGTTTTGATTTTTGTCCAGCTTTTTGGGATTGGTTAATTCAAAAGAATGATGAGCAAATCGTTTTTAGTATAGAAGCAGTTTATAAAGAGCTTACAGAGGGGAATGACGATCTATCTACTTGGGCAAAATCATATAAAAACACTTTCTTTTTATCACCTGATAACTCAACACTAGCTCAATTTACCACTGTGAGTACATGGGCAATGAGTCAAGATTATCAACAAACTGCGATTAATGAATTTTTGAGTGTAGGAGACTATTATTTAGTATCCCATGCTTTAGGAAATCAAATGACGGTGGTAACTCATGAAATACCAAGTAATTCAAAGAAAAAAATCAAAATTCCTAATGCTTGTCAAGACTTAGGGGTTCAGTTTACAAACCCTTTTGAAATGCTAAGATCGCAAAACGCAAATTTTGTTTTAGGTTCCACCTAAAATAGCAAACTGGAAAACTTGTTAACGATTTCGGGGTCAAGGGGAGATCAACCCTTACAATAAATTACTGCAACCATGAGAGCAAAATAGAGAAACGATCACCCCTACCAAGACGAATTACTATGGCAAAAGTTCTTGTATCAGACCCCATTGACCAAGTTGGTATTGAAATCCTCTCACAAGTGGCACAGGTGGATGTTAAAACCGGACTCCCCCCAGAAGAATTAGTGAAAATTATCCCCGAATACGATGCCATGATGCTGCGATCGGGAACCCGTGTCACCAAAGAAATAATTGAGGCCGCAACCCAACTGAAAATTATTGGACGGGCCGGGGTTGGTGTGGATAATATCGATGTACCTGCCGCCACTCGTCAAGGTATTGTAGTGGTCAACTCTCCAGAAGGTAACACCATCGCAGCAGCAGAACACGCCCTCGCCATGATGTTATCCCTATCCCGTCACATTCCCGAAGCCAATCAATCCGTCAAAAATAACAAATGGGAACGTAAACGCTTTATTGGGGCAGAAGTCTATAAGAAAACCTTGGGAGTTGTCGGTTTAGGAAAAATTGGGTCCCATGTGGCTAACGTTGCTAAATCTATGGGCATGAAATTATTAGCCTATGATCCATTTATTTCCAAAGAAAGAGCCGATCAATTAGGTTGTACCTTAGTGGATCTCGATCTCCTCTTTTCTGAATCGGATTATATTACCCTACACATCCCCAAAACCAAAGAAACCACCCACATCATCAATAAAGAATCCCTCAGTAAGATGAAACCCAACGCCCGCATTATTAACTGTGCGCGCGGTGGTACTATCGATGAGGATGCCCTAGCCGAAGCGATCGCCGAAGGGACAATTGCCGGTGCTGCTTTAGACGTATTTGAAGAAGAACCCCTCAAAGAATCCAAACTCAGAGACTACGAAAACATCCTTTTAACCCCCCATTTAGGTGCTTCTACTGCCGAGGCACAGGTTAATGTAGCGGTTGATGTAGCCGAACAAATTCGGGATGTATTATTAGGACTGCCGGCACGGTCGGCGGTGAATATTCCAGGACTCACCCCAGATGTCATGGAAAAAATGCGTCCTTATCTACAATTAGCAGAAACTTTGGGCAATTTAGTCGGTCAATTAGCCGGAGGACGCATTGAACGCTTAACGGTTCGCTTACAAGGAGAATTAGCAAGTACCAAGGGTCAACCCATCGTCGTTGCCTCAATTAAAGGGTTACTCTCTCAAGCATTGCGAGAACGGGTTAATTACGTCAATGCAGCCATCGAAGCCAAAGAAAGAGGTATCCGCATAATTGAAACCCATGACGCTTCCATTCGTGACTATTCCGACTCTTTGCATTTATCAGCACAAGGATCATTAGGAGAACATTCCGTGACCGGGGCGTTATTAAGCGATGGAGAAATTCGCATTACAGATGTGGATGGGTTCCCCATTAACGTACCTCCCAGTAACTATATGTTATTTACCGTTCACCGCGATATGCCAGGGATTATCGGGAAAATTGGCTCTCTTTTGGGTAGTTTTAACGTTAACATCGCTAGTATGCAAGTGGGACGGAAAATTGTTCGAGGAGATGCCGTTATGGCCCTGAGTTTAGATGATCCTTTACCAGAAGGACTCTTGAGCGAAATTACCAAAGTCGATGGCATCCGAGACGCTTATACGGTTAAACTTTAACGGAAGATCGTGAGTATGGGAAGTGTGAGGAGTGTGGGGAGTGTGGGAAGGGTGGGAAGACTAGAACCAACATTAATATTTTGCTTTCCTATTTCCCCTATCTCCCCGTCTCCCCGTCTCCAAAAGTCTCCCAGTCCTTTTCATGAACAAACAAATCCTATGGCCAACAGTTGGTGGGAAATCACAATTATATGTCATCCTCATTTAGAAGAATCAATCACTTGGCGGTTAGATAAATTCGGCTGTTCAGGAACTTCACGGGAAATTAAAGAAAAATCTTATATTATTCAAGGTTATGTCCCACAAATTAAGTATCAGTCCCTAGATATCTCTGCTTTATCCCTATGGTTAGAACAAGATGCCTTAGTTTTAGATTTACCCCAACCCCTAACCCGTTGGAAATTAATCGATGAAGAAGACTGGTCTAGTAGTTGGAAACAACACTGGGAACCCACAGAAATAGGCGACCGCTTTATAGTTTATCCTGCTTGGTTAACCCCTCCTGAAAAAACCGATAGAATCGTCCTTAAACTCGATCCTGGGGTTGCTTTTGGTACAGGAACCCACCCTACCACTCAGTTGTGTCTAGAGTCCCTAGAAATGCGTTTATCGAAACCTGCTAGGGATGTGGTTATTGCTGATATTGGTTCGGGTTCGGGTATTCTATCCATTGGGGCTATTTTATTGGGGGCCAGCAAGGTTTATGGGGTGGATATTGACCCCTTAGCCGTTAAATCAGCCAGGGAAAACCGTAATCTTAATCAAATTAATCCTAATAATTTGCTGATTAATCAAGGCAGTTTACCAGAGTTATTAGAATTAGTTGGTGAGGGAGTAGACGGGATCGTTTGTAATATTTTAGCTGAGGTTATTATGGAGTTAATTCCTCACTTTTCTAAGTTGGCTAAACCTAATACTTGGGGGGTTTTAAGTGGTATTTTGTTAGACCAATCCCAGGCCATCGCCGATACCCTAGAACAAGAAGGTTGGATCGTTGCTGCTTTATGGAAACGTAAAAAATGGTGTTGCATTCAAATTCGTAAAGCCCCAGAAAATTAATTTTTAAGTAATGTTATGTTTTGGTTAAAACTACAGTCATTTATAAAACAAGAATGGAGATTATTCCGTGACACCAGAATTGGTGTACAAGTAGAAAAAATTCCCAAAGATAAGTTATCTCAAATTCTTATTAATCAAGTTTTAGCTCGTAATTTCTGTATTTTCTTGATTTTAGCTACAACTATTGCTACCTTTGGTTTAATTTCTAATAGTGCTGCCACTATTATTGGGGCCATGATTATTGCTCCTTTGATGATTCCTATTATTGGCATAGCTTATGCTTTAGTGACTTTTAATACTCGCTTAATTAGTTATTCTTTAATTCGCCTAATTCTTGGGATTTTTGTAACAGTTGGTATTGCTTTTTTAACTACAGAAATTATAGGTTATCGACTATCAGGGTCAGAAATTTTAGCGCGGACTGAACCCACTTTACTGGACTTAGGAGTAGCGATCGCAGCAGGAACAGCCGGAGGGTTTGCTAAGGTACGTCGTAGCGTTTCTGATGCCATTCCTGGAGTAGCAATATCAGTGGCGTTAGTTCCTCCTTTATGTGTCGTCGGTATTGGCTTTGCAGTCTCTGATTTTAGCCTATCTATCGGTTCTTTTATGCTCTTTTTGACAAATTTAGTCGGGATTATTTTAACGGCGGCCATCGTCTTTCTTTTGGATTCTTATGGTAGTTGGAAAAAGGCCGCAGCTAGTTTATTTGGGTTACTAGCAAGTCTAATTTTGATTACCCTACCGCTCAATTTTTCTTTTCGGGAAATGATTATTGAAAATCAAATTCGTCATGAACTAGCTAAACGTCACAGTAAAAATAGAGATCGAGAAGAAAGTCTTATTACACAGGTGAATGTTCAACTACAAGAAGGAAAAATTATTGTTACTGCTGACGTTATTATTACTCCTGATAAACTGGATAACATTGATCCAGAAGAAAATCTTCAACAAACTCAAAAAATACTCTCAGATAAGATGGGACAACCAGTAGAGTTAAGGGTTAGAGTGTTTCCTATTGATATTCTTAATTTTGAAGCAGATTAATTAAGGTTTAGGGTTTAGCATTGCTAAACCCCTACAAAATACCTATTTAGTATTTACCTATTATTCCCATTCAATGGTTCCTGGGGGTTTAGAGGTGATATCATAGACCACACGGTTAACCCCTTTCACCTCGTTTACAATGCGGTTAGAAATGATTTCTAAGAGGTCATAAGGGACCTTGGCCCAGTCAGCAGTCATACCGTCTTCACTGGTGATTAAACGCAGCACAATAGGATGAGCATAAGTGCGTTGATCTCCCATCACCCCCACGCTACGAACGGGTAAAAGAACTGCAAATGCTTGCCAAAAATCATGGTATATCCCCTGTTTAGCGATTTCATCCCGTACTACAAAATCAGCGTCTCGTAGAATATTTAAGCGTTCCGAGGTCACTTCCCCAATAATACGAATAGCTAAACCAGGCCCGGGGAAGGGATGACGACGAACAATTTCTTCAGGCAACCCAATAGAACGCCCAACTTTGCGAACCTCGTCTTTAAATAGTTTCCGTAATGGTTCCACTAACTTAAAACGCAGATCCTTGGGTAATCCACCTACATTATGATGACTTTTAATCTTGACCGCAACCCGTTCTCCTGTTTTCGGGTCTACATTGGTATCAGCAGACTCGATCACATCAGGGTAAAGGGTTCCTTGGGCCAAATAATCAAAGGGTCCGAGACGTTTTGATTCTTCTTCAAACACTTGGATGAACTCATGACCAATGAGACGACGTTTTTTCTCCGGGTCCGTTACCCCTTCGAGTTTTGTTATAAAGCGATCGCGTGCATGGACATATTCTACAGGGATATGGAACTGTCGATCAAATATATCCATCAACCTTTCAGGTTCACCTTTGCGCATGAACCCTTGATCGATAAACATACAGGTTAATTTATCGCCAATGGCCTGATGTAACAAGAATGCTAGGGTTGAGGAGTCTACACCGCCAGAAAGGGCGAGTAATACCCGTTTATCTCCTACTTTGGCGCGAATCTCACGGATGGTTTCATCTACAAACGCTTCCGTGGTCCAAGTGGGTTCACATTCACAAATATGATAGACAAAATTACGAATTAGGGCGATCCCATCTACCGAATGAACTACTTCAGGATGAAATTGTACCCCAAACAGTTTCTTCTCATGTTCAGCAACCGCAGCACATAGGGTATTCTCGGTATGAGCTAAAATGGAAAAACCTTCCGGAAGATTAGTACAAGAGTCTCCATGACTCATCCACATGGTTGAACCGTCTTCTACATTGGTTAATAAGTCGGTGGGGTCATCAATACGCAGGGAAGCTTTACCATATTCTCCCCTTGTAGCTTTTTCTACTTGTCCCCCCAGTTGTTTAACCATCAACTGCATTCCGTAACAAACCCCTAACACTGGGATACCTAAATTCCAAATCTCAGGATCACATTGAGGGGCGTGATCGTCATATACTGAGTTGGGGCCTCCCGATAAGATGATACCTTTAGGGTTCAGTTGATGTAATTTGTCGACCGTTGTGCGATAGGATAATACTTCAGAATAAACTTGGGTTTCTCGAATGCGACGGGCAATTAATTCTGAATATTGAGAACCAAAGTCAAGAATAACAATCATTTGGCGATCGAGACTTTTATCAAGGTTTTTGGTGGATAAAGTCTCTGGTGTGTTGGATAAGGAAGGGATTTGAGTAGTCACGTTTTGAGTATGAAAAAAGTAGAACTAAGGCAGGGATAATCTTTAAGAATTTATCAATGGTTTTGTTAGTATAGCATTATATTTTAGCTTATTTTAAGCTAGGTAAACTGGTTTGACCTATCTGATTAATTATTGATTCTAGTTCAGATTTAATCAAATTGTTTTTTTTTATGAAAAATTTAAACTGACATAAATTCAATTTTCGGTATTAAGGGATCTTTGACTAAACCAATACCTTGAAAATCCCAACGTTCTAAAATGCTTTTTAATTCGGTTTCTGATGTAGATTCGACAATAAAGCGATCGCTAACATCGGAACCATGAGTATTTAGATAACTCAGTGCCTCAAAATTTTCCGAAAATACTAATAAATAACTCACAGAACTTTCATTTTCTGCTTTATTAATTTGGGCAACTAAATATTTGCCATCTACTTTGGAACGAACAATATAATAAAGTTGTGAAAGCATATTTTTCTATTTGATATTTTCCAATTTAATGCGAGGATCAACGGCTTTTAGTAATAAGTCAGCTAATAAGTTTCCTACGATTAACATAGTAGCACCCATAGTCAAACTTCCCATTACTAAGTATAAATCTTGTGCTGTTACTGCTTGTAAAATCAATCGTCCTAACCCTGGCCAATTAAAGAAAAATTCGGCAATAAATGATCCACCTAATAAACTAGCAAATTCAAATCCTAAGAGGGTAATTAAGGGATTAATAGCATTGCGTAACGCATGAACATATATAACTTTATCTTCTGGTAATCCTTTTGCTCTAGCTGTTTGAATATAATCTTGTCTCATTACATCTAACATTTGTCCTCGCATTAACCTCATTAAACCAGCAAAACTGGTAACACTTAAGGCAATAGTAGGCAAAATCATGTGCCAACCAATATCTAATATTTTACCGATGGGAGATAATTCTGTATGGTTTAAACTTGTCATATTTCCTACTGGTAATAACGGGGATAAATATTGAGCAACAATCAATAAAACTAAGGCAGTAATAAAACTAGGAAATCCTTGACCTAAATAACTAATAACTCTCAAAATTTTATCTGTCCAACTGCTCTGTTTAACTGCACTTAAAATGCCTAAAGGAATTGCTATTAACCAAGTCAGAATAATAGAAGAAACAGCTAATAATAAGGTTGCAGGTATTCTTTCAGCCAATAAAGAAGCAACTGAACGATTATAAACAAAGCTGGTACCAAAATCTAATTGAGTCACAACCCGTACCAACCATCGCCAATATTGAACATACCAAGGTTGATCTAAGCCAAATTTAATGGTTAATTGTTGGATAGTTTCTTCGGCAATTTTAGGATTTTGTTTTAACGTATCTAAATAATCTCCTGGGGCAATTTGAATGATAATAAAACTGAGAATAGAAGCCAACAATATAGTTAACAATCCTTGTAAAAATCGTTTGCTAACATAGATGATTGTTTCAGCATCTAACCAACTGTCTAACTTATTTGAAGGTTTATTTTTTTGAGGAGATATGGTTTGACTCATGGTTATTTTCAGATACTATTTTTAGAGTAAGGGTGATGGAGATGATTAATAATTTTTTGACTACAATAATCTCTTATTTATATTTTAATTAGCGCAAAAATCAAAAACAAAACTAATAAAAGAATATCTGAAAAATTTAAATTTTTAACCTAGTATATTCTTGAACTAGTAATTTTTTATTTTTAATATTCCACTAAACTAATAATAGGAACATCGGGCAATTTCTTACGACCTTCTAAAGCTTTTAATTCAATTATAAAAGCAAAACCCAAAACATTACAACCGATTTTTTCCAATAATTCTGCTGTTGCTTTTGCCGTTCCTCCCGTTGCCATTAAATCGTCCACAATTAAAACATTATGATGGTCTTCTAAAGCATCTTGATGAATTTCTAAACTATCAGTACCGTATTCTAATTCATATTCTACCTGATGCACAGCAGCCGGCAATTTACCAGGTTTTCTCACAGGAACAAACCCTGCATTTAATTGATAAGCTAAAGGGACACCAAATAAGAAACCACGAGACTCCATCCCTACAATATAATCAGGGGATAAATTAGCTGCAAGACATTTTTCCTGCAAAGTATCAATGGTATAACGTAACCCTTCAGCATCACTAAGTAAAGTGGTAATATCTCGAAAAACAATACCCGCTTTAGGAAAGTCAGGAATATCACGAATTAAACTTTTAAGATCCATTTATTCTCTCTGAGCAAATTTTCCTAAGTATTATATATGAAAATGATAATAATAAGGAAATAGTAGGCAAACATTAAAAATAATGTTAAGATATCAATTGTAACAGGATAAATCGTTCATCTGCTGATATCAGCAGACGGAAGTAGGGAAAATAATCCCGAAGGAACGCGCCTCATTCAATCCACCACGATTTGGAAGGAGGCGTTATGCTCTTAAATAATGACATCGGTACTCACCTAAACGAGTTAGATAGCTTAAGGTCTAAATCTCGTTTTTTAATAGCCCAAAATCGCAGCAAACAGCAACATCGTCAACTATCTATGTTGCACCGTCTTGCTTCTGAAATGGGTGTTCACGTTGGCTCAATTAAAGCATAGATGGAGGTGAGTTATGACGAATAATCCAAAACACTTAAATGATTTCACTCGTCTCCATCGTGCTAACATTTTGAAAAGCTTAGAGCATCGTTTAGAAGTTGCCAGAGCGAAAGGACAAAATAGTTTAGTTCAGCAACTAGAAGCTGAAAGAAGCTACTACAGTCTTTAATTTTCACAGAGTATTCACTCTAAATTAGTCAAGAGTTCTCATTTCAACTATAATTTAGAAATGAGAACTCTTGTTTTTGAGCTAAGTGTGATTGAATTAATCAATTTATCGAGAGATATTTAGTTGTGAGTAAAAATAAAGTTAGAAAGTTAAGTAATTCCCCTTTTAGATATCCTGGTGGTAAGTTTTATGCTCGTAAATTAATCCTGCCTTGCATTCCTAAACATGATAAATACTGTGAACCTTTTGTTGGTGGTGGTTCTATTTTTTTTGCTAAACCTAATACTAAAGTTAATATATTAAATGATAAAGATTCAGAACTAATAAATACATATATTCAAATCAGAGATAATGTTGAAGATTTAATAAACTTATTAGATGGAATTCCAGCAAGTAAAGAGCTTCATAAATATTACAAGTTAGATTATTCCCCGTCTAATGACTTAGAAAGAGCAATGAGATGGTTTTATTTGAATAGGACTTCCTATTCTGGAATTATGAAACAAGCTAATTGTTATTGGGGATACGGTGACAAATATTCTATGCGTCCTGAAAATTGGCCAAAACATTTAAGAACAACTTCTGGAAGATTAAAATTAGTTAAGTTTTTATCTCTAGATTTTCAAGAGGTTATTGAGTATCTTGAGGAGGATTTTTTTCTATTTATTGATCCTCCTTATTTTGGTGCGGATCAAGACAAATTTTATTCTTGTAGTTTTAATTTAGAAGATCACTATCGTTTAAGTGAAGTCTTAGAAAAAAATTCTTCAAAATTTAAGTTTTTAATTACCTATGATAATGTTCCTGAGATTAGAGAAATGTATAATTGGTGTACATCAATTCAGGATAATGAATGGAATTATACTATTAACCGAACAGATGATCAAAAAAATAAGAAAAAGCTGTCTGATGGTTATAAAAGTAATCGTTATAAAGGTAAAGAAATTTTTATAACCAATTATGATATCAATAATGTTTCTGGTGTTGAACCTTTCGTTTTTATTAAGCAACTATCACTATTTTAATCATTTAAAAGTTCTTGAAACTTATCTACTTCTATCCAAGGTTTCATTACTTGCCCCGTTGTTTTATCAAAATAAATATAAGGATAGTTAGGAATAAAACCACAGTTATCCTTATTATTACATTTTTTTCGGCTACATTTTACATTATTATTTTTATCAACCGCTAAATCTTTGCTTCTAGCAATATATGTTTTATAAAATGCTTCTTCTTGGTTTTCTACTCTTAAAAGTTTAAGAAATTCCTTGGCTTCCTCAGATGGCGACCAATAATATAACCCAGTTTCTTTGTCTGTTTCATAAAAAGCATTGGCTATAGATGTGATAACAAAATCAAAATCATTTGCTAAATATTGATCATTATGAATTATTAATATGTCTTTATTGATTCCTATTTCTTCTGCTTTTCTGGCCGCTGCAACTTCTCCTAAAGTTCTTGATCTCATACATTTTACTCGCATAGAAACTAAATTGTTATTTTCCTTTACCTTATGCCGAAAACTACCTTTTGCAGCCAGTTTACATTCAATTGTATATTTTTTATGACTAATTAAGTTATGTAATTCGACATCTATATCTTTAATGGATGATTGTGCATTCAATTTAGGATTTGATACCTGGTATTGATTTTTGGGTAAATTGTTTCTTATTATGTTACAAGCAGTAAATTCAAACGCCTTTCCTCTTAACATAGGAATAACTTTTGGATCATTTATGGTGTCTGCAAGGGTTTCAATTTCTAAATTATATTGACTACAAACTGAATATAAATTTTTCAGCCACTCATAGGGTAAAAAGCTTAGTTTGATATCTAAATGATTTAATAATTGAATAAAAGTCTCTAGAGATGGACTTCTTTTTCCACCCTCAAGAAAACTAATATAGGTTCTATCAACATTGAGTAATTCAGCAAGCTGTTCTTGTGATAAATTAGCAGCTAACCTAGCTTGTCTAATTTCAAATCCCAGTTTTGTATTAAAAGATTTATCCATAATATCGGATTATCTTTCTGATGTGACTGAAAGTCTACTGACTCACAGTCACGTTAGTTTGATGCTTGTAAAAGCCTTGTATAATGGGACTTTTATGGTTATTAATATGTTACTCCTACAATTTAGCACCTCTCATTACTGTCGCAAAGCAAGATTAGCACTAGGTTATAAAAAAATACCTTATCAAGTCCAAAACTTAACCCCAGGACTACATATTCTCAAACTAAAACCCCTCACCGGGTTAACCACCGTCCCCGTTTTACTCCCTCAAAAAACAGGGGAACTCGAAGCAATAGCTGACTCAACCCGCATTTTTAACTACCTCGAAACCTATCAAAGCGATCGCCCCTTAATGCTATCCAACCCCACTCAACAAACCCAAGCTTTATTATTAGAAGACTGGTTAGACGAAAGTATTGGTACAGCTACCCGTTTTGTCTATTATCATTATCGTGCAGGGGAAGGAAAATCAATCGATCCGTCTTTATCCAGTCAACTGGTAATCAATATTGTCCGTCGTCAATACGGAATCACACCAGCAAGCGTTGAATTAGCCCAAAAACGCCTAGAAAACGCCATGACTGTCCTCTCCCACTGGCAAACCCAACCCTACTTAGTGGGCGATCGCTTGAGTATAGCAGACATTACCGCAACAGCTTTACTCAGTCCCTTGGCCTTAATTCCTTACTATCGTCAAACCTATCCTTGGTTATTTGAAAAAATTGTTACCATTCATAATATCTGTGGGGAAACTTTGCCCCCAGGATTGTCTTCATAGGAGATAAAATCATGGTCTATTCCTCGCTTTATCGGCTCATAACCCTCAGTTTAGCCCTACAAATGATCTTTTTAGAGGCCGGGGTTACTTTACCCCCGCCAGAGGACATTCCCGAAGAAATTTTGCGCAACGAAATTGTTACTGAAGGGCGATCGCCTATGAGTGGAGAACCCCTAACCGCAGCAGAATACGCTGAGATCCAAGAAAAATTAGCTCAAAGTCCCTATCCACCTGAAATTGACTCAAAATTGCAAAATCTGATTTTTCTCTTAAAAATTCGCAAAATGTTGAAAACCTTTGTACCTTTACCGATAATACCTTGATCCTTATCACAGTTATCTTTGACAGATTTCACGGAAGAAAACAAGGAAAACGACTATAACACTGTTAGAGAAAAAATCATGAGTTTAGTGTTTATAGGAAAATTATTGTGAAAATTTCGATTAACTTAGGAGTTATTTTACAAGTTGGTATGGTCTTTACTATTGCTTTTATTTTGTTAGGAGATAAGGTATTACCGTCACCTCTAGGTAAAGTAAGTAACAATACTAGAGACACCATTTACAAAGCAGTTACTCAGTTTATTGCCGAAGAAAAAGAAGAATATCGAAGTTTAAAAGGAGATAAAGAAAAGGGAAACATTAAGATTAAATTTCAGAAAACAGATGAAATTTTTAATCGCGCTGTAGACGCAGCAGAGAAACAAACCAATTCAGGCCAATAGGTTTCAATTATGGATCAGCAAAATTTTTCCGTTGACGGTTGTTAGTTTCAGACAGTTTTGGGGAATCTTAGGGGAGAGGGATAACTAACCTATCACCGTTAAAGGTGAAGAGAAAATACCTCAAAGACCATTGAATTAACGCTTGAAAGGGAGTTTACTGTGTCAACTCATAAAATCCTCGTCATTGATGATAGTAAAGTAATCCGAATGCGGGTTAAAGATATGTTGCCAGAAGGCAATTTTAGAGTCCTTGAAGCCAAAGATGGTGTTGAAGGATATAATCTTATTCGTAGCGAAAAACCAAACCTGATTATGTTAGATTTCCTGCTGCCCAAAATGAGTGGTTGGGATGTTTATCAAGAAGTACAAAGAGAATACGAACTCAAAAAAATTCCCCTTGTCTTGATGTCAGGGCGAAAAGAAGAGGTTGTCGAAAAACTTAATGAACCCTTTGAATATTTTTCCTTTATTGAAAAACCCTTCGAGAAAAAGCAGCTACTTGAGGCCATTAAAGATGCTATGGCCAAAGCAAGAAAGCATCCTAAAACCCAAGAAAAAGCAGCAGCAACCTCTCAACTCAGAGGAGATAAAAAAGATAACGCTGCTATGGCCCAAGAAATTGTTTCTCTCCGTAAACAAGTTAATACCATGCAAGGGGAAATTGATCTACTCAAGAAACAACTAAGACAAGTTTTGACTTTCCTCAAACAGAGAGGGTAGAGATTGAATTAATATCCCCTTGCTAATCAACTAGTAGCAAGGGTTGATTATTAATCAATTTTCCTTAAATTGTCAGAGAAGTAACCTTAGATTGCTCATCCATCATGTCATACTGACAGTTATCTAGTATGGTGATTAATTCGTAGGGATTATTAATGAGAAAATCCGGTTCTTGTTTGGCTAAAGCTTGACTAGAATTAAATCCCCACGTTACCCCCACACATTGAACACGACTTTTTTTCGCAGAATGAATGTCTCTTGTTTCGTCTCCAATATACATAACTTCATGGGGTAGTAATTGTTTCTCTTTGAGTAATTTTTTAATAATTTTATGTTTCCCAAATAGAGTGGTTCCTGCATAAATAAACTCAAAAAATTGCTCTAGTTGATGATTTTTCAGAAAACTCACTACATTTTCTTCAGCATTAGATGTTATAATACCTAGGCTGTAGCCTTGACTTTTTAATTGTTTAACACAATAAGGTATATCCTTAATCGGTTTTAGTTCTTGAATTTTATGGGTCAACTCAGACTTAAGACGCTTCAAAACAAACGGGATTTTGAAGACAGAAATTTCCGATTGTTTAATCAGATCCTTTGCACTTAAATTTTTCAGTTGTTCCTGTTCTTGTTCCTTAACTGGTTTATAGCCAAATTCTTCTGATAAGCTATTAGCGATTTCAATAAACGCATCATAAGTATCAGCGAGAGTCCCATCAAAATCGAAAACAATTACTTTGAGTGTCATTTTTTCTCGGGTTAACAATGAAGAGTAAGAGTGGGAAGAGAAATGATTTCCATTGTCTCTTTTCTATTCAGAAAAGGTCCATCACTCCACATAATTTAGGATAGATAGTTGTACCGGGTCACGTTTTTTGAGTAGGACAAAAAATTTAATGTACAAAAAAGAGAACAGGGAACAAAAAAGTCCTAACTTGTGGCCATAGTCTCATCATGCAATTTTAAGCACTCGTTTGATCTCAGTCATTTTCCATACATATATTGCTGACTGCTGATAGCCGAATGCTTAAATCCAATTTCCCTATCTTTCTAGATTAGCATGAGCATTTCTTCGCCATACCCTTGGTTTAATTCTCCTTAATGCAGAAGCCGGAAATTTTTTCTGCCATTTTTCTTCAGTTATATTCATTAATTCTTCTAAATTTAGGTCAATATTACCAGAATAAGGCTGAAAATCGGAAACATCTGTTACTTGAGCAAATCGCTGATTCCAGGGACAAACCTCTTGGCAAATGTCACAACCGGCTACCCATCCTTGTAAGTTCTTCACAATATTTTTAGGAAGAGATTCGGCACGATTTTCGATAGTATGGTAAGCAATACAAAGATTCGCATCTACTACAAAGGGACGAGCGATCGCATTGGTGGGACAAGCTTCTAAACATCGGGTACAAGTACCACAATGTTCTGTATGGGGGGTATCTGGAGTTAAGTGCAAATTAGTGAGAATTTCTCCTAAGAACACCCAACTACCGTATTCTCGCGTTATAACGTTACTATTTTTAGCGATCCAACCAATGCCTGATCGCATTGCCCAAACTTTGTCTTGAATCGGGCCTGTATCAACATAGTAATGGGTTTTGATACTATTATCTTGATTATTTAACCATTGACTCAAGGCTTTGAGCTTTTTTGCCATAACTCTATGATAATCTCTACCCCATCCATAACGAGAGATTTTACCCTGTTGTTTATCCTGGGAGTGTTGATGAGGGGTATAATAATTCAGAGCAACAGAAATTACTGATTTAACCTCGGGCATACATTGGCGAATATCAAGCTTTTTCGGGTTATTCATCCAGGCCATATCTGCTTGATATCCTAACTCTAACCATGCTTGAAGATGCTCCACTGCATTATCTTCATAATCAGTATCAACTTTAGCAATACCAACTTTATGAAAGCCAATTTCAAGGGCTTTGTCCTTTATTTTTGTGGTTAAATCTTCCATATAATTAATTAACTATTCCAGAACTTTTCAGAAATATAGTCAACGGAACCAAAAACCCTAACATTAAAAGCCCCATGTTTAGCAGCTAAGTGTAAAATTTGTTCTCTTTTTTCTTCCAACAACTGTTTTAATAACATGGTTAAAACCTCTTAATTTTCAATTAAACCCTGTCTCACCATTTTTCCGTGACTGGTTAACTTAAATTCAACCCCACGCCAAATAACAGTACGTTGAGTAAAAGCTAAACCCCAAAAAATTAAACCCACTGCATCACGAAAAGGCAATAAATATAAACTCTTAATTGCCTCTTTATCTCCTATTTCTTGAGCTACCATAGCAGCAGTTATTACTCTAACTAAAATAGTAGCAGTTAACACACCTAATCCAATCATATCCCATCGTAAAAAAGCGAAAATTACAGCAAAGGGAATAGACCGAATTAAAATAGTAGAAATAAAAGCAGCCGGTCTCGCTAAATAGGTATTTTGATCCCAATAAACCTGATGACTCCACCAATTTTTCCAACTGTCTAAATCTACCACTACATCAATCATATAGGGTAACAGCACCATTTTTTGCCCAGATGTCCATACCCGTCGTCCGATCTCATAATCTTCCACTAAATAGTCTGCTAAACTCTCTAAACCCCCTAACTGATCCAAAGTTGAGCGACGAATGGCAATAGAAGGCCCCAAACAGGAGTTAGAAGCCCCCGTTACGTCTGCAAACATGACACTAGGCATAAAGTCAGCATTCATGGTCAAAAGTTCCATTTTTTCGTACCAACTGTCAGCTTTCGTCACTTTGAAGGGGGTACAGACACAACCTACATCGGGGTTAGCCAAAGGGTTGACAATATTTTTAAGATAATCTGGTTGTAAATGGGTGTCACTATCGCTAATGATAATGATATCGTGACGAGCTTCTTTAATTGCTCCTAAAAGGTTGTTAACCTTACCATTTGCTCCTGCTTCCAAGGTACTAATAACTACAGAAACACGCTCTTTGCCAAACTCCTCTTGGATCTCCTTTAAGATAGGGTAGGCCGGATCTTGGGGATCTTGCACCGAGTAGATCACTTGATAGTCAGGATAATCTTGAGTGGCAATGGTTCTTAAGTTGCGTTTAAGATTCTTTTCTAAACCCCGTACTGGTTTTAGGACAGATACTGGAGGAGTAAAGCCGTTATTCTTGGGTATTCCTTTAAAAAACCGTTTAACCGTTGCTACCGTTAACACAGAAAAGACAGAACCTCCCAAAATAGGTAACAAGGTGACTAATTGTAAACTATTGATAAAATTTAACACCAATTTTTCCTTTCCTCACACACTTATTCGATTCCTGATTGTACTTGCTGAACAACTTATCTTGCAATATTCTGTCGAAACGATAGACAATTGTCTTGCTTTTATCCTGATGTCGCCAGAATACCCTAATCTTCTAAAAGTTAGGGATGAATGGCGACCAAAAAATAAATTGACCGAAGGGAATCCATATAAAAAAATATAGTGGCAATTCTTTAGATT
>NZ_JASJEB010000177.1 GCF_030064895.1 Crocosphaera sp. | reverse complement strand
GTCAAGGAGGCTGTAGTTAAGTACAAAATAACTGAACATATTTATCCTGATTTGACTATATATGACTATATTTCCGTTGAATGTTTATGATACTCTCCAGACTTCCTAAACCTTTTATAGTGAAGGAAATCCGAAATAGATCGGGTTTGGAAGATTATCTAATTAATTTTATAATATGTGGTTTAAATGGTTGTTATAGCATTACTAACTTTGGTTAGGTCCTTAAGGAGATTTCTGCTTCCTCACCAATAACAGTAGGGGGATAGAAAATTTTCTAATTAATTTTTGTATTGCCATAACTTACACCACATTAAAAAGTGTTATTAAGTCCTTCGGAGGAGTAAAATAGGGATTGTCAACTAAATGAACTTGAGTTAAACATTGGATACTATAAATGTACGTCTGGCCCAACTCAGTGATGCGGAAGATATTGCGAGTTTTAATCAGGTAATGGCCAAAGAAACTGAGGGCAAAATATTATTACCAGATATTGTTTTTGCCGGAGTCAATACTTTGTTAACCAACCCATCACAAGGTTTTTATATCGTAGCTGAAATGGATTCTCAAGTGGTTGGATGTTTGATGATTACTAAGGAGTGGAGTGACTGGCGCAATGGTGTTTTTTGGTGGATTCAAAGTGTTTTTGTAAAACAAGAATATCGTCGTCGTGGCATTTATCGCAGGATGTATCAGTTTATCAAAAAACTTGCTAATGAGAAAGATGATGTTTGTGGATTCCGATTATATGTTGAACAAAATAATACTATAGCCCAAGAAACCTATAAGGAATTAGGAATGACACAACTACCTTACCTAATGTTTGAAGAATCAAAACCTAATTAATATGTTTCGCTTTAATATATAGCAATAATTCATCAGTTGTGAGAAATAAATCTGATACCAAGTCCGACTTATAAAACTCAGTTTTGTTAGAGATGGGGGAGAGGGGGGAGTTCTTTGCATTCAGTTATAACTGGGGTATATAAACCGGATTGAGTATGATTAAAAGGAAAAAGATAAGAAAAATATACTCACAAATCATCTAGGATTGGTATATAGAATAGTCACATTCAAGTTTCTTGAGAAGATAGTGTAAAAAATAGCTAAGCTAACGCTAATTTTTACACCATATTGTTGGAAAAGCCTAATTATTGTTTAACTCATGACGAAATTTAGAGAGTTCCTGATAAATTTCTTTTCGAGCTAAGTTCATTTCTCCAATAGGACGATGTTCAGGTAGAGCGTGCCAAGGAGTAAAAGACAATTCTTCATCTAATTCCCGTCGCATTAGAGAATCAAAATTTTGTTTTGGTATTTGTAGTGTTGCTACAACAATAGATTTTGATTTTGGTCTAATGTCCCAGTTTTCAGTCGCATCATTAATCGGAAACTCCTCAGGATTTTGTGGTAATAGGACAGAAAAATCAAAAGTTGCATCTTGAGATTTTAACTGTTCTACCATCGCAGATCGCAAGAAATTAGGATTATCTTTGTTCGGTTTTGATGCCATGGAATTATCTCTGTTCGCTATCACCAGATATTGAACATTTTCATCACCTAATTTAAAAGGCGTTGTACTCCAATAAGTTAAATTTAAAGGACTAGCACCTTTTTCTAATCCTTTTAGTTTATTACGACTATTCATACTGTTCAGAATACGGCGTGATTTTTCTAATGCTTCCTTTCTTTGAGCCGTGGGAAGTTTCTCTATATAAGCTTTGATGTCTTATTCTTTTTCTGTTCTTAAAATAGGAAGCATCTTAAAAACATCAACAAAATTTTCTAAGTTACTAGCAAAGAAAACACCCCAGTTGTAATAATTTGTTACTTTTCATAACAATAATTAGTGATAAAGATGGATACAAATTGAGAGATTTTAAGAAAAATAGCAATTTTTCCAATACTCTCTAATTCTTTCCTTATTTTTAGCTAATTAAACCCCAGAAAAATATTAATTTATTCTTAAAATACTAAAACATTCGTGACCAAACATTGAACATTAAACATTGAACATTTTGGTTTCCAGCCTCTCCCTTTAGGGAGAAAGAAGTTTGGGAGAGGTTTCAAGCCTACTTCCAAACGAATGATAAATGATAAATGATAAATGATAAATGAAATGACCTGTTGTGGGAATAGAAAAAGCTACAAACTAGATTTTATATTGAATAAAAACTTTTCCATCTATTGGGAGTGAATTTTTTTAAACTCCTTTAATATGTGTTCTATCTGTTAAAATTTCGTAACCAGTTGCTGTTACTAATACTGTATGTTCAAACTGTGCCGATAAACAATTATCAACTGTTACCACTGTCCAGCGATCGCGCAAGGTTTTTGTATATTTTGATCCCTGATTAACAATTGGTTCAATGGCTAAAGTCATGCCTTCTTTTAACTTAATATTGGGAATTTCTTTGGTACGATAATTGAAAACTGGGGGTTCTTCGTGCAAGTTCTGTCCTACCCCATGACCGGTATAATCTTCTACTACAGAATAACCATATTTTTTCACAACATCTTCAACCGCACCAGCAATATCTGCTAAATATTTTCCTGCTTTTACTTCATTAATTCCTGCATATAAAGCTTCTTCTGCTGCACGAATTAAACGAGCGGTTTTGGAGGATACTTTATCTACAGCAATTGTAATACAAGAATCTCCATGATACCCTTGATAATAAGCCCCTGTATCTACTTTTAAAACATCTCCTCTGCGAATTCTTCTTTTAGCATTGGGAATCCCATGCACCACCTCATGATTAATGCTGGCACAAATCGAGCCAGGAAACCCATAATAACCTTTGAAACTAGGTGTTGCTCCCATTTCCCTAATTCTTTGCTCTGCATAACTATCTAAATCTCCTGTGGTCATTCCTGGTTTTACTATGTCTTGAATCTCTTTCAAAACTGTGGCCACAATTAAAGAAGATTGACGCATAATTGCTACTTCTTTCGAGGATTTTATCTGGATACCTCTACGACCTTTTTTTGTACGAGGAAGTCCAATTTGCTCCTTTTTTTTAGTTGCTTTTTCAGTTGATTTAGGGGAAGAAAAAAGCTGAGTTAAAAAATTCATCTTGTCAATGGTTATTTTACAAATCTTATTTTATCTCAAAATAGACACTTCTCTGCCTCTTATTGCATCTATGCAATGACAGCTAACCTGAGTACAATTAATACATAATCATAATGAGTATGGTTATGGAGATGAGATGAGAATTCATTTCAAAATTGTTCAAAGGTTCTGCTAAAATCTGGATGACTTCTATCGTTTTGAGCAATGGCAGAAAATCGAGCAAGAATTGCAGTGGACGCTATGGGGGGAGATCATGCCCCCAAAGAAATCGTCGCCGGGGCGGTTCGGGCATCGGAAGAGTTGGACGTAGACATTTTACTGGTGGGCGATCGCCCATCCATTGAAGCTTGTCTCCAACATCATCAGCCATCCCCCAATATAGAGATCGTAGATGCAGAAGGGGCGATCGAGATGCACGAAGGGATTAGTGAACTTCGGCGCAAACCCAAAGCCTCAATTAATGTATCAATGGATTTAGTCAAGAAAAATCGGGCAGATGCAGTAATATCGGCCGGTCATTCCGGGGCTGCCATGGGAGCAGCAACCCTAAGATTAGGTCGCCTCAAAGGTATCGATCGCCCAGCCATTGGAACCGTATTTCCCACCCTTATAGCAGGGAAGTCGGTGATTATATTAGACGTGGGGGCGAATGTAGATTGTCGCCCCAAATATTTAGAACAATTTGCCCTCATGGGAACCATTTATAGTCAATATGTGATGGGAGTCGAGCAACCCAAAGTAGGACTGCTCAACATTGGGGAAGAATCCAGCAAAGGTAATGATTTAGCCCTAGCCACCTATCAATTATTAGAAAATAACCAAGCCATTCCCTTCGCTGGTAACGCTGAAGGCCGAGATGTACTCTCAGGCAACTTTGACGTTATCGTTTGTGACGGTTTTGTGGGCAATGTTCTCTTAAAGTTCGCCGAAGCAGTAGGAGAAATTGTTTTACAAATCATGCGCGAAGAACTACCCCAAGGATGGCGTGGAATATTAGGGACTGCTGTTCTGAAACCCAACTTAAAAAACCTCAAACAACGGATCGACCACGCTGAACACGGAGGAGCATTATTATTAGGTGTGGCTGGTATTTGTCTGATTAGTCATGGTAGCTCCCATGCTCCCTCTATTTTTAACGCCATTCGCTCAGCCAAAGAAGCGATCGACAATCAAGTATTAGATCGCATCAAAGCCTCTCAAAAGACCCCTATTTCCGATGGTGTTAAAGCATCAGTGGAAAAATAATGGGATAATGAGAAGATCAGAATTTGGCCATTGTTTAGAAACCATTAGGGGGAAAGGTTATTGAAAGCAATTGGGGTAAGTATCATAGGTTGTGGTTCGGCTGCACCCAAGCAGGTGATGACCAACGACGATTTAAGTCTTCTGGTAGAAACATCTGACGAATGGATTCGCACCCGAACCGGAATCCGTAAACGACATTTAGCCAACACAGATTTATCCTTGAGTGAACTCTCAGCAGAAGCAGCTAGTCAGGCCATCACTATGGCAAAACTAACTCCTGGGGATATTGATTTGATTATTTTGGCCACATCTACGGCCGATGATCTCTTTGGTAGTGCGGCCAAAGTACAAGCCCTGTTACAAGCTGACAAGGCAGTGGCCTTTGACTTAACAGCAGCTTGTTCGGGTTTTGTGTTTGGATTAATCACTGCCAGTCAATTTTTGCGTACAGGAGTATATGAAAACGTCTTAGTGATCGGGGCTGATATCCTTTCCCGTTGGGTTGATTGGTCCGACCGCACTACCTGCGTTCTCTTTGGGGATGGTGCTGGTGCTGTTGTTTGTCAAGGGATCACAGATAAGGATAATTTGTTGGGTTTTACCATGTACAGTGATGGTAAACAACACGACGCTCTTAACCTTGGCTATCACGGTACAGACCAAGGCTTAAAAGAGGGTTTAACCGTCAAGGGAGGCACTTATCAGCCTATTACGATGAAAGGACGGGATGTTTATCGTTTTGCCGTGGAAAAGGTGCCAGAAGTCATCGAAAAGGCACTCTTTAAGGCCAATTTAACCACCGATGATATTGACTGGTTAATTTTACATCAGGCAAATCAAAGAATTATCGATTCTGTGGCTAAACGTCTGAAAATTCCTGCCGAGAAAGTAATTGCTAATTTGGATGAGTATGGTAACACTTCTGCTGCTTCTATTCCTTTAGCCCTTGATGAAGCTGTTAGACAAGGGAAAATCCAACCAGGGGATGTTGTCGCCAGTTCTGGTTTTGGTGCTGGTTTAACTTGGGGGGCAGCTATTTTCCGTTGGGGTATTTAGACCCAATAAATAACAGATAAATAAATAGGTAATTTATGATGAAAACAGCGTGGGTATTTCCCGGACAAGGATCGCAAACTATAGGCATGGGGGTAGATTTAATAACAACCCCTATGGGTAAAGATCGCTTGAGCGAAGCAGAAAGTATCCTTGGTTGGTCGGTTTTAGATAAATGTCAAGGCGATGAAACGGAGTTAGCTAAAACTTTATACACTCAACCTTGTTTGTATGTGGTGGAAACTATTTTGATTGACTTATTGAAAGATAAGGGTCAAAAAGTGGATTTAGTGGCCGGTCATAGTTTGGGGGAATATTCGGCTTTATATGCTGCTGAGGTGTTTGATTTTGCTACAGGGTTAAACTTAGTTAAAAGCAGGGGTGAGTTGATGAGTCAGGCAGCCGGAGGTAAAATGGCGGCCTTGATGAAATTTGATCGTTCTCAGTTAGAAGAAGCGATCGCAGCTATTTCTGGTGTGGTTTTAGCTAATGATAACAGTGAACAACAAGTGGTCATTTCTGGCACTCCTGAAGGGGTTGATCAACTTTGTTCTCAAGTTAAAAGTAAACGTGCGGTTGAGTTAAAGGTGTCTGGGGCGTTTCATTCTCCTTTTATGGCCGAAGCATCAACCAAGTTTAAACAGTTGCTAGAAGAGGCTAAGTTTACAGACGGGAAGGTTCCTGTACTGTCCAATGTTGATCCCACTCCCAGTACCTCGGCAACCATCCTCAAAGAACGTTTAAGCCAACAAATGACCGGATCTGTGCGTTGGCGCGAAATTATGTTAGCTTTGCCTCAACAGGAAATTACTCAAGTTTTAGAAGTGGGGCCGGGTAAGGTATTAGCTGGTTTACTTAAACGCGCTTGTTCTGGGATAGACGTTAGCAATGTCAGAAGTTTAGAGGACTTGTAGAACTGCTATCTTGTCTTACAACTTCTACATATCATCCTCTTGCCTGTTCCCTGTTCCCTGTTCCCTCAAACAAGGTTGATGATATAATCGAGGAGTGCTATTTTTACGGGATGTAGCGCAGCTTGGTAGCGCACTTCGTTCGGGACGAAGGGGCCGCTGGTTCGAATCCAGTCATCCCGATTTGTGTTTGTACAGTGACACATTATTTGTCATCAGTGACAGATTAGTGTCGTGGAGACAAATTAATTGTCGTTATCTATACTCACATCTTGCATTAGAACAAGAATACTTAATAAGTAGAGGCAGAAGGCAGGGGGCAGGAGGCAGGAGGGGAGAAAAAAGTTGAAAAATAAGATTATTTAGCTTTTAAATTGCTCATAATTGGCTAT
>NZ_JASJEB010000176.1 GCF_030064895.1 Crocosphaera sp. | reverse complement strand
CTTTTTTTCTGGCTTTTTCGTAGTTCTTAGAAAGTCTTTGTTTTCTACTTAAGCGACGTTGTAGCAATTTCAGCTTACGGTGTTCAGTTTTGAAGAATTTACCATCCCTGTTAAAAGAATGTTTGCAGAAGTCCCCACCTAAAATCCTAAAATCTCTACAGCTAAAAACAAACTGGATTTAGGTGAGGATGGAAAATATAGTCATATAATGAAAGGATAATCCCACGGATAAAACTCGAGAGTAGTTTATTGCTACAAGTTTAGGAACTACTCAACAAAGTTACCCACTAGACCAGGAAATTATGATAGCGACACCAACAAAAAATCCTCACACAGGACAAGATTACCTGCCAAAAAATGCCATAAATACAAAAAAACCATCTCCTAACCAATCTCTATTACCCCTAACCGCTAACATTAATGATCGTGATCACTTAGAAATTGGTGGTTGTGATATTGAGACTCTGGTTGAACAATTTGGTTCCCCCCTCTACATCCTCGATGAAACGACCTTGAGAAACGCTTGCAGTCAGTACAGAGATGGATTCAAAACCTACTATCAAGGGGAGTCTCAGGTCATTTACGCCTCAAAAGCTTGGAGTTCTCTCGCCGTTGTTGGTGTCATCGCCACAGAAGATTTAGGCTTTGATGTGGTGTCTGGAGGCGAACTTTACACAACTGAAAAATCTTTAACACAACTAGGCTATTCGTGTCAAGAAATTGCCCAAAAAATTTACTTTCATGGCAACAATAAATCAGTTGCCGAACTAAAACAAGCCTTAGAAGTGGGTTGTACCATCATCGTCGATAACTGGCTAGAACTGCAAACCCTCGTCCAACTAAGTCAGAGTCTGCCTGATCAGAGTATTCCCATTCTGATAAGACTAACCCCAGGAATTGAATGTCATACCCATGAGTACATTCGCACAGGCCATCTAGATAGTAAATTTGGTTTTGATCCCCATCAACTCGAAACCGTTTTTGCCTATATCGCTGAACACAAATCCCTCAATTGTCGGGGACTACACGCCCATATTGGCTCCCAAATTTTCGAGAAACAACCCCATCAAGACTTAGCCGGCGTATTAGTAGAATGGCTAAAAATCGGTCAAGAATACGGACTCACCCTACCAGAATTAAACATCGGTGGTGGTTTGGGTATTCGCTACACAGAAGAGGACGATCCCCCAAGTATTGAAGAATGGGTTAAAGCTGTTAGTGAAGCGGTGATGCAAGCTTGTCAACGCTCTAATATTCCCTTGCCCAAACTGATTGCCGAACCCGGGCGATCGCTAATTGGTTCCGCTTGTGTCACTGCTTATAAAGTAGGAAGTCGGAAAGAAATCCCCGAACTACGTACCTACATCGCAGTTGATGGAGGAATGTCCGATAATCCTCGTCCTATTACCTACCAATCAGCTTATAGTGTAGTTCTAGGCAATAAAATGTCAGCCGAGATCAACGAAACTGTAACCGTTGCCGGCAAACACTGCGAATCAGGAGATATTGTAATTAAAGACGCTCGGTTGCCTCAAACCCATCCAGGAGATATTCTAGTAATCATGGGGACAGGAGCATACAATTATAGTATGGCATCCAACTATAACCGTTTGCCCCGTCCGGCAGCCGTTTTAGTTAACAATGGAGAGGCTAACTTAATCCTAAGACGGGAGACTTATGACGATCTAATTCGACAAGATTGTTTACCCGAAAAGCTAATCCCCTAATTCTCCTACTTTCAACCGCAAATTGTTCTCATTGAGCATCCATCTTGTCATTTTACTTCCTGTCAAGTCAGCCTTCTGAGCAACACTGGGCGCGCCCAGACGTAATTCAAGAGCTAATTCATAACGGCATTGATATCGGTTTAGTGCTGCTACTAACCTATTTGATGCTTCTTGCTATTGGTGAGCGTCGTACCCTGTATATGGTTCGGGGGCTTATTATTCTCATGTTAGCAGCAGTGATCAGCGAAAAGCTTCAATTATCACTGCTGCAATTTGTCCTGGAAAAATTAGTTTTGGGGGCGGCCGTCGCTATGGCGGTTATTTTCCAAGGAGAATTTCGGCGTTTTCTGGAACTTTTGGGACAAGGTAAAATCCTACAATTTTTCGCACGAAAACCTAGCACCATCAAAACGAATAATGTGGTGGATGAATTGGTAGAAGCTGTCAGAGAACTTTCTCAAAATAGGACAGGTGCTTTGATTGTCATTGAAACGTCTGGCTCAATCGATATGAGAGTTTTTGTTGATCAAGGTGTCTCTATTGATGGAGAGATTTCTAAAGCCCTTCTACAGACGATTTTTCAGCCTAAAACCCTACTCCACGATGGGGCTGTTTTTATTAGGGGAACTCGCATTATTTCTGCTGGAGTAATTTTACCTCTCTCCGATAAAAACTTCTCCCGTCAACTGGGGACGCGACATCGGGCGGCCATGGGTATAACGGAAAGCGTCGATCAATGTATGTGTATTATTGTCTCCGAAGAAACCGGTTCTATTTCCCTCGCTGAAAAAGGAGTTTTGGATCGACCCCTAACTAGCAGTAAACTAAAAGAGCTACTAGACAAAAAATTTGCTTTACTGGTTAAGGGAGAGTCTGTAGCTCCAGGATGGGGTCTTCTCAGCCGTATTATCGGCCCAGAGGGAAGACGCTTCCTACAAAATACCGTTCGTACATTGTCATCGAACTCATCAGAAGAGAAGAAATGACCGTTAAGCAGCCTATTGTGTTAAAGGACTTACCAAACGATCTCGATTTAAACCGTCTTCCCCAACATATCGCCGTCATTATGGACGGTAATGGCCGTTGGGCAAAACGTCGTGGCCTACCTCGTATTATGGGACATCAACGAGGGGTGGATACTCTCAAAGATTTACTCCGTTGTTGTCGGGATTGGGGGATTTCGGCTTTGACAGCTTATGCTTTTTCTACGGAAAATTGGGGACGACCTCTAGAAGAAGTAGATTTTTTGATGACTTTGTTTGAAAGGGTCTTGCGTCGTGAATTACAAGAAATGATGGCTGAGAATGTGAGAATTCGTTTTGTGGGAGATTTAGATAGGTTGAGTCCTTCCCTACAAGAGGAAATTTGTCGTTCTATGGAAGATACGGAAAATAATACTGGAGTGCAATTTACGGTAGCTACTAATTATGGTGGTCGTCAAGAAATTGTCCAAAGTTGTCGGGCGATCGCACAACAGGTGCAACAGGGATTGTTGAAGTTAGATGATATTAATGAAGGTTTATTTGAAAATTTCTTATATACAAAAGGTATTCCTGATCCTGATCTTTTAATTCGTACCAGTGGAGAAATGCGGATTAGTAATTTTCTGTTATGGCAATTGGCCTATGCAGAAATTTATGTTACCCAAACCCTTTGGCCTGATTTTGATCGTCATACTCTCCACGATGCTTTATTAAATTATCAGCAGCGAGAAAGACGGTTTGGGAAGGTTGGAAAGGCTTAATTTGATCTGAGATGAATTAGCGATTGCCCATATTTATAATCAGATCAACTTTGAGAATAGTTAAATGATTGAGGTGAATTTTTTTGTTATAATTCTATTTAAAATTATGAACTTTTAAATGTTTGTGGAGGTAAAATAATGACTTTGCAGGAAATTATCAAATCTTTTGAGAGTTTATCAGAGGATGAACAAGATTTATTGCTAGAAATGTTCCATAAATATAGGGCTGAAACGAGAGAAAAAGAAATTTTGGCTAATGTTGAGGAATTAAAACAAGCGATTGCTACAGGCACAGCTAAAAGGGGAACTGTAGACGATTTAATTGCTGATTTGAATGAGGATTAACAATGGATGTTATCTGGAGTGAAGGGTTTAAGCGTTCGTTTAAAAAGCTAATTAAGAAAAATCCTCAGTTAAAACCTAAAATTTTCGATGTACTCAGACAGTTAGCTGAAGATCCATTTACATCATCTTTGAAATCTCATAAGTTAAGTGGTAATTTAGAAGAGTTATGGTCTTGTTCTGTGAATTATGATTGCCGAATTATTTTTACTTTTTCCGAGGATGGGGAATCTTTAGAAATAATAATTTTGTTAATTGATATTGGTCGTCATGATCAAGTTTATAGCAAATAAAAGAAACTAGAAGTAGTTCAAGTTAGGAAGGAATTAATAATATTATTATTGAATAATATTTATCCTACAATTAATTCTATTTCTTACTTTCTCTCCTTAGCTTTTTCATAAGCGAGATCATGTTCTGCAAAACTTAAAATAAACACCCGTTTAGATGCAGGTTTTTCATGAATACGATAAACTAAACGATAACTAACCCCATTTTCATCAATTTCTAACGCGCGATATCCCCTTAATGTACCTGTTAAACTATGACTGGGGACTCCTCTCGTTTCATAAGGATCAAGGGATAAAACTTGTTGATACTTAGAAAAATCTTCTTGTAGTTCAACAGGTAAAATTAATAAATCCTCTTGAGAGAATAACTTATGTAGTTTGATTTGATACCGTTTTTTTGTAACCACGTTTTTCTAACCACTCATTTAAAGCATTTTCATCAATTTCGTCACCGATATCGACCACAGTTTCCCATTTATCAGGGTTATCTGGATCATCAAGATCCTTCATGCGTTCAATTGTTAATTCTTCGGCAGATTTTCGAGAGGTTTCTGGTTGATATTTTATCATTAAAAACTCAATAAAATCTAAAACCTCTTCTTGTTTATCAGGGGGTAATAAATGGATTTTTTGTGTCACTAAATCAATGGTATTCATTTTCTATATTTTTACTTAGTTAACTAATTACTATTTTAGCTAATTGATAGCTTTAAATATAGTTTATAAATAAAATATTAACGTTCAATAATAAAGCATCATCAATATTTCCTGCTAGTAACAAATCTTTTAACTCAAATAATTCTTCCATTTTATTATTTCTCCTAACCTTAATAATGTTATAAATCAACGGAAGGTGGGCAATTTTAATTAAAGTTAAAACCTTAATATGAGATAGTTTCGAGTATTGCCCACCCTACAGTTTTTATCTAAACTTTAGTTGCTCTGTTTAAACTAGGTTCAATATCTCGCATTTTCTTACCTCTCCATAATAGACGAATAGGAGTCCCCAGAAAACCAATTTGTTCGCGAAACTGTCGCTCAATATAACGTCGATAATTATCATTAAATCGTTTGGGATCGTTAACAAATAAAGCAATGGTTGGGGGTTGACTTGATACTTGGGTTCCGTAATAAATTCTTCCTTGTTTTCCTTGTCTAGTGGTTGGGGGTGAGTGCCATTTTGCTGCTTCTTCTAATACTTCATTGACAACAGATGTAGTTACCCGACGACGATGTTCTTCTACTGCTACATCCACTAATTTAAAGATTTTTTCTACTCTTTTTCCTGACATGGCACTAACAAAAATCAGATCCGCCCATTCCATAAAATAAAGTCGAGACATGACCTTTTTTTTGTACTCATAAATGGTGTAAGAATCTTTGTCTATGGCATCCCATTTATTAACGACAATAATAGCAGATCTTCCTTCATCAATAATGCGATTTGCTAACTTAATATCTTGGTCGGTAACGCCCTCAAGAGCATCAATAACTAATAAAACTACATCCGCACGACGAATGGCTTTAAATGCTCGGTTAATACTGAAAAATTCCGCCCCATAATTAACATTTTTTTTGCGACGAATACCAGCAGTATCGATTAACCGATAGGTGTTTTCTCCTCGTTCTACTATAGTATCAATAGCATCTCTAGTAGTCCCAGAAATAGGACTAACAATTGCTCTTTTTTCCCCTAAAAATGCGTTCAATAAACTAGATTTTCCCACGTTAGGACGACCAATAATTGAAACATTAATCTCGTCTCGATCCGGTAATTCATCGGGAGAGGGTAAATAAGTAATTAATTGCTCTAACAGTTCCCCTGTACCATTACCATGAATACCAGAAACAGGGTAAGGTTCTCCTAGTCCTAATTCCCAAAATTCGGCAGCTTGAATCAGTCCTTGATCCGGTGACTCACATTTATTGACTGCTAATAAAACGGGTACTTCTTGCTGTCTTAACCAGTCTGCAATCTCACTATCCCCGGCGGTTAAACCTAGTTGACCATCTACCACAAAAATGGCTACACTAGACTCTGTTAAGGCTGCCATTGCCTGTTCTCGGATCAGGGGTAAAAATTCTGTCTCATCGTCGAATACTAGACCCCCTGTATCTACCACTTGAAAGTCACGATCGCCCCAAAATGCAGGTCGATAGGTGCGATCGCGAGTAATTCCGGGTTCATCGTGTACTATTGCTTGTCTATCCTTAGCTAAACGGTTGACAAGGGTGGACTTGCCTACATTCGGCCGTCCAATAATCGCCACAATCGGTAATGCCATAATAATTACTTTAAGATTTTTTTGCTTTATTTATCACCGATTGGGAATGACTTAGGCTGCTATATAAAACTTATTTTTGTTCTTACCTTGCCTACCGTTATAGTTATATAATCAGTGATACTCGTTCTCAGTGTATCACAAATTATAGCAATAGACAGGCTAGTTAGGACACATAAATTATATTTTAAGGGAACAGGGAACAGGGAACAGGGAACAGAAAAATGTCCTAATAGCTTTGGCGACTGCTATATCA
>NZ_JASJEB010000096.1 GCF_030064895.1 Crocosphaera sp. | reverse complement strand
GGGGAGCATCCCATTTTTGCCAAAAACTTATTCTTGGAGTTTGACGGGGAGAGGGGGAGATGGGGAGACGGGGGGAAATTAATCAGATCAACTATTATCAATCAAGGACAATTTGCAACTTTGGGATGCTCCCGGACAATGGACAATGGACAATGGACAATGGACAAAATTATTTGTTATTTTTGAATTATATTAATAATAAATTCTAGGTTTTAATAAAGGTAATTTCATTTATCATTTATCATTTATCATTAGTTTGGAAGTAGGCTTGAAACCAAAATGTTCAATGTTTAATGTTCAATGTTCAATGTTCAATGTTTTGTCATCATGTCTTTAGTTAATAAAAGTTGGAATCATAACTATCTTGAGACGAATGGGGTTAAACTTCATTATGTTTCGGAAGGAGAAGGAAAGTTGATGTTAATGTTACATGGATTTCCTGAATTTTGGTACTCATGGAGACATCAAATAGCAGCTTTCTCTAATAATTATCGAGTGGTTGCTCCTGACTTACGAGGTTATAATTATAGTGATAAACCCCAGTCTATTCAATCATACAGCATCTCAGAATTAGTTAAAGATGTTGCTGGTATTATTACTAATTTAGGGTACAAAAAATGTAATTTAGTCGCTCATGACTGGGGTGGTGCGATCGCTTGGTATTTTGCTGATCAATATCCAGAGATGGTGGAAAAATTGATTATTTTAAATCTTCCTCATCCAGCTAAGTTTATGGAAGGTTTACGTACTCCTCAACAGTTAAAAAAAAGTTGGTATATTTTCTTTTTTCAACTTCCTTTTTTACCAGAATTATTATTTAAACGGAATGATTATCAAGCGATCACATCTGCATTTACAAAACATACAATTGATGAATCTGCATTTACTTCAGAAGACATAGAAGCTTACAAAAAAGCTGCTGCACAACCCAGTGCTTTGACAGCAGCAATTAATTATTATCGTTGTTTTTTTCGAGAACTATTTAAACCTCAAAAATCATGGAATAAAATAAATATTCCTACATTAATAGTATGGGGTGAAAATGACATCTACTTAGGAAAAGAATTGACTTATAGAACCGATGATTATGTTGAGAATTTAACTATTAAGTATATTCCTAATTGTAGTCATTGGGTACAACAGGAACAACCAGAATTAGTTAATCAATATATAGCTGATTTTTTGGACCTTTCCTGAGCATAATATTGAGGGTTAATTTTGTTGAGAAATGATATTTTTTTCAGATTCGCTCAAAAATAATTTAGGGAAGATTAAACCGGATACTTTTTGATAAGCTTCAAATTGAGGATAACGGGAAAGGGACTTATCTTTTTTGAGCATATTAGGAAGCATAATAAGACTAATAAATAGTCCTAAAATAACAAAGGGTAACCAATGCTGAGTTAATAAAGCAAAGCTAGTATAAGTTAAGATTTCGCCTAAATAATTAGTGTTGCGACAACGGGCAAAAAATCCTTCTGTGATTAACCCTGAATGATATTTAAGGGTGTAATATTTTTGAGCATCTCCAGTGTAGTGCAGTAAAATACCCACAAGATTCATTGAAATAGCTACACCAATTAAAGGGGGAGATGCTTCTATATTTTGACTGATTAAAATAAAAGGAGCAACCCAATAAAGATCAACAACAAAAAAGGTGAAAATTCCTACAGGAATAGGTACTTCTTCTTCCCAACTTTTGTCTGGATATATCATATCTTTTAATAGCCAAAGGATACCATAAGTTCCGTGCAGTGCCAAATAAACCCAAGCAGTAACACTAAAGTTTTGATATAGAGTCATCAAACCTAAGACAAAGAACAATGTTAGTGCTTTGTGCAAATTAATGGGATATTTTACTTTCATGTTTTTTTCTAGCGGTGTGTTATTTACATTTATTTACAAATAGTAACACACCCTTCTAGACCGTAACAAGCATCTTGTTTGTCTTAGACACCAATATTAAAGAAAATAGTGGCACGACTAATATTATCTTGACTACCTTGACTACTGACAGTTAAAGAACGAATATTTCTTAATAAGGGTTTAACCCCAAATTCTACAACTCTGGTAATGGGTAATTTTTGGTTTAAAATAGGTTCACTTTTTTCCCAGTTAATATAGAAATAGCCATCATTCTCTGGGGATAGTCCTTCGACAACGTGCTGAAATTCTTCCGTATCTATTAGTTTCGTATAATCCGAAGAAATAGCCTCAGAAATAGCTTCAAACGAAGTAGAAAAGATAACATAATTATCAACATTGCCATGAATACCACTCACCTCAGCTTGTAAACTAGCTAGGTTTTTTTTATCAGGATTAACCGTTGCTTTTAGCTGTGTCCAAACAGTTACATCGGTGTCTAATAAGGGTAATTTTCCTACTGTATAACCAGCATCTTCTGCTTGTTGATCAAACTGTGTTAATACCTCATCTATAGCAACATTAGGACTTTTTTCCGCAACAAAAATCCAATCAGCTTCACCCCCTTCCTCTTTTGGTACTAAACCTACGCTAAATTCCCCTTGAACCCAAGGAAAAACATCTTTTGCCAAATTTACACCTAATGGTTCTTCTAGATAGGTTATAGCTTGATTTAATAGTTGTTGCAGGGGACTATCTTGGTCTAACCCCGTCTCAATTTGTTGCCATAATTGATTTAAGTTAGTACCTGCTGCGGTTAAAATAGTGTTGTCAGGAAGATAAGAAAACGCACCAACTGGTTCCGACAAAATAGGAGAGCGATCTCTTTCTCCCGAGACTCCAATTAAAGCAGTTTGAGCAACTAACCCCTCTTCTTTGATGGAAAAAGCAATAGTTAAAGTTTGAGTAATCTCAGGTAATTCTGGGATAGGTAGATTAGCCAACCAAGCAGATAAAGCAGGAAAATTAGTGTAAACAATACCAATTCTCGGATCAATAATCGTATCTAATGCCTTCTGATAACCTGGTGCATTCTTTAAGTTTAAATCAGGAACTTGTACATTATTAATACTCTCTTTTAGCACCTGTATATCATTAGCAAAAAGAACCATATTCCCCACAACTGCTGTAGCAGAAAGAGGTGTATTTTTTGTTAGATTGGGGTTTTGTTGAGCAATTAAATTAACCCCCTTATAAGATTCAAAAACTAAATCAGAAGTCCCTGCGATCGCGTCAGTAGAATAGGAAGTTTCGAGGAACTCTTTAGCCAGTTCTTGGTCCTTAGTAGAAACCGCCAATAAATAACCCGGTTTAATACCATTATTAGGGTTATGATCGTAGTCAAGAGAAGTAACAGCCAAAGTCATTTCTTCACCTAACCAAGGTTGAATTTGTGATTGATAATCTAATCCTGTTTTAGCTAATAAAGTTTTTTCAATGGTGAGTATTTCTTGATGTGATCGCCGTCTTTTTTCAGGGGAAGCAATAAACCGTCCCAACCCATCCAAGCGATCGGGGTTAGTTAATAAAGAAACCATAACTGGTGCTTGTCTGGGAAGAAAAATTGCTGTAGTTGGTTCCTTAATAACCCCTCCTGCTAATAAAGGGAAAGGACTCGGTTTCAGTATGAAATAGACGCTGGTTACTGCGAGGGAGAGAAGCAGAATAACACCAAAGATGAGAGTGGCAAAAAAAGGACGAAACTTCACTATTATCTATCCACAATAAGGAATGATCACTGTTTATTTTACCAAACTATAGCAATCAGGTTTCAGTTGTAAGAAAACCAGAAGTAGGAAAAACACAGTGTTAAATCCCTACGAACGTGAGTTCGGAGTTAGCAGTTAGGAGTTAGGAGTTATAATTTTTTTAACGAGAGAATGAAGGTTTGAGACTTCTGATTTGAGTCAGTTTTCTCGAAATTTCCTTATATCGAACTCAGGTTAATACTATTATCTCCTCTATATGTTCTCATTTATCATATATCATTACTGATTGCTATATCAGAATCTATAAATTCTTAAACAATAAATTATAATTTTAACTTCATAATTGCTTGATCAACTAATAGAAAATTCGTTAGCATTACAAGAACTTGCTCATCAGGTAACTGTACCGATGAGAAACTGATGTGAGTAAATGTGAACGGTAAGGAAAACATGAAAAAGACCTTATTTTTAAGTCCTCCCTCCTTTGATGGTTTTGATGGCGCGGCCGGGGCCAGATATCAAGCCAAACGAGAAATTACCTCCTTTTGGTATCCCACCTGGTTAGCGCAACCAGCAGCCTTAGTCCCAGACAGTAAATTAGTAGATGCACCGGCCCATTATCAAACCGTCGAGGATGTCTTAAAAATTGCCAAGGACTACGAACTGGTGATTATGTACACCAGTACCCCCACCTTACCCAACGATGTCAAATGTGCCGAGGCTATTAAAGCACAAAACCCTGATACTGAAGTAGGTTTATTGGGGGCCCATGCTGCTGTTTTACCCAGTCAAACCTTAGAAGAAAACCCTATTATCGACTTTGTTTGTCGCAACGAATTTGATTACACTTGTAAAGAATTAGCAGAAGGGAAACCCTACGCAGAGATTAAAGGACTAAGTTATCGTGATGCTTCTGGTAATATTAAGCATACCGAAGAACGGGAATTAATTCACGATTGGGACTCAATGCCAAGTGTTTTTCCTATGTACGAAAAACATCTAAATTTCCGTAACTATTTTATTGGTTATTTACTGCATCCTTACATCTCTTTGTACACAGGAAGAGGGTGTCCTGCGAAATGTACTTTTTGTCTCTGGCCGCAAACTATCGGGGGACATCAATACCGTGCCAAAACTCCCGAAGCTGTGGGTAAAGAAATGGCTTTAGCTAAGTCTATCTGGGGTGACGAGGTTCGAGAATATTTCTTTGATGATGATACTTTCACCATCGATAAAAAACGGGTTATGGCTATTAGTGAACATCTGAAAAAGCTTAACCTAACCTGGAGTTGTAACGCCCGTGCTAACCTAGATTACGAAACCCTAAAAACTTTAAGAGATAATGGCTTACGCTTATTATTAGTTGGTTTTGAATCAGGAAATCAAGGGGTATTAGATGGAGTGAAAAAAGGCATTAAATTAGAAGTTGCTCGTAAATTTATGGACAACTGTAATAAACTGGGTATTAAAGTACACGGGGCCTTTATTCTCGGTTTACCAAACGAAAGTAAAGAAACAATTGAAGACACTATTCGCTTTGCTTGTGATATTAGTCCCCATACTATTCAAGTGTCTATTGCTTCTCCTTATCCTGGCACAGAATTATATAAACAAGCGCAAGAAAATGGTTGGTTTACTAACGGAAACTTAGTAGCTAGTTCCGGTATTCAAATGTCAACTTTACAATATCCTAATCTCTCTGCTGCTGAAATTGAAGAGGGAGTTGAACAGATGTATCGTCGTTTCTATTTCCGTCGTCGTACCATCGTTCCTATTGTTAAAGAAATGTTAGGTGATCCGCAAATGTTAGTGCGTCGTTTACGGGAAGGAAGAGAGTTTATGGCCTATTTAAAAGAACGTCATACTCGTAGTTTAGTTAACGCTTAAATCAAGTAGGTTGGGTTGAACGAAAGTGAAACCCAACATAACATTTAATTATCGAAATTAAAACATGACAAAAACAATCATTAATCATATTGAAATAACGCCAGGAATATGTGGTGGAAAACCACGTATTGCAGGACATCGTATTCGAGTAGAAGATATTGTTATTTGGCATGAATCGATGGGAATGTCTCCTGATGAAATTGTTTCCCAATATCCTAGTATTACTTTAGGGGATGTTTATGCAGCTTTATCTTATTATCATGATCATTTTGAAGAGATCAGAAAACAAATGCAAGAAGATAAAGTATTTGCTAGAGAAATGCAAATAGAAACTCCTTCTTTAGTGAAACAAAAACTAAGTCAGCGACATGATAGACAAGATTAAATTTCACCTAGACGAAAATGCTAATAAAGCGATCGCCGAGGGTTTAAGACGCAGAAAGATTGATGTGACAACAACGGTTGAGGTAGGATTGATTTCTGCATCAGATGAAGAACAATTACTGTTTGCCAATTCCCAACACAGAGTTATTTTTACACAAGATAGGGACTTTTTAAAGTTACATTATTCGGGTTCTGAACACTCAGGTATTGTATATTGTATTAAAGAAAGTCGTTCTATTGGCAAAGTTTTGCGAAGTCTTATTTTAATTTGGGAGGTACTAAGTCCAGAGGAAATCTTAGGAAAAGTAGAGTATATTTGAAACACAGTAATTTTTAATATGTAGGTTGGGTTGAACCAGAGTGAAACTTAACACAACGGTTAATGATTGTTGGGTTTGGTTCCTCAACCCAACCTACGAATATAATCTTTATTTTTGAGCATTTCTCAAACTAGCTAAATTATCCCGAAAAATAACTGCACTTGGATGATTAACCCCTAATGTTTCTTCTGCAATAGCTACTGCTTCAATATACAAAGGTTCAGCTTCTGAGTATTTTCCTTGGTTATCATATAGTACGGCTAAATTATTTAAACTGTTAGCTACATCAGGATGCTGATCTCCTAATAATTTTTTTCTCAAGGCTAAAGCATCTTTATACAAGGGTTCAGCTTCTGTATATCTTCCTTGCTTATAGTAGAGTCCTGCTAAATTATTTAAACTGGTAGCTATATTAGGATGGCGATGGCCTAATATTTCTTTATACAAGGCTAAAGCTTTTTCGTACAAGGGTTCTGCTTCTGTGTATCTTCCCTGGTTATCGTAGAGTACAGCTAAATTATTTAGACTGGTAGCTACATCAGGATGGCGATCTCCTAATAATTCTTTTCTCAAGGCTAAAGCTTGTTTGTACAATGGTTCTGCTTTTATGTATCTTCCTTGGTTATCGTAGAGTGTGGCTAAATTATCTAAGGTGGTAGCTACATAAGGATGGCGATCTCCTAATAATTCTTTATACAAGGCTAAAGCTTCAATGAACAAGGGTTCTGCTTCTGGGTATCTTCCCTGGTTATCGTAGAGTATGGCTAAATCATTGAAACTGTCAGCCACATCAGGATGGCGATGGCTTAATAATTCTTGTCTCAAGGCTAAAGCTTCAATGAACAAGGGTTCTGCTTCTGGGTGTCTTCCTTGGTTATCATATAGTACGGCTAAATTATTTAAACTGGTAGCTACATCAGGATGGCGATGGCCTAATAATTCTTTTCTCAAGGCTAAAGCATCTTTGTACAAAGGTTCTGCTTCTGAGTATCTTCCTTGGTTATCGTACAGTAGGGCTAAATTATTTAGACTGGTAGCTACATCAGGATGGCGATGGCCTAATAATTCTTTTCTCAAGGCTAAAGCATCTTTGTACAAAGGTTCTGCTTCTGTGTATCTTCCTTGGTTTTTGTACAGTACGGCTAAATTATTTAAACTGGTAGCTACATCAGGATGAAGCTCTTGCAAACGACTTCTAGTAAGGGTTAAGCAGTCTACTAACCAAGGTTCAGCAAGGAAATATAAGCCTTGACCACTATAGTAACGCCCTAAACCTCCATAGAGGGCAACAATATCATCTTCTGCTATGGTACGTTGAAATTCCCTGGCTGCGATTTCAATATGGGGAATATGAGGCGTAACCTTTCTAATACTCTCTAGGGTTGGTGTTTTAGGAATCTCTCTACATAGGTCTGCCATTACCTTACAATTTTAATGGTTGAAGATAAATAATTAAACCGAGTGGTAAGTGACATCCTCCCACGCTAACTGCTAGGCAGTATAGCGTGGGCTTCCCAACTCACGATGGGATATTTCTGCCCACAGAGGTAAGTTACCCCTACGCCAGTTATCTAGGCTCATCACCCCCGACACCTCGACTTGACAGACTGTTTCCTTTCCTCTGAGTCCCAGAGTAGTAGTTTCTATTCCTCGATTACAAATTTCTTGCGCGCTGGCAACATCTCTGTTACATTGATATCCGCATTCAGGACAGTTATGAACCCTATCAGAAAGGGTTTTCCTAACCTCTGCACGACAATTAGGACAAGTTTGGCTAGTTCCTCGGTGGTCAACTAACCCAAAATACTTACCTCTTATCTTGCAGATATATTTCAGAATATCCCTGAATTGCCCAAAACCTGCATCAAGGGTATGCTTACCCAGAAATCCCTTGGCCATTGTGCGAAAGTCAATATCCTCCATAAAGATACTGTCTCCCATATCACAAACCTTATGGGCTAATTTAAATTGGTAATCTTTACGTTTGAAGGCAATATGATTATGTTGCTTTTCAACTTTCTTTCTGGCTTTTTCGTAATTATTAGAACGTTGTCTTGGTGCGCGTTCCCTAGGCGATTGTGAATCGCCGGGGTCGCACCGCTTCTGTTTTCTACTTAGGCGACGTTGCAGCAATTTCAGCTTACGGTGTTCGCTTTTGAAGAATTTACGTCCTTTTTCTACGTAGTTATCACTGGTAGCTAAGTAACTGGAAAGACCAACATCAATACCAAGAAAATGCCCGAATGGTGATTCAATTTCAGGCAAATTTATGTCAGATTGAATGCTGATTACAGCAAACCACCCCATCGCTTTTTTGATAACTCGTACCTGTTTGATGACAAAACCATCAGGGATAGGACGATGAAGATTTATCCGTACTTTTCCTAATTTTGGTAACTTGATCTGCCATCCTGTCAAAGGATTGCTTCTAAACTGAGGAAACAGTAAAGACTTCATCTGTCCATATTTCTTGAACCGAGGAAAACCAAACCCCCGATTACGAAAAAAGTCCCAAGCATCATGCAGTCTCCTAACATTAGTTTGTAAGACTTGACTGGGAACTTTAGCCAACAAAGGATATACTTTCTTAGCTTTGGGTAATTGATTTTGTTGCTGATGATAACTTGGAAAAGGATAATCAGCACACATGATATATTCTGACTCTAGTGAACACCGATCTATTGGACACTTCTTTGAAGCAATCCAATCCTTTAGTTCACGCAAAGCATAATTATATGAACGGCGACAAATTTCCAGCCATTCAGATAACATTACCTCTTGTTTACTGTCAGGGTAGATTCTATATGTATAGTTCAGTGTTAGAGTCATAACATCACTTTAGCACACAGTTGCTCAAATGGTAACACAAGCTATCTAAGCGAGGTTGTGCTGTCGCACGTTAATATATTGGTCGGGATTCATCCCATCCCTAAGCGTCCGGCGGTACTCGCCTGTGGCTCGATGCGTCCACCTTAGCTATAGCGAGGGACTTCTCCCGACATCTCAGTTAACTTATTTTTTGAGGGTCAACACGGCAATTAATCCATGACCACAACCCCATCCTTTTTGCATTTCGTACTCTAGGGTTCTCAACGCATAACCCAATTGAGGTTCAATAATATTGGCACGGGGATCACCGTACCACATCCAACCCACATCTGCAATAACGCGATCGATAGTCATTAAAGCAAATTGTAAGGGTTTGGCAAATTGATCCCATCCGGCCACATCGGGAAGGGAGATATTATGAGAAAGACGACGTTGGGTAAACTCAATTAAAATATTCCAAGAGCTAATCAAATCTTCTAACAAAGGACTGATAAAGGTATGTTCTGGAAAGATGCTGCTATCCAATATTAATTCTTCTAAATTGGTGCGCATATAATCTTCATGGAGGGAATTGATGGAGCGACGAGTGGGTTTAAGTTTGGGGTTAAAATGTCTTGTATCCGTATGACGACCAACTAAAAGGGAGCGATCGACTAATCTGCTAACTTCTAGGGTGAATCCTGTTTTTTCACTAATTTCTTGAGCTAATTCTCTGACTTCTTGTCCCGTCCAAAACCGAATGGGAAACGACTCAATATCGGTGGTTTGACGAACTGCCTCAGAATATAGATAACCCATATTATATTCACGAACCTTTTCTTGTTCAGACTCCCCGTGCCAAAAACCAGGCCATTCCACAGAATAACGGCCAATTAAGTCCATTACGACTACACTGCCATCTTTACCATGATCACAAATATCCTCTAACAAGGTTACTAAATCTTTGCGCGCTAGATGGGATAGAGAACCGTAGGAAGAAAAATAAAGATCAAAAGCAGATTCTTTATCCTTAATCTCTCCTAAACCTTGGGATAAATCTGCCTGTTTAAATTGTACGTTAGGTTTATCGGAAAACAGGTCTTGACCTTTGGTTACCATGGCCTGACTAATATCTAACCCGACAAACAAGGAAATGTCTTCATAAGGCAATACGCGTTTATGTTGTAATCCTAAATCCAGGTCATTATAATCAATTTTAGTTAGAATATCGTATCCTTGCCCTGCACCACAACCTAAGTCAACGATTCTCATTCCTTTTCCTTCACTACGTTGCATTTCGACTAGGTTTCGTAAAAAAGGACGCAAGACAATACGAGTTAGTTGATCTTCCCAATAGGTACGAACATTATCGTATTTACCAAACAAATTGCCAACATATAAATCATATTTCCCTTCTTTTACAGCTTGAGTATAAGTTTTAAACTCGTTGGAGTTAGCTGGTTTCATTAATTTTTCTCCAAATAAACAGCAACGATTACCATTCAGGGCAACATAATCATTTCTGAGGTCTCCGTACCCTTGTAGACTACTGCTTTATTGCCAATTTGTACATTAAAATATTAGGAGTTTTATCAGCCTCGGTAACTTGGGGATCTTCAATTAAACAATGGAAAATATAAATATGGGTGAGGAATGGTCAATTTTTGCTCCTGAAGAAATAGGATTTCAGGATTTTTTTGCGGAATCATTGAATGATTTATATCAACGTTTTCTGGATGTAAAAGAGGGGGAAAATGCGACTTATATTCCCGATTTAGCTAAAGCAGATCCTGATTTATTTGGCATTAGTATTATGACCACAAATGGACAAATTTATAGTGTAGGAGATACATCCGAATTATTTACAATTCAATCTATTTCTAAACCTTTGGTCTATGGCATGGTTTTAGAAGAGTGGGGAGAAGAGTATGTTCTCAATAAAATTGGGGTTGAACCGACGGGACAACCCTTTAATGATATCATGGAGGCACAAGAAATTCAAGATAGAAAATATAATCCGATGGTTAATGCTGGAGCGATTATTACTACCAGTTTAATTAAAGGACATAACCTAGAAGAAAAACGACAGAAACTATTAAAGATGTTTAGTGGTTATTTTGGGCGAGATGTTAATATCAATGAGTCAATTTTTTGGTCAAGAAAAACAGGAGATAGTTGGAATCGTGCTATTGCTTATATGATGCTTAATTTTGGACTAATTGAAGGAAATGTTGAAGAAATATTAGACCTTTATTTTCAACAATGCTCCTTTTTGGTAACTTGTCAAGATTTGGCATTAATGGCAGCAACATTGGCAAATCAAGGCTTAAATCCCCTTACAGGAGAAAGAACAATCAATGAAAATTATACTAAAGATTTACTCAGTATTATGTTTAGCAGTGGCTTATATGACTTTTCAGGTCAATGGGCTTATCGTGTCGGTCTACCAGCAAAAAGTGGTTTATCAGGAGCGATCATTGGGGTGATTCCCAATACAATGGGAATTGCTGTGTTTTCTCCTCGTCTAGGAACCCATAATAAAAGTGTTCGTGGAGTAAAAATTTTTGAAGAACTTTCTCAACAGTTTAAACTGCATATTTTTAAACCAGATTATTCTAATAATCCCTTTAATAAAAAAAGAAAATTAATTTCTTCTTTTTTCAAGGAACAAGATAGTTTGAACAGCTTTTTACAGCATTTATACCATAAATATTTACCGTTAAATCAAGGTAATCTTTATGTAAGTGAACCTGATTTAGTCGAGGTTGATCCTAATTGTTTTTCTATTTGTATTGTTACTGTCGATGGACAAGTTTATACCGTAGGAGACAGCGAAAAACCATTTTTAATTCAATCCATTTCTAAGGTATTTGCCTATGGAATGGCATTAGAAGATCATGGCAGGGACTACATTTTAACAAAAGTGGAAGTGGAACCCACAGGAGATAGTTATGATTCTATTATTAAAGTAGAAGAAAATTCTAAACGTCCCTATAATTGTATGGTGAACACTGGGGCAATCGCTATGACCAGTTTAATCAAAGGAAAAAGTCCAGCACACAAGCTTAATCGTCTCTTAAAAATGTATCAACGTTATGTGGGTCATCCTGTATATGTTGACACTTCTGCTGTAGTTTCTGAACAAAATCAAGGCGATCGCAACTGGGCTATCTCTTATTTATTACGTAATTTTGGCATGATTTCTGGGGATATTAAACAAACCCTTGATCTCTATCTCCAACAATGTTCTGCTATCATTAATTGTCGAGATTTAGCAGTGATGGCTGCAACTTTGGCCAATCAAGGAATTAACCCGATCACAGATCAAATAGCTATCAATCCTGACTATATCAAAGATTTGCTCAGTGTCATGTTTACTTGCGGTATGTATGACTTTGCGGGTGAATGGTCCTATAAAGTGGGTTTTCCTGCTAAAAGCGGTGTTGGAGGCGGTATTTTAGGGGTGGTTCCGGGGGTCATGGGGATTGGTGTCTTTTCTCCTCCCCTCGATAAACGGGGGAATAGTATTCGCGGAATCAAAGTTTGTGAAGAGTTATCTCAACAGTTTAAACTGCATATTTTTCAACCTTTAAAATAAGTATTCATTCGTTATTTTTCAGCTTTATCTATTAGCTAAAATATGATTTACATATAATTAATGATTGCAATATTACTATGAATTATGGTGAGAAATTTATGGAAATTATCGAAAATAGTCAAACCAAAACCCCCGCCTTTTAAGGCGCATAGTTTTTGAATCGGAGCATAAATTTCTATTTCAAAAATAAATTCTGACTTCGTTAATCCTTCCTCGGAATCACAACTAGGGAGATGAAAAATGTGCTAACTATTTTTTTCTGCTATATAATTTGACTGAAAAGTTGTTTCCAATTAGTAACTTCTGGTCTTTTTCCTGAATTAATGATATCAAAAGCTTGATTAATTGTTACCTCATAATTCAAACATTCAACACACATATTAGCAACATCAATTCTGCTAGTCTCTCCATTTAAAGTATCACCAGTGCCAATGATAACAGCTTTTTTCCCATCAGTTTTTGCTCTAAGTAAGGTATTAAGATCATAAGAAGTGTAAGGACCATCAATCAATCTTCCAGGACGAATAATTGTGTAAGGTAGTTCCGAATTTTTAAGAGTATTTTCTGCATAAAGTTTAGCATCAAGTACCCCAAAGCTATTGAGAATATTAAAAGGTAAACTATCTTTCCTCAAAACACCACAAGAAGAAACAAAAACAAATCTTATTAGGTTTTTGGGAGCAGCTAAAATCAAGTTTTTTACTCCTTCACCATCTACTATTTGAGGACTGTTTTTAGCCTTAAAAAAGTTAACAAAATCCCACCTTTGAGAAGGAAAAGCAGTGGTCCCAGTACAACATATAATATAAGTAACATTTTCTATAGCTGAAGCGAGAGTATCGGGATAACGAAGATCTCCAACCACAATATTTACTTTGTCATCAAACATCTGTTCAGCTTTATTTTTATTTCTAGTTAAAGCACGAACAGAAAGATTTTTTTCTAATAATTTAGCCACCACTAATTGCCCGACACCACCAGTCGCACCTGCAACTAAAATTAAATCTGAATTATCTAGCATTTGTCCTTATCTAATATTAACCTGGCGATTATTATGCCATCGCTTATTGGGCATTTTAACTCATGATAGCACCTGAGTTCGATATAAGGAAATTTCGAGAAAACTGACTCAAATCAGAAGTCTCAAACCTTCATTATCTCGTTAAAAAAATTATAACTCCTAACTCCGAACTCCTAACTCCTAACTCCGAACTCACGTGATAGCAGTTTTCAATTGATTATATCAAAATCTCGGTTTAGTGACAGTGGAGAGTATTTCTCTTTGAGTTTGTAATCTATGCAAATGAAAATTGATATGAAAGAGAAAAACTTCTCAAAGAAATATAACATTATTTAAAAATTTTGTTGAATGGTGAAATAATGAGAAAGGATTATTTCTATTGATGGTTGTTTAATTAGTATGTCTGATGTCACCGAAAACCCTGTTGATAACGCTTCTGAAAATAGTACCATTCAAACCACCTTTACGGTTCAAGAAATCCGAGAATTATTACCTCATCGTTACCCTTTTGCTTTAGTTGATCGTATCATTGATTATGTCCCTGAGAAAAAGGCAGTTGGCATAAAAAATGTTACCATTAATGAACCGTTCTTTCCTGGTCATATTCCTCCCCTTCCCATTATGCCAGGGGTTTTAATTGTAGAATCAATGGCACAAGTTGGCGGAGTTATTTTAAGCTTATTACCAGGTATGAAAGGGATATTTTTTGCTTTTGCTGGTATCGATAAAGTCAGGTTTCGTCGTCAGGTTATCCCGGGAGATCAATTAATCATTACCGTGGAATTACTAGCTTTCAAACGGGAAAGAATTGCTAAAATGAAAGGTGAGGCAACCGTTGATGGAGAGTTGGCTGCTGAAGGAGAAATGTTATTTTCTCGTATTGATTAAATATCTAATCATTGATAGCCATTCCTTGATGATTTTCTCGCTTTAATTACCACAAATAAAGGGGAATAACTTTTCCTCTTTAACTCCCAATACTGTTGCGTTTTCGGAAATTATCTGTTTAGATAGAGATAGAGGTAGAGGTAGATGGGGAAGCAAAATATTATTTTTCTTTACTTCCCACACTACCAATACTTCCTATTTAATCAAGTTTTCAAGTTTATTTGAGCAGTATTGCTTTAACTCCCTAACCATAATGTTTAACGCTTATACCACAAGAAATTAAACCTAAATTTCTGAACTTTTATGACCAAGATCAAAGTTTCTAGAAATTTCCAAATTAGGAGAAAAAAGCTATGTTTAATAATGCCAAAGATACCTTTCAATGGGTTAATCCAAAAGAACGTTATCCTGGCGCACCTCCTTATGTGGTTGGACTGCCCAAAGGGGAAGGATTTACTGCTTTTAAGGTGTTGTGGTTTGATTTAACCGCCCTCAAGTCTGTTCTCATTTTAATTATTACCCAATTGTTTTATGTTCTGGGTTATTTAAGCAGAACAAATTTTGAATTTAAGGGAGTGGCTGATTTAGGTTTACTGGAAGTTTTAAAACCTAGTGATTACTGGGAAAAGGTAACAGATTTATTCCAATTTTTCAAATTGCCCTTATTGCCAAAACCTTTAATTGCAGATATTTGGGAAGAGGATATAGAATTTGGACGGCAATTTTTACAAGGTCTTAACCCTGTTTTACTGAGAAAATGTAAGGCAGAAGATATTGCAACAGATAGTAAGTTTCCTGTAAAAGATGAGCATTTAAAAGAATATTTAGGAGATAATTTTTCTTTGCAATCTGCTTTAGAGCAAGGCCAACTATATCTAGTTAATTACGAAATTTTTGAGGATATTATTGATTCTTCTCAAGAGGATCAATTGGGTCGTTATAGTTGTTCTCCTCTGTGTTTATTTTATCTAAATGAGAAAGAGCAATTACTTCCTGTTGCTATTAAAGTTAAACAAAAATACAACCAAGAAAGCGATCCTTATCCTGAAATTTTTACTCCTAACTCTTCCAAAGCTGAATGGAAAGCAGCAAAATTAGCCGTTTCTGCAACAGATATTGCCTATCAAGGGATTATTGCTCACTTACTAGATACTCATTTAGCTCTAGAAGTTTGTGCCGTAAGTACCTACCGAACCTTATCTCTAGATCACATTCTTTATCAACTGTTGAAACCCCACTTTTTTAATACTTTAGCTATTAATTATATGGCTCGTTCTGTTTTTCTAGGCCGAGGAGGATTTTTTGATTCTACCGGTGCTTTGGGTTATACTAGCTCTAATGAATTATTAAGTCGAGCTTATTGGGGCAAAGGATTAGTTACAAACTATCAGGGTGAACCTTGGCAATTGTATCAAAAAGCCTTACCCTATAGTTTAGAATCCCGTGATGTTCAAGACTTACCTAACTATTACTACAAAGACGATGCTTTGTTGATGTGGGAAGCAACGAAAAATTATGTTAGTGATGTTATTAAAAATCACTACAAAGATAACCAAGCTGTTGAAAATGACGACAAATTACAAGCTTGGAAAAATGAGTTAATTTCTGCTGATGCAGGGACTATTCAAGGATTACTGCCCCCAGAAAAAGCCGAACAACTGACTGGAAAACTCAATAATGTTGAGGATCTTATTGATATTCTCACTACAATGATATTCCTAGCAAGTACTCAACACGCTGCTGTAAACTTCGGACAGTATGATTATGGTGCATGGGTAGCAAATATGCCCTTTGCTTTGTATCAACCTTTCTCTTCTCTTTATAGTGTTGACAGTGAAGAAGAACGAGAAAAAATATTATTAAAATGGTTACCAGGAAGACTACAAACTATTAAACAAATCGTCTTAGTTAAAGTCTTAACCATTCTTCCTCCCATTACCAGTAAAAGTCTTTTAACCTTATCTAACCCCTTCAAACAAGAGGCAGATAAACAAGTATTTAAAGACTTCAAAAAAAGTTTACAAGAGATTGAATCTCAATTAAAAGAACGAAACAAACAACTGAAAAAAGAAGGCAAAACCCCTTATATTTATTTACAACCTTCTCGTATTCCTCAAAGTATTGCTATTTAGTTGTTTCCAACAATACTCCATAGTTAACCACCAGGTTTAAAAATTGTAAAAGTAGGCAAGATTAATCTTTGCCTACTTTTTTTTTGCTCAATACACCCAGCATACAAACCTGAGAAAAAGCTTAAAATTGTCAGGTCTTAAATGAAACTTAACCATTCAATTACTTTTTCCTATCCTATCTGAATAATACTTGATGGTCGTGAGGAGGAATTTATGGAAACTATTGAAATCCTTAAAAAATAATCCTCAATAAACACTATCCCTAACATTGGAGAACATGAAAAACACTTTAAAGATTGTTGCTGCTTTAAGCACTGTAGTAACTTTTGCTATCATTGGCGCAGAAGCCGCACGAGGACAAACAGCCTATCCTGAAGCCCAAATCCAAGGAATTGGTAATTGGGAAACTGAAGCTATCTTTACCATTGGAGAAGAGATTAATGGTTATAGACCCACAGGCATTTTAGATGGAATTGGAGCCTTTAAACTCAATGATGATACGGTTCGCTTTCTAGTTAACAGTGAGTTAAATGATGGCACAGGTTATTCCTATGATATTAACACTCTAGACGGCAATCCCGCCAATGATCTTACCGTGCCTGGTGGTGCGCGTATTCATTACTTTGATGTAGATATCGACAGCAAGGAAGTGATTGATGGTGGTTTGGCTTTCGATCGCATTTTTGACCGCAGGGGTGATTTAATCACTGATACCAGTCAATTTCCTACAGGTGCATCCTTAAACCGTTTTTGTTCTGGTATGCACGTTGATGCTGGAACCTTTGGTTTTGTAGATGATATTTACTTTGCCGGTGAAGAAACTAACGGTGGGACTGAGTTTGTCTTAGATGTTGCCTCAATTGGATCTCCTCAAGGTGGTGCGCTTTATGCTGCACCAGCTTTAGGCCGCGCTGCTTGGGAAAATATTACACCCATTGATCCTGGAAACCCTAATCAAGTTGCTTTACTTGTGGGAGACGACAGAGAAGCAGCCGCCATGTACTTGTATGTTGGCGAAAAAGATACCACTGCTGGGGCTGGTTTCTTAGAAAGAAACGGTTTAGCCCAAGGAACTCTTTATACTTGGGTTGCACGTAATGGCGATACAACTCCTACTCTGGGAGGGTTTAGCACTGGTTCTAGTGTCTTAGGTGATTGGGTTCCTGTGGTTAATATTGATCCAGATACCCCTGATGCTGATGATAGTGATGGCTTTGATTCCGACGGTTTCGCCACTCAGGATGGGTTAGATACCCAAACTGGTCGCGCACAGGCACTCAATAGTATCCAGCCTGGAGATTCTGATAATCCCACTATTATTGATGGTTTAACTAACTTAAATGCCTTTCTATTCTCCCGTCCTGAAGACGTAGCAACCAATCCCAACGACACCACTGAAATCGTTATGGCTTCTACTGGTCGTCCTGGTGTCTTCCCTGAAGATAGCTGGGGAACTACCTATAGTTTCAAGAATGATCTAAGCACCTTAACCGCAGAAGCAACGGTTCTTTACGATGGAGATGTTGCACCTGGTTTTGCTGGGCCTGACTTTGGACTTCGTAGCCCCGATAACTTAGACTGGGCAGATGATGGCAAAATTTATATTCAAGAAGACCGTTCTATTGGTGCTTTCTGTGACACCAGTGACGAAGAAGCTTCTATCTGGCAACTTGACCCCAATAATGGCAATCAGTTAACACGCATTGCTCAGATGGATCGTAGTGTTGTTGTTCCTACTGGCGTGACTGATGATGATCCCACTGATTGTGGTGACTGGGAAAGTTCCGGCATTTTAGATGTAACTGAATTGTTTGGTAGCGAGGAAAGACTCTTTATTCTCGATACTCAAGCCCATAGTCTCCGTGACGGAATTATTGCTAGTGAAGACTTAGTGCAAGGGGGTCAGTTGATTTTCTTATCTGAGTCCACATCCGTTCCTGAACCAACTTCCACCCTTGGACTATTAGCTTTAGCTGGTGCTGTTGGTGCCGGAACCTATGGCCGCAAGGGCAAGAAATAGGAGTTATACACTGTTGCGCAATAGTTGATTGGAAACCATTGCCAAGGATAACTCCCAGATAAATCACATACTATACTCATTCTAAACTCTGAAAAGCATAACAGTAGGGACTTTGTTGAACAATGTTCCTATTTTTGTTTTTTACGCAGCGATCGCTTTTCCTCTTATCCCCTACATCCCCAGTATCAGGATTTTTGGGATTAGGGGATTTTCAGGATGGTTTAGTGAGTGGGTAGCATAGTTTAATGGATTTTGACGCTCTCCTGGCTAAAGCCGAGGAGATTCATAACGAATCCCTGTCGGGATGGTTATTTTCTTGATTAAATAGACTTAACTGCAAAGTATATTCACTCAAGTTCCCAGGCACATCACGTTTGCTCTTACGAGCGTAATGTTTTCTCCGTTTATTCTCTGTTAATTCAGAGGTGGGCGTTTGAAACAAAGTTAATTGTTTCGGTTCCGGCAAGTCCCTCCGTACCTTTTTAACTATGTTTAAACTATAGTGATTAATTGCTTTGTTCTTGATATTAATACTCGCTTGAAAATTGGCATCATCAACATGACCACAGTTAGTACAAAAGAATTTTTCTCCTTTTCTATTATCAGGATCTATGTGATGACAAACCGAACATTCTTGGCTAGTATGACGAGGATTAACCCTTAAAACAATCTTTCCTGACTTTGCAGCCATGTACTCAATTTTTTGGGTTAATGAATACCATGAAGCATCAGCAATTAATCGGTTTAAAGCGCGCTTAGCACTTTGTCCATTTTTCAGAAACCGTCCTGTGTTTTCATCATATTTAGGTTTACACCCCTTAATCATGTTAGAAATTTGCAAATCTTCAATGGCAATGGCATCAGATTTTTGAACAATTTTCTTAGCTGTTTGCCATTGATAAGCTTCTCGTTTAATAGCAATTCTATATTGAAAGCCTGAAAGTTTTTGTTGAGATTTTCGTCTATTATTAGATCCTTTCTTTTTTCGACTAACTCTCCTTTGACGAATTTTTTGTAATCTTTTTGTTGTCTTATTTGTAGCGAATCTAGGATTATCAATAGCTGAAGAGTCTGAACAGTACACTAACTTACCTAACCCCATATCTAAACCGATAACGGTTTTTACCTCTTCTATATTCTTAAGAGGGAAATCAGGAACCGATTTATGTTCTATTCTGACTGAAACATAATAACCGTTACTCTTTTTTCTAACTGTAACTGATTTAATCTTAAAACCATCAGGTATAGGACGAGAATTATAGAATTTAGTCCATCCCAACTTAGGTAAATAGATTTTATTTCCCTTTATTTTTACTCCAGTGGCATAAGTAAAAGAACGAAAGGTACTGCGATTCTTAAACTTAGGAAATCTTCGATTTTGCTGAAAAAAGTTATTATAGGCGTTATCTAACCGTCTGAGATTTTGTTGTAGGACAGTAGAATCTATTTCGTCATACCAAGGTCTTGCTTTTTTAAGTAAGGGAAGTTCAGTTATTTGTATATTAACAGGGCTTTTTTTCTTACCTTTATTAGACCAAGGATTCCCCGTTGCACCTCCTAATGAACAAGTTAAGGGAGTAATAATTACCTTAGTTCTTAAGTCGCAATAGTCTCCACAAATATATCTTTGATAATAGGAATCTATGCGGTCAGCTAAAGACCAATTATAGTTAGCCCTAAGCATATCTATCCATCTGTCAATCTTGTTTGACTGACCAACATTTGGACGAAGCTTATAGCAGTAACCTAAAATCACTTGACTTAACTTAGTTGTGGACTATACTGTATTTATCTACATTATTCTAGCATTATTTTTTGACTGTGAACCAACAATATAGAAAAACTTCACATACTGTATCTCTCATTAATTATCATTTTGTCTGGATACCTAAACGACGCAAAAAAGTCTTAGTTGGTGATGTAGAGAAAAGATTACGTCAGATTATTTGGGAAGTATGTCAAGAGAATGATTGGATTATTATAGCTTTAGAAATCATGGCCG
>NZ_JASJEB010000026.1 GCF_030064895.1 Crocosphaera sp. | reverse complement strand
GCAGACCAAAACTTATGCCCTTTTCATTAAAATCAACCCTGCGCCTAACCCACCCTACGAAGTATAAGTTTTACTTATCACCATAACTACGGGAGAGCCGAAAAAACAAAAATAGAATAAGGATTCAGAGTTTTTTCATTGTATCCTAAACATTCAACACAAATATAGTCAAACCTTTAATTCTAAATTCTCAATTCTTATGTGTGAGGGCTTAATATCAGTCGTTAAGCTCTTTTTTAGTTTGGTATAGCATTGGCCTAGTGAGCAAGATGCTCACATTCCCTACACGCTTAATTTTTTCGATGAAAATTAAGCTATTTTAGTTTATGAGGCATTATCTTTTAATGCCCCACTTGACCCATTTTACTCTGGTTTACGAGCAATCCAATATTTACTAACAAAATGTAGTTGAGTTTCCACTAATTCAAACCCAGCTTTTTCTAATCTTTCCTCTAAGTTATCTCTGATATAATCTTGATGGTAAGGTTCATGAAACATAGCAGAAAAATTGTTCAGCATCACTTCAAACTCAACAAAATCTGATAACTGCATGGAATCACAAATAACAAACGTTCCTCCTGGTTTTGTCACCCGAAAACACTCATCAATAACTTGTTGACGAGCAAACCCAGGTAACTCATGAAAGAGAAACACACAACTAACCCCATGAAAAAAGTTATCGGGATGCGGCAAGTCTTCTGCATTAGCATGGGAGAGTTGGGGCAGTTCCCGAGGGTTTTCTGATAGCAGTTGGTTGGCTTTACGGAGATAGGCAGGTGATAAGTCAACCCCGAATAAAGACGCTTTAGGAAAGGTTGCCCGAAGTCCTTTTAAAGTACGTCCAGTTCCACAAGCAACGTCTAACATTTTAATCTGATAAGCTGGAACAGAGGAAAATGTCTTTAATCCTTCTTTTAAAGGAGCAAGAATACGACGGCGCATACTATCGGCTACCCCGTTAAAAAGAAGGTCTACTTGTAAGTCATAAAGATTAGCTGAGGAGTCACTCAGATAACCGTCGGTTTGATGATGAAAGTTTTGTAAATAGTAACTGGGATAACCTTCTTTTTCAATGTTGTCGGCAAAAGATTGATATTCTTTGCGTTGCAATCTTGACCATATTTTCGGTAAATCTAGCCATACTTCAGGATAATAGCGAAGGAAATCTGGCAAAAAACTATCAAATAAAACTTCCACAGGATAGACCCCTTTTTGGGCATCTTCCCAGTCTATGTCACACAGTTGACTCCGACTTTCCTGTAATTTTAATAATGATTCTGGAGAGAGAGGAGAAGTGATATCTTGACGAGTGGGAACAAAGGTATTTGTTAAGTGATCGCTGATTGTTTTATGAGTAAAACTAAAGACACTTTTAGTTTGTTGGAACCCTTGATAAGCCAACTTGGTCAAGGTATCAGAGAATGGTGACAGTAAATTAGGATTAGAGGTTGATTGCATTGAAACCAGTTTTTAGTAAGGGGAGAAAATATTAAAAAAACCTTTTTTAGTGTATCTAATCTAAAAAGTTAGGTCAAGGGATATTTATCAATGAGATCATTTCTAATAATTATTGTCTAACTCCTGAGCATTTAAAATAGCCATAGAAAATATATTAACAATTGTATTAATTTGACATCCTTTTTGCAGAATATAAAAGGTGTTTTTCATCCCTAATAAAAAGTATAATGTTAGAGAGGATTTCTAATGTTTAATCTAACTTTAATTAAGTCTTAATAATTTTCCTTTCACTAGAATGTTACAATGGCTACAATATGAATAGGGACTAATACTCAGGTAGTTTTATAGGCCAGTTGTCTGAACTGCTAGGTTTCGTGTCCTGTCCATTTATTTTCTTAATTACAAGTCTATTTAACCGAAACATAAACATTATTTTAGAGTTAACGCTTAAGGAGGGACTGGGCTATGTTAATGACAAGGTATACCATAGAAGATATCAAAGATGAGGCATTGCATCTAGTAGAACAAGGGAAAGTAGATAGACAACAAAGAATCTATACCTTGTGTCAATATCTTCCTTCAGGGGAATGGTGTTGTATAGAAACTGAGTTAGAAAGGAATGATTTCTTACTCAGAGATTGCATTGCTGATTTAATTCCAGCGCAGGATTGGAACAACGATTAAAGCACCGTTTATCGAGAAGATATTAACATAAATGGGGGGACAAGGACAATTAAAATATGATCCTTATACCCCTTTTTATGTCTTTATCCGTAATTTTTCTGTGGCAAATTAAGATTTGTTTTAGCTTATAATCAAGAAACTTATAGGACAATAGAAGCAAATATCAGTTTATTCGAGAGATAATTTCCCAATGGCAAGGTTAGCCTTACTGAGTGTATCAGATAAAACAGGAATTGTTGAATTAGCCCGTCAATTAGTCAATGAATTTGGTTTTGAATTAATCAGTAGTGGAGGCACGGCCAAAACCCTACAAGAAGCCGGACTCACAGTTACAAAAGTTAGTGACTATACAGGTTCCCCAGAAATTTTAGGAGGAAGAGTTAAAACCCTGCATCCTCGCATTCATGGCGGTATTTTGTCCCGTAGAAATGTGCCAGAAGATATGGAGGATATGAACAGTAATGATATTCGTCCCATTGATTTAGTCGTGGTTAATCTTTATCCCTTTGAAGAAACCATCGCTAAACCTGGTGTTACAGTAGCTGAAGCGATAGAAAAAATTGATATTGGTGGACCGACTTTACTCCGTGCTTCTGCTAAAAATTTTGCCCACGTTACTGTTTTATCGAACCCTAAATACTACGACAGTTACTTACAAGAATTAAAGGATAATAACGGGGAAGCATCCTTGAATTTTCGACAAAAAATGGCAGGAGAAACCTTTGCCTTAACCAACGCCTACGATGGAGCGATCGCAGATTATTTTGCCAGTCTTTCCACAGCAGAAACCGCCACCTTACCCAGTCGTTATACCGCTGCCGGAACAGCCTTGCAAACCCTGCGTTATGGAGAAAACCCCCATCAAAGCGCAACTTGGTATCAACGGGGAACCAAAGCAACAGGATGGGCTGCGGCAACACAACTGCAAGGAAAAGAACTCAGTTACAATAATTTAGTTGACTTAGAAGCAGCAAGACGGATTATTGCTGAATTTGACCCCAAAGAACCAGCAGCAGCCGTTCTTAAACACACTAACCCCTGTGGGGTAGCCGTAGCTGCCAGTTTAGCAGATGCCTACGAACAAGCCTTTAACGCCGACTCTATTTCCGCCTTTGGGGGAATTGTTGCCTTAAACCAACCATTAGATGGGGAAACCGCAGAGAAATTAACTAAAACCTTCTTAGAATGTGTGGTAACTCCTGGTTGCACCGAAGAAGCTAAGGAGATTATTAGTAAAAAAGCTAAAGTTAGGGTCTTGTTATTGCCTGATGTAACCCAAGGGCCGAAGCAAACGGTAAAAGCGATCGCCGGTGGATTATTGGTACAAGACTCCGACGATGCGGTAGATGTGCCGGATAACTGGGAAGTGGTAACGGAAAAACAACCGACTCCTGAGCAACTGGCCGAGTTATTATTTGCCTGGAAAGTAGCCAAGCACGTTAAATCAAATGCGATCGTGGTGACCAAAAATCGTACCACCTTGGGCATTGGTGCCGGTCAAATGAATCGCGTAGGGGCGGTGAAAATTGCTCTAGAAGAAGCAGGAGAAGGTACTAATGGAGGCTATCTTGCTAGTGATGGTTTCTTCCCCTTTGATGACTCTGTACGCACTGCTGCTGCTTCTGGGATACAGGCGATCGTGCAACCTGGGGGATCCCTACGGGATAAAGATTCTATTGCTGCGGCCAATGAGTTAGGGTTAGTGATGGTGTTGACAAAAATGCGTCATTTTCTCCATTGATAATGATGGTTTTTTGTGCTGCAACAATTAAGCTCAGTTGCAGCAAATTTGACCAAATATTGAACATTGAACATTGAACATTGAACATTTTGGTTTCAAGCCTCTCCCTAAAGGGAGAAAGAAGTTTGGGAGAGGTTTCAAGCCTACTTCCAAACGAATGATAAATGATAAATGAAATGACCACCCAAGGGGTTAACGGTGGGAGTTTCTTCTAGTTTAAATCTTAATCAGTTAAGGATTGACTTACTTTTGTTTCCATACCAGCTAACTCAAAAGCATCATGAACAGATTTTAAAGCCTTTACCCCTTCTTCTTTGGGAACCACACAACTAATTTTAATCTCAGAAGTAGCAATCATTTTGATGTTTATCTTTTGTTGAGCCAAGGCCCCAAAAAACTGAGCAGCAACGCCCGGTTGTCCGATCATACCGGCACCCACAATACTCACCTTAGCAATATCTTCATCCACTACCACCTCATCAAAGCCATCAGAAAGATGATTTAACGCCTTACAAGCTGCTTCAACATCTACTTGGGCTACCGTAAAGGCAATATCACGGGTGGGTTTTCCTGCCAAAATACGACAACGCTGAGATTGAATAATAGTATCCACACTAATATTATTGTCCGCCAACACCCCAAAAATGCTGGCCGCCATCCCTGGTTTATCCTGAACATGACGAATAGCTATTTGCGCCTGTTTCATATCTAAGGCCACCCCACGCACAGGAGGGGCCGTGGCTACGGTTTGGGCGTTTAGTGGGTTAGAGCATAACTCCACATCAAAGACTTCACATAACACTTTTATCGCTTGATCGCCGTCTTTTTGGGCAACCACACAACTCACCTTAACTTCCGAGGTGGAGATCATTTCGATGTTAATATTAGCCTCAGCTAAGGTTTTAAACATTTTTGCTGCAATACCTGGCCGGCCGATCATTCCGGCACCTGCAATAGAAATTTTCGCTACCCCCGTTTCTATCATCACCTCCGCTTCTGTGGGGTTGGAGGGGGTACTGCGTAATACAGGGGCGATCGCTTCTGCTACGGCCTCGGCTTTGTTTAAGACATTTTTGACCACGGTAAAGGCAATATCGTTACTATTTCCTTCGTGGATAGATTGAATAATTAAGTCCACATCCACCTGTTGATGGGCGATCTCTCCAAATAAACGGGCTGCGATACCTGGGCGATCGGGAACCCGTAATAGGGCAATTTTTCCCTGATCTCGGTCACATTCTACCCCATCCACTGCTTTGGTTAGTTCTAATCCCTCTAAGGATCTGGGTTTGGGAATAGGGGAAACTACACGAGTACCAGGTGCATCACTCCAACTGGAACGGACCACCAAAGGAACTCCATAGTTGCGAGCTATTTCTACGGCTCTGGGGTGCAGAACTTTCGCTCCTAAACTAGCTAATTCTAACATCTCATCGCAGGTAATTTCTGCCATTAATCTCGCTGAGGGGACGAGACGGGGATCTGTGGTTAAAATACCCGGAACATCGGTGTATATCTCGCAAAAACTAGCGTTTAAGGAAGCTGCGAGGGCCACTGCCGAAGTATCTGAACCTCCACGGCCTAGGGTGGTTATTTCTAAATTTTCTCGGGAACTAATTCCTTGAAACCCTGCTACAACAACAACTTGAGCTTGATCCAGATGGCCTTTGATGCGATCGGGTTTAATGGAGAGAATGCGGGCCCGACTATGTTCGGCTTCGGTAACAATGCCTACTTGCGCCCCGGTTAAGGAGATGGCTGGTTGTCCTATTTCTTGTAAGGCCATAGTCATCAGCGCAATAGTCACCTGTTCCCCGGTGGAGAGTAACATATCCATCTCTCGTCGGGAAGGGTTGGCGGTAATTTCTTGTGCTAAATTCACCAAAGTATCGGTGGTTTTGCCCATAGCAGAGACGACCACAACTACTGTATTTCCTTGTTGAACGGTTCGATGGATGCGTTGGGCAACGGTTTGAATCCGTTCTACTGACCCGACGGAGGTTCCTCCGTATTTTTGGACAATTAGAGCCATAGTTGAAATAGATGCAGAGATATCTAACGTTTAATGTAGCAAAATTACTCAGGGGTTGTGGGGAATTTGTAATATTTTCTTATACTATGAGGTTATTTTTAACAGTTTGAGCAAGATTCTAATTAGTTATTATTTTCGGTTATTTTTCTTACTTTCTCAACGCCTAAATTTAACATAATCTCAAGAGAAGTCCCCATCTAAAAATACCATTTTAGGAATACTCATATTTTAGATAGGGATGAATTTTGAAAGGATAGGGTCTCAATTCAAAACGTTTTCTAGAAGGTTTTTAATTTCATCGCCTCCTTGATTTTGAAGAAAAGAGAGGATAATCGGGACAAACTGGGCTATCATTCCACTATCTAATCCCAGCTTGGAGAAACCCCCTGCTAAACTCATTAGATTTCCGATTCCGGCTGCTTCCCCTCCCATAGCTGAAGCTAGTCCACCTAATGCACCCATCATTCCTCCAGCTTCTGGAGCAGATGAGAGCAAATTTTCTATACCTGGAACATAATTTGCGATTGTAGCAAAATCATCGTCCCCTAACTTGTCTTTTGCCAGTTGAAAAAGAAGTCCAGCACCACCTTGAGCTTGTGACTCTTCTACGCCGAGATTTTCAGTTAAAAGTTGAATAAGTTCCATGAAGATTACTGTGTAATTTTCCTTATTTTAATGGCAACTCAAAAAAATTGGGAGCAATAAGAAATGATTCATCAGATATCTCTTTTCTTATTTCCTGTTCCGAAGTTCCCCATTGCCTTCTACTCAGACTTAATTTTCACAACTGAAAACTGATTACTATATGAGGTTATTTTTAACAGTTTGAGTAAGATTTTGATTAGTCATTATTTTCAGTTATTTTTCTGACTTTCTCAATACCTAAATTTAAAGCTTCAGCAATTTGCTCTACACTTAAACCTAATGCTAATAATTGAGGAACAGACTCTAATTTACCCTCCAGTTTTCCTGCTTCTCTTTCTTCTTTAATTCTTTCTTCGGGGGTTAAATAACGCTGGCCATTTTCATCATACCAATATAACCATTCTCTTTCTATACCTTGATAAGTTCCTATTTCTTTTCCTATTCCTAAATTGAGTTCTGATAACCAAATAGTTTCCCCCGGTAATAATTCATAATTTCCATTATTTAATTGATAGACTTCTAATTTGGGTTTTCTTTTCCGTAAAGGATTATAAATTACGTAATATAAAATTCCCATTTCTGCATAAAAGTCTTTCTTTTTAGTATATTCTTTTCTTCTTTTATGAGAAACTACTTCTAAGGCTAAAATTGGCACTTTTTGTTCTTCCCATAAGACATAAGATAACCGTAAGTCTTCATCAATAATACGAGGAACTCCAACACTTAAAAATCCATCAGGAACAATAGCTGGCTGATAGGGATCGTAGTAGATACCCATATCTACTCCAAAATACCAATCTTGTCTTTCAGACCAAATTAAAGCCAGAATATCTAATAATAGATGAGGAATGAGGTCTTGTAATTGATTATCCACAGGTGTATCATCAGAGTCGGGTAAATCTTCGGCAGAGGGAAGACAATGTTTAGGATTATAGTTTAATAGCATGGCATTATTTTAAGTCACTCAGATATGTTGAACTTATGGCTTAACTTTATTATATATTCCCTAAATAGATTATTGTTCAGGTTAGACTAACTTTCCTCAGTTTCTGTCGTTACCTCAGAAGAATTATTTTTGAACATTGATGTTATGGTATCCAATAGTCGGTTTAAAAGAAAAAAAGGACTAAGGATAATAAACAAAACATTGAACAAATCAAGATTAGTAAAATTGTGATAATAATCTAAAATTATCATGTTTATTCTCACTATCATTACAAATAGACGTTTATAGAATTTGTACTATAACACAACACATAGTGAAATCTACTCCGAAATACTAATCTTGCTTTCTAGTCCAAATTAATGCTAGAACACCCTATTAATCTTCACCAGAGGAAAGATAATTATTAGGATTATAGTTTAATGATTTTGAATTAAGTATAATCCTATTCTAAATAACAATTAATTAATTAATCATCATTTTACCAGGGTTCATTAAACTGTATGGATCGACTTCTTTTTTGAAGTTTAACTGGGGAGAATCAATGGTTCTTCGGCCTCCTCCTTCTAACAAATAGGTGTGAGGGTTGGCAATACCTGCACCATTTTCTTCGTGATAACGGATGATTTCATTGACTCTTTCTTCTGTTGTAAAATGAAACAACTGTAACCCTGCCGGAATAACTTTACCTTGAAATTTCAAAAACTCTAAATGAATCATTACTTCATCCCCAAAATGATTATAAAAGTGTTCCACATTATCTAAGGTAAAGTAAAAGGTTTGTAAATAAGTAATACTGGGATCAATTGCACGAGCATGAAGAGTGGTATGATTCCAAGTAAACTCTAATAAACTGGTTCCTTTACTCGCTTCTTCGGCGGTTTTTAGATAAGTTATTTCCCCATTATATTCATAAACTAAATCCTTCAATGCCTCTAAATCATATTCCGAAACCATCAACAATGCAGCGTGTTTATTCTCGGGTAAATAGTCTTTTAAATGATGTAAATAACCACAAATGGGGGAAGCATGAACGGTGATTAATTTTTTAACAATACCGTCGCTATCTCCTAACCCTTGACCAAACTTTGCAGCTTGCATAAAATCATTAAAAGTAACGATAATTTCAGCCCAAGGATAAGTAGGAGCTAAGGGAATTTCTAATTGTGTAATAATACCATTAGTACCATAGGCGTGATTTACTTTTTGTACTTCATCCCCTCTTAATTCCATCAAACAGGGTTCATCTTCTAAGGTTACAATGCGTAAAGCGCGAACATTGCCTCGATCGCGTAATTGTCCATAGTTTACAGATCCCATCCCCACACTACCACCACCAATAAACCCTCCAATAGTCGCTGTACGGTAGGTAGAAGGTGCCATACGCAACTCCCAACCGGTTTGTCTGGCCAGTTTATCAAAGGCGGCCATTTTCACACCAGGTTCCACACAAGCAACCCCTTGTTCTAACCAAAGAATTTGTTGCATTTTTGTAGTATCAAGAATTACACCTCCTTCTAGGGGAATACATTGACCATAATTACCGGTTCCGGCCCCTCTAACGGTTAAGGGAACTTTGTATGTAACACAAGTTTGGGCGACTTCTATGACTTCTGCTTCTGTGGTAGGACGAATGACTATATCTCCCCGTTTATCTTGCAATTTTTGCTGCAAAATAGGACTAAAATGGTAATAATCAAGGGATAATTTCGTAATTTGATGGGGATCGGTAATAATTTCTAAATGAGATAAGGCTTGTTGGACTTTATCAATGTTTGGGTGCATAATTTTTGTTAAATGTAGAGGTAAATTTATCTGTATCTATTTTAACAAATTATGTAACTTGTCAGCGTTGATTTTTCATGGTTTAGCTTTTGAATTCAATTTAATTTTTACGCGTTATATTTAAGTTTATCTTTGACAAATCATAACTTAATACTTACTAATCAATTTACAATTATTAATTACTATAAATGTTTATCTTTCTAATAAAAATAACTGAGTAAAATAGTATTCCCCATCAGCATTTTTAGCAATTCCTACCCCAGTTAAATTAAAATTACCTTCCATAGCTTCACGATGACCTTGACTATTTATCCATCCTTCAACTGCGACATCAGCTAAGTTAGGATAGCCTTTTATGTAAGCTAAGTTTTCTGCAAAAGAACGATATGGAATCGTTTTTCCCACTGCTTCGGCTCTCTTATCAAAACCATCATGACTAAAGGTTGTTTTTTTGTTTGCCATATCTCGGCTATGTTGTCTAGCAACATAACTAATTTCCGCATTCATTGTTAATGGGGGTAAATTTTTGGAAAGACGATACTGATTAACTTTACGGTTTATTTCTTCTTCTAGGGCAACTAAAAATTGACCATTTTGACTAGCATTTTCTATTAAAATATCTGATTTTTTCCAGGGTTCTAAACTATTACTAACTTCAGGAGAACGGGCAATAATAGAAGGCTTTCCTTTTATAAATATTTGTGTAAAATAATATTCTCCTTTACTATTTTGTGCTATACCAATTCCAGTTTCATCGTATTTGCCTTCAATATTTTTCACAGTTTTGGGATCATTTAACCACTGTTTTAGAGTGGCTTGAACAGGGTCATAATCATTTTTATGGGTAGCTAAATTTTCTGCTCCATTTTCATGGGGGGTACTTAAACCAATAATTTCTAATCGTTTTTCTAAATTTTGCTCACTAATAGGAATGATACCAGCAGCAATTCTTTCACTATGAATTCTAGCTTGTTGACTAATTTGAGGATTAAGTTTTAAGGGTGGTAAATTTTTAGATAAACGATATTGATTAATTTCTCGGTAAGTTGCTTTTTCCAGTGTTTTTAGAAGTGCAGGATCGGTTAAACTAGGAGGAGGATTAGAAGGTGTGGTTTCAGTGATAGGAATATTTTGAATAGCGATAGGTTCAAGAGACTCACAAGCCATTAAACCCAATGTCAACAAACAAAAAGTAAATAAGCGTTGATAAGAATGATTTTTCATAGGGCAACAGAAAAAACAGTTAAAATTGTTAGGAGTGTTAAGAATAGAGTATGAATAGTTTAGCGTCAGTGAGCAAAAAAGCGATCGCACCCCAATTAGTTAATTATCCCATTGTAGAGACCTTTCACTCCTTACAGGGGGAAGGAACCTGGACAGGGACAAATGCTTTTTTCATTCGTTTAGCAGGGTGTGATGTTCATTGTCCTTGGTGTGATCAAAAAGAGTCCTGGACTAGCAAAACATATCCTCAACAGTCTACTAAAATGTTAGCAGAAGCCTCTCAAAAAGCTAACCCTTTCATGGTAGTAATTACAGGAGGAGAACCCTTGATGTATGACTTATCGCCCTTAACTAAGGCGTTAGAAAAGTTACGGTTACGGGTTCATTTAGAAACATCAGGGGCCCATCCTTTTAGTGGAGAGTTTGACTGGGTAACTTTTTCCCCCAAACCTTTTAAACTTCCCCATAAAAGTATATATTCCCAGGTTAACGAACTAAAGGTTGTCATTGCTAACGAAGAGGACTTAAATTGGGCCGAAGAACAAGCAAAAAAGGTTCCTCCTGAAACCATTAAATACTTACAACCTGAATGGAATCATCCCGAAAGTAAAGACCTAATTTTTGATTATATTCTCAACCATTCTCAATGGCGCATGAGTTTACAAACTCATAAATTTTTGGGGGTTCGTTAGGAAAGTCAGAAGTTAGGATAAAACTTATTTTATAGCAATAGACAGGTTAGTTAGGACACATAAATTGTATTTTAAGGCAACAGGCAACAGGCAACAGGCAACAGAAAAATGTCCTAATAGCCTTGGCGACTGCTATAGTTAATATAAATAACCTCTAACTCCCTAAGAAGGTAATTCCAATTTTATGGTTTTCCCTAAATTTTTGTTAACTTGATTTCTTAAACTTTCAGGTTTTGGAATAAATTGCGCGCGCCTAGCATTGGGTAAATTGGCTTCAATAGCAGGTTCACCTAATCTTTGATAGAATTCAGGCAAACACTTTTGAGGCAACAAATCAACATAAAGATTAATACCTGCAAAATCATTATACTTGTAAAAGTCCTCAAAAAATGTCCACTGTTGTTGATTAAAACATTGACCTTGCTGAGTAACACTGAATAATTGATCCCATCCGGTTTCTATAAAGGGTACAATTTGTGAAGAATGGAGACGACCAAAATATTGTCCAACAACTTTTTTCTCATGAAATATTTTATTGGCGTGTAAGGTATTTAACTCACCATAATAAGGACATAATCCTTCTCTTGAACCCACTGTATTCCCACCTGTGACACAGAAAGGATAATCTAAAACTGCTTGTGATGGCTGATTTTTGACAAAGTTCATGTAATCATAAAATTCCTGAGCTAACGGTAATGTTTTATAGCCTTGCTTAAAAGAATAACCGGTATAAAGTTCCGCACAAGCTAAACAAACAAGAAGAATAGTTAAGATTTTTCTCAGGGGATGACGTAGATGATTAAAAGTAATTCCTAGAGAGAAAAGAGTAAAAATAATTGGATAAATAACGCTACTTCTACCTGCGATGCGATGAAAGCTAAACCAAGGAAATATTTTTAGGGTAGGGAAATAGTCGGTATGGTAAAAAAGACACAGTAAAAGAATTATAATTAGAGGAATATATATAGCGATTTTACGGCGAAACTGCCAAAGTCCCCCTAAACCAATAATTAATAAAAACCAGCCAATACTACCTTCTCCTAAAGCATCTCCTTCGATTAAATCTTTAAAAGTATCTCGATAACGAGGTTCAGGATTTAAGTTAGGTAACCAAGGAATAAATAATCTTAAAGGATTGGTCCAAGTTACTACATGGGTAGGAATATTGGCAAATTCAGGTCTTTGTGCTTCCTGGAAAATTTGTAGAACAATCGGAACATAAAGAAATCCAGAAATACCGATGATTGCTATTAATAATAAACATTGACGAGGAAATTGTCTAAATTCTTCTTTGTAGTCTTTCCAGACATTATAAGTAATTTCTATAATTGATATTCTTTCACTAATTTCTCGATAAACCATTAATAAAAAGATCCAGGAAAGTGAAACGGTTAAAGACATTAAAGCATAACCAGCGACATAACCTAAATCTTGACCTAAACAGAGAAAAATTAAAGCAATTCTTACTAAGATTAATCGTAATGGAATAAATTCCCTAAGAAACACTTTTTTGACTATTAAAAAGTCAGCAACAAAGCTCAAAATAGTCCAATGCAAGAAACAAAAATTAAGATGATGAGGATATTTATGAATACTATAAAAATTAAAAAATGTGATAATTAATCCAGATCCACTAGCCCGAATTAATCCATAATCTACTGTTAATAAAGCAGTGACTCCCAACGCACTCAACAAAACAGAAAAAAAGGTAATAAACTGTAACCAAGGACCCGAACCAAACCAGGAGAAAAGAAGAGAATAAATCATATTTTCTTCGATCATCCAAGATTGAAAAACATGATTGGTACCATAGGGGTAAAAGACTTGGTCACTAACTAAGTTCAAATGAGGAAAAGGATTAAAACTTAGGTTTTTCGCAAAATAATAACCAATGTAAGACCATTGAGAAGTATCTCCACTTCCCACTAAAGGATGCAGAAAGTCTTTGATAACAAGAAACCCGTAAGACAGAGAAACTAGGGCAAATAACAAAGATATCAGGATAAATCTCCTGTCTTTTACCATATTCATCATGAACAAGCAAATAAATAAGCTAATTTAAAATTAAGCATAAAGACGGATAAGACCAGAATAAAGTTGCTATTCTTTTCAAGTTGATTAATCTATATAAGATCAATTATCATTAATATATAACTATAGAGTTGATCTTCCCATAGGAAATTAACTGTATTAAAGGCCGAACTGCAAGGGAAATAAAGAATGATAGATCAAGCTTCGGTTGCAACAACTGATGGCATAAAATTGCAAGAAGCAGAAGAAAAACTCATCCAGTTTTTAAACGATCATAGCGAAGTTGAGATGATTCTTCCGGTTATTCTGGGGATTTTTATTACGAGTCGTTTACAATTGAGAGGGGCTAACGCGCTGATTGTTAATTTAGCCATTGCCAGTATTTCTCGTCAAATTTTTGTTAATCTCAAAAAGATAACTCCAGTAACAGCTACCACTAGCTCTAACGGACGTTTAGAAACAGAAAGGGAAGAAAATAGCAAATATACTATTATTCACTCTGTTCCTGGAAGAATACGGGTTAAAATTCCCAGACTAGCCCAGGATATAGAATTTTGTCGGGTTTTATCCCAACTATTGGAAGAAGATGATCATGTGATCAAGTGCCGTATTAATCGTCCGGCAGCTTCAATAGTGATTAATTATGAGGCGCAAGGATTATCTGATGTAGAATTAGGTTTACGTTTACTAAATATTATGAATAAAGCAGAACAAACTGTCTCATAAAATCGAAAAATAAGCTCATTGAAAATCTAAACAATCTCCATGAAGACTATTCCCCAGATCGTTCATCATATACCTGGAAGAGTCCGCTTTCGTATTCATCGTTTAAGCTATGATCGGCGTTTTGCTTTACGTCTTAAACAGCTTTTAAAAGCAGCAAATGGTATTGAAAAAGTTCGCTTAAATGATTGGGCAGCTTCTGTTGTGATTGATTATAATTTCAAAAAAGAGTATAAAATTGAGGAATACATCGTTGATATTATAGAAAAAGCCGAAACAAATTATAATTTAATCATCAAAAAAGAAAAGAAAAAAAATCTAGAAGAATGGTCAACTTTAACCCTTCCTAGTTTAGCCACAATATTAGCATTTGGAGCCAGCAAATTACCCATTCCTGGCTTGAAATTAGTTGCTAGTTTAATCCTACTAAAAGCAGCTTTTCCTGTGGTAAAAAGAGCTTACGAAAGTTTATCTAATAAGCAAACAATAAACATCGATTGTTTAGATAGTTTAGCCCTAATTTTTAGCGGTTTGCAAGGACAAATGGTAACACCAGCATTAGTAATTACCCTACACGAACTAGGAGATATTATTCGTGAAAAAACCGCCCGATCCACAGAAATAAAAACCAACAATTTATTAGATACTATTGGCCATTTTGCTTGGGTAGAAAGAGATAATAAAATTATTCATGTAGAAAGTAATGGAGTAGAAATAGGGGATATTGTAGTAGTCTATCCAGGAGAAAGAATTCCCGTTGATGGCAAAGTAATTAAAGGAAAAGCCATCATTGATCAACAACAATTAACAGGAGAATCAATGCCCGTTGTGGCAGAAATAGAGACTGATGTTTATGCCTCTACCCTATTAAGATCAGGGGAAATTCGCATAAAATGTGACAAAGTAGGAGAAAAAACCCGTGCAGCAGCTAGTATTCAACTACTCGAAAAAGCCCCCGTCCATGACACTCGCATGGCTAACTACGCAGCCAATTTAGCAGAACAATTAATGATGCCATCCCTATGTTTAGCTGGCCTAATTTTAATTGTTACCCAAGATCCCCAAAGAGTGGCTTCTATTCTTACCTTAGATTTTGTAACAGGTATTAGGGTTTCCATTCCCACCGCCTTTTTAGGGGCTTTAAATCATACCACCCGTCACGGCATTTTAGTCAGAAGTGGTCGTACCTTAGAACTATTATCAGAAATTGATACCATTGTCTTCGATAAAACCGGAACCCTCACAGAAGGCAATATTCAAGTTATGGGGGTAGAAACCGTCACAGAAACAGTAAATGCCAACACCCTGCTTCAATTAGCAGCATCCACGGAACAACGCATTACTCACCCCATTGCCGAAGCGATCGCTAAATATGCCCAACAGGAGAACATTAATATCTTACCCCGTGACCATTGGGACTACGAAGTAGGGTTAGGGATGGTAGCCACTATTGCAGGGAAAACCGTGTTAGTGGGCAGTCAAAAACTATTAATCAGTAAAGGGGTAGCCATCCAAGAAACCCCTCAAATGCAAGAAAAATCGGCTTTATCACCCATTTATGTAGCCTGTGATGGAGAATTTCAGGGCATTATCTACTATACCGACCCCCTGCGTCCCGAAAGTACCAAATTAATCCAACGCTTACAGAAAGACTATGATATCGAGGTCAATCTTCTCACAGGAGACAACCAAACCAGGGCAACAGAAGTGGCCGAACGTTTACAGATTCCCCTCTCTAACGTCCATGCAGAGGCGTTTCCCGAAGATAAGGCAAAAATTGTCCGTGACTTGCATAATGGGTGTAAAACCGTCGCTTTTGTGGGAGATGGACTCAACGACTCAGTGGCCTTGGCCTATGCAGATGTCTCCATTTCCTTTGAAAACGGGTCCGAGATTGCCAGAGATACCGCCGATGTGGTGTTGATGAACAATAACTTGATGGACTTGTTAGAAGCGATCGCCATTGCCAAAGCTACCAAAGCTTTAATTAATCAAAATACTTTGATGGTGGTTGCCCCCAACTTAGCGGCGTTAGGTTTGGCCACCAGCGTTGGCCTTAACCCATTATTAGCCACCCTCATCCATAATGGCACTGCGATCGCCGCCGGATTAAATAGTTTACGGCCTTTGGTTCAACATCAGCTAGAAAGCAGTTAACTTTTCTATTTAGGAGTTGTCTACTCATGTCACCTATTCACTGGGATAAATCGGTTTTTAGCCTACACTTAAAAGAAATCATCGACGATCACCATCATAAGGGTGATTCTAGTGGTGTGGTAGGTTTAGGAGCAATTTTATTAGGGACTATTGCTCTTCCTGCTGCTGCTAAATATGCTCGTCCGATCATTAAGTCTGTGATCAAAACTGGTATATATTTGTCTTATGAAATGTCAGATAAAAATCAAAAAATCGATGAATAAATATTCCTGGCGATCGATAGCATTGGGTTTTGGTGTTTGCTTAATTATGATGGGTTGTACTGCCCAGAATAGTCCTTTAGGGAAAGAAGAATCTTACCGTCCTGTTGATCTTAGTAAACTTGAAGGAGAATTAACAGCAGAAGATCCTGAAACCATCGCCTTAAACTTATTTGGTAACAAAGAGGAACCGGTTGAGGGAAATTTTTCTCAAGAAATTGAAGTAATTGAACAAGAAGGTTTTAAAAGGACTTTGATGTTAACTCAAATGAACTTACCTGATGATTCGGTTAAAGGGTTACGTTACCGACTTAAGTTTGAGTTTGATCAATCCACAGGTCAATGGGGTTTAGTAGAAGCAGGAACTCAACAATCCTGTTCTCGGGGTGATAATTCTGGTAATTGGACCATTGAACTTTGTCCATAAAACCTACTCCCCGTCTCCCCGTCAGTAACTGCGGGGTTATTTAACTACTTAATAGTTTACGTTATCGGCGACCCATAAAACTAAAGGTAGGGTAAGAAAACTAAGTAATGTTGTGACAACAATAGTCCTAGCAACTTTGGTAGATTCTCCACCAAATTCTGCTGCTAAAACAATAGTATTTACTGCGGTTGGCATGGCACTTTGTAGGATAAAAACTTGTAAATCTAAGGGAGGTAATTGAATAATTGTGCCTATGAGTAAAGAAATTAAAGGGGCTAATACTAACCTAAAATTAAGAGAAATTAGTTCAAATTTAGTCACTTTAAATTTTGTTTTTACTAATTCCATACCCAGAATAATTAAGGCAACAGGAATAGCCGCTCTACCTAATATATGTAAAGCTTCTCCTAAATTAAAAGGGAGTTTTATTTGAAAAAATCTTAAAGTTAGCCCTGCCAAAATTGCCCACATTAAAGGTAATTTGAAAGTTACTTTTAAACTATGTTTTAAACTGGTTCCGGCGAGGATAGCTGGTGCAATACCAAATAATAAAATACTGGAACCAATCAGATAAATAATTGCCCTTTGTAACCCCTCTTCCCCTAAAGCAAAATCCACCAAAGGTAGTCCCATATTACCAGTATTAGGATGTAAGCTAGTGGCGATTAAACTTTTACGAGTAATGGGAGGAAATTTGAGAATATAACTAATTAAATAAACCAGCAAAAAAAGAATAAAAGCAACAATAAATACCCCTAATAATAATCGGGTTGCATTTTCTGCTGAAATAGTGGTTGTGTATAAACTGTCAGCTATTAAAGCAGGGGCTAAAATATAAACAATTAATTGGGATAAAGTTTGTTTCTCAAGGCTTAATGTTTTGCCAGCAATAACTCCAATAATGATAATAAAGGCAACCGGAATAATAGCAGGTAATAAAACAGTCATTTAGGTTTTAACCTTAGTGTTTTTTGGGATTATAGCAAAGATTCACTAATTAATATTTCATTTTTATTTTATATTTATTATGCCAGCAGTAAGAAAATAAGGAGTTAACTACTTTTCTGACTTTTAAGGCTATTTCATCTTTTTTAGCCATTATTCTTTTTATACAGTAAATTTAGCTTTCCTTCATGTATTGTTAAAAAGTTTTCAAAATATTCAAATCCAAATCGGCATAATCTATCTTTAAAAGCAATTACTAAAGTCCCAATTTCCTTATTTTCAATTCTAATAAACCAGGAGTTCCCACAAAAAAGGTATAGATGCTATACTGATATGGGTTTTGATTTTGTGATCTAGCATAATAGGCTGCAATAATTCCTTCAATACCATGACTAATTAAAGCAAATCTATCTACTAAAAAAATTCAGTTCAAGTGATTGCTAAAATCTCAACCATTGAAACTAGCGTATAAATTTGCTAATTCCCAAAGTGTAGCACCACTAATCAAAATTGTAGAAAGAACTTTAACGAAATTAAGTATCAATTAAAAAGAAGAATTGTTTTTAGTTACTGGTTTGAGTTTGAATTCCATATCATTAGTATCATTAAATAATCTATGACAATTAAGTTTACAAAAATTAGCCAGATGTTTCTGAACTATTTTATCGCAACCTTGATAGGAGACAAAAATCTGAAATGGTATGAATCAATAGATTGGGAGGAAGAAATTACTCATTTTCAACGACCATTATTTACCTATCCTTCTTATTATACATCAGTTAATTATCATGGAATTCCCCAAGGTTATCTTAATTCCATTGCTGCTATTACTTATGATATCATAACCCCCTTGGCAACCTTGCCTTATGAACAATGGATACGTCAATGTTTATTGAATGAAATTAGCTTCAAACCTAAGAAAATTCTAGATTTAGGTTGTGGAACTGGTTCCAATACCATAAAATTAAAACAAATATTTTCAGAAGCCTTAGTTACAGGCTTAGATTTATCTCCCTATATGTTAATAATGGCTGAGAAAAAAGCAGAAGATAAAAATTTAGAAATACAATGGAAACATGGATTAGCAGAAGCTACGGAAATGTTAACAAATTCCTATGATTTAATTACCATTTCCTTACTATTGCATGAAACCCCTAATTCTATTTCTCAACTAATTATCAAAGAAAGTTTTAGATTACTTAAACCCCAAGGACAGTTAATTATCTTAGATGCTAATCAAAATAGATTAAAACATCTTCAATTGCTCATTAAACTATTTAGAGAACCTTATTCAGCTATTTATGCTCAAGGTAATCTTAAACAATGGTTAGAAAATGTAGGGTTTCTAACCATTAGTGTTAAACCAGTTTGGGGAATTTATCAAGTTACATCCACGTATAAACCAGAAACATTTTGATTAAGTATCAAAAAAAAATAAAATTATGAAAGGATAGCAGATTTCTAAACCAAGAAATCTGAAAACATCAGATATGGTAATGTTTATTTAGTTTATGTTAGAAAAATAAATGGTCAGTATGCACAGAACAGCAATTGATTTTATACAGCGTTTTACCGGAAAGAATTTAAGCAATGAAAATATACTCGAAGAGTTTTCAGAGCAAGTCATATTCTCTAGTTGGTTAAAAAAACAATATCCTAATATGTCACAAGAAATGTATGATGCCATGCTGTTGGTGGCACGACCATATTTTGAGTACAAAGATACGCCAGTATACGTTGTATCATTGGTCGATACACTTTTTATTACGGGGTGTAGTGACTCCAGCATCAGCTTTATCCGACCTAGTCGTTTAGGCACTCAAAAACAAATGATACTTGATGTACCACATGCCGGAACCTTACCACCTTCTTGTGTTGATGGACTATTATCTGATGAAGTAATTGCTGATCAATCCGTATGCTCTAGTAATCCTTACACAATTTGGAATCAAGCAGATGTTGGGCTTTTGGAAGTATCTGGAAGTATTTGGCAAAATAATCAAAATTTTGTCTGTGGTTCGGCAGTATTGACAAATTTGATTATTAGCAATGGCAATCGCGCCCCAGCAAAAGAAGGTCGAACTAATCAGGTCTACAATACACACACTTATCGTGGGACCCCTCTATACAAAGATATTTCTCAGCCTACTGAAGAAACAAAACTAGGGTTAAAAAAGAATCATGATTTGAGTATTGCTGTAGCTGGAGCATGTCGTGCTGCTGCGTATATGACAAGTCCGAATTATCCTATTATCTGTTTAGAACCACATAGTTATTCAGCATTTTCCCATGAAATACTCGATGCGTTATTTTCACCAAAACTAGATGGTATGAACTTAACTAAATTTGCACCGCACAATGGTGGTACAGAGACCAAAGCACTACTAGATTATCTACGCAATACCTATGATTTGAAATCGTATCAAGAGTTAGTTAGACCATTGGTGTCAGTCCTAGATGTCTCAAATCCTGACGAGCCGGATAAATATAGTACTGTTAATCAATCTCAAATGGAAGCTTTTGTCAATCCCTTTATAACCATGATACAGGAGGCTTCTAACAGACTACCCATTAATATTGATAATTGGGAGAAATCGCGTCCTGATGTTTATGGTGCTACCAATACCATGCTGAAAAGGTTAGAAGAAGTAATAAAAAAAGCCAATTATTATCTTGATATTAATGATGACAACTTAATATCAAAAACCATAAATACAGTGACAATTGAATATAATAGGGGACTTGTAACATCCAACGAAACTTCTAACATCCAAACCAGTGAACAAGATTTTTACGAGCGTTGTCAATTGGTCGGTGCAGCATTTGTAGCTGGCATCAAGAATATGCAAAATATATGGTAATACTAAATCCGTTTCTCAAACCCATTTTATTTTTTAGAAGAGGCAGGGGGCAGAAGGCAGGAGACAGGAGGATTTTCAAGTTGTAAGCTATGGACTTTAAAAGGGGATTTTTAAGGGCTGAAACCCTATTAAATTCCTTGCTATAGCAATAGACAGGTTAGTTAGGACACATAAATTGTATTTTAAGGCAACAGGCAACAGGCAACAGGCAACAGAAAAATGTCCTAATAGCCTTGGCGACTGCTATATTTAGGTCAAAATTGGGTTTTCAACGTCAGGTGCAAGATGTGAGTATAATAAAAAATGAAGCATTCTATTGTCATAATTTTATACAACAACAAAATGCTTTCTCACAAAGGATTACAGACTGTTCTCAATGGATAACTGATAATTAATTAATTCGGTTTAAAACCTCTCCTTCAAAGGATAAAAAACATTCATATTTTATTTTTTAAAATTCTGATATTGGGGAGAGGTAATTATTCATTATTGAAACCTAAATTTCATCCCATCCTGTTAAACCGGAAGACATGACATAACTGGTAACAGTTGCTTCAAAGAAATTCGCCTTAGTATGTGCCTCTTTTTTAGTATCAGAAAACCTTTCTAAATGGGTGTAAGGACTCTTATTGTATTTAGGTTCAGGATAAAGGGGTTCTAAACCAATAGAGCGTAATCTAATATTAGCCAAATACTTGGTATATTTTTCTGTACTAGACTCAGTAATTCCTAAGATATTATCCCCAACAATATGATTAGTCCAGCGACATTCATAATTAACCGCCATGTCAAACATTTCATAGATTTGTTCAACAGAATGAGGAAAAACTTTTCTCGCTTCTGGGATTAATTTTTGATATAATCTAACGTGACTTAACTCATCACGATTAATCATTTTAAAAATGTCAGCAGACCCTGGCATTAACATCCGAGATGCTAAATTATAGAAGTAAATAAACCCATTATAAAAATAGAGTCCTTCTAACAAAAAATCAGCCATCAACGCAATAAAATAGTTTTCAGCAGTTGCATCATCAATATACTTTTGATACAACTTAGCAATGAATTCACAGCGATCTTTTAAAACTTTATCAGTACGCCAAAAATCATAAACTTGAGTCCTTCTTTCTGGAGGAATAATTGTTTCAATTAGATATTGATAACTTTGGTTGTGCATCCCTTCTTGAGAGATTTGTTCTGCCATACAAAGACTAATTTCTGGGGCAGTAATACTACCTTTTAGGTGAGGAATATTACAAGTTTGAACAGAATCTAAAAAGGTAAGATAGGATAAAATTCCATCATAAGCGTATCTTTCATCATCCGTTAAATTAGCATAATCAGTTACATCTTGAGTAACATCCAATCTTTGAGGAATCCAGAAATTTTCCCTCATTTGTTGATATAAACCCACTGCCCATGTGTAACGAACATCGTTTAATTGCATCAAGTTTGTGGTATTCCCAAACCAGATAGAACGATTTTCAATAGCATCATCTCCTTCTGGATTAAAGATAGGATTGATGGGCATTTCTGTTTGATTCGTGACAATCATTTATAATTTAATAATCAAGGTACATTAACTAATTATAGAAGATTTTTTTCTATCACTCAGTTAATTCAAATTTTTTTTTGTTTCAATGATCACCAATGTTTTTATTTCTTCTATATAGACAAAGCTTTTATGGTAGGTATTCAGAATCAAGAATTTCCTCAATTTTAAAATGACAATTTTTTGGAAAGGTATTTAAACAAAGTCCGGTTTCATCGGCGGCTTGTTTTCGTGCTTCTTGATAACTTTCATCAAAAACTACCTCAAAATATCTTTTTAAACTGGGACTATTTCTAAAGGCTTTTAAGATACGTCTTCTATGTTCTCGGATACTTCTACGCCAACTACCGCTTTGTTTCTGAGGTTGATACTTCCATTTTAGTAAGTGCATTAATAGGACGATTAAGTTGCTTTCTAAAGCATTTTTCTCACTTCTTCCCATATCTTTCATTTCCTCTATTAAATTAGGGATGTCTAAATCTGTCAATCGTCCCTCTCGCAATAATTGTACAGTTTCTTCTAACCATAAATAATAATCTTTATCATATAAGTTCGTTTTCATAATGACCTCTATTTTTATTCGGGGAAATAATCTGGTTTCAAGGTATCTTGTTGGGAAAAAGGAGATTCAATAGGAAATTCATTGATAGATAATCCTGTTTCTGCGGCAGCTAATTCTCTAGCATCTTGATAACATAAGTCAAAGTTATCAGCAAAATAAACTTTTAAACTAGGACTATCTTCAAAACTATCTCTAATTCTTTTTCTATGTTCAATAATAGAACACTTCCAACTTTTTGAGCATTTACTGGGTTGATATTTCCATTTTAATAGGTGCATTAATAGTATCCGAGAGTTACTTTTTACTGCTTTTTTTTGACTAATTCCCATATCTTTTATTTCCTCTATCAAATTAGGAATATCTAAATATGTAAATTTTCCCTCTTGTAATAATTGTACAGTTTCTTCTAACCATAAATAATAATCTTTATCATATAAGTTCGTTTTCATAATGACCTCTGTTTTTGATTAGTATCATCTTAACTCTTTAGACTGATTATAAAATTTTAACATGAAGCACCTCAGTCTAAAATACTAGAGTAGGCAGTGCATCGACTTACTGAGATAAAATTATAGTAAAAAATTATGTCTAATTATATTCGTCTTTATGTTCCTTGTGAAACCTATCTAAAGAGAATTTAGTTGAAGTTATTGAAATAATTACTAACTTTATTTCTTGATTATTATGGTCATAAATAAATTATTATTAAATGTTTTTAAAAACATTTAATATCTGTTGATAGTTTTTTATACTATTCAGGTAAATAATCCATATTTAATACTTTTTCATGAGTAAAAGGACAGTTAATGGGAAAAATTTCTAAGGGTAAACCTGTTTCAATTGATGCTTGTTTTCTTGCTTTTTGATAGCAAGGTTCAAAAACTTCCCCAAAATATCGTTTTAAACTGGGACTATCAGAAAAATCATCTTCTAGTCTGTCCCGATGTTCAAAAATAGTAGATAACCAGCTTTTTGAACGCTTTTCTGGTTGATATTTATATTTTAATAGGTGACAAAGCAGAATTTTTAAGTTACTTTTTACTGCTTTTTTTTGACTAATTCCCATATCAGATATTTCCTCTATTAAATTAGGGATGTCCAAATCTTTTAATTTTCTTTCTTGTAATATTTGGACAGTTTTTTCTAACCAAAGATGGTAGTCGGTATCATATAAATTTTGATTCATTATCCCCTCAAAAATAATAGATATAAAACTACTATTTTAGAGGATATTGTTTAAATTTTCTAGACATACATATATACCTAAAAAAATTCTCAATATCAATTAATTTAAAAATTTAAAAGGTGGACATTTTGCCCACCCTACGGAATTAATTATTAATTAGCACAAGCAGTGCAATTATTATCAGACTCTTTAAAATCGTCTTTTTGTACAGTCCTAACGTAATATATTGCCTTACAACCTTCTTTCCAAGCTAATAGTAACGTCTCAAAAATATCCTTAGCAGTTAAACAACGTTCCGGTTCATCAGCAAAGTAAACACCTTGATTCAAATTAAACAACAATTCCATAGAAATACCTGTATCTATCCATTGTTGAATAGTGGCAACTGCTTTAACCACTTTTTGCTGATCTAAGGTCTTATTTTCGTGATAAAACCAAAAAGATTCTTGAATAAAAGGAGGTGCAATAGGAACAGTTCCTTTTGCCCATTTATCGTAGAAGAAACGACTATAAACAGGAAGAATACTAGCAGTGCAACCCTGTACCAAAGAAGAAGAAGTATTAGGTGCGATCGCAGTTATATGGGAGTTACGAATACCGAATGTTTTAATGTCTTCTGATAACTGAACCCAACGCTCTTTTTTAGCAGCATTTTCAAGGAACCAATCAACAGGTTTTGAGCCTATTAATAACCCTTTACTCCAGTCACTTCCCTCAAAAGCATTATAAGGACTTCTTTCTTTTGCCAACTCCATAGACGTATGGGTACACCAATAACCTACCTCTTCAAATAAGTTACTAATTTCTGTTATATTTTCGTAGGTTAAACCCTTTTTAGCCAACCAGTCAGCTAACCCCATACAACCGACTCCAACAGTACGATATCGATCATTATGTGCTTTTGCATCGCCAAAGGGAGGGTTAGTAATATCGATGGTATTATCGAGAATACGAACCGAAATATTACAGAGATAATCGAGTTCTTCTTCCTCAATATTTGCTAAATTTAAACTAACTAAATTACAACAATGTGCTTCTTGTCCTGGAGTAACATTTGAGAAGCTCTCTGTGCATAAATTTACACCCGGAATATAGCCAACGTGCTTATTAGGATTAGCCCTATTAATGGTATCTTTAAAAGCTAAATAAGGCATCCCCGTTTCCACCTGTGATCGCATCATTGTTTTAAACAATTCACGAGCATTAACACGCTTATAGAGAGTAATTTCTCTATCTAATCGGCCCTCGATTAAACGATAAGCTTCCTCAAACTTTTCCCCCCATAATTCGGCTAACTCAATACCAAACTTTTCCTTAACTTCATAAGGATCAACTAACGTCCATTCCTGCTTATTTTCCACCCGACGCATAAATTCATCGGTCAAAATTAACTGAGGAAAAACATCATAAGCTTTCCGTCTTTGATCGCCATTTTCTGTCTGTATTTCCAAAAATTCTGGTACATCTAAATGCCAAATATCCAAGCCAACCGTAACGGCCCCGGCCCGTCTTCCTCCTTGGTTAACAGCGATCGCAGTATCATTTAATAATTTAATCCAAGGAATAACGCCCCCAGAAGCGTTATTTTTGCCCATCACCCAGCTACCAGTGGCCCGAATACGACTGACATTGACCCCAACACCACCGCCATTTTTGGAGATCCTCGCCGTGTTAGTAATCTCCTCAAAAATGCTCTCCAGGTTGTCATCGATGGACAAAATAAAACAACTGGTCAAAGATCCCCCCGGAACCCGTAAATTAGCTAAAATAGGGGTTGCCAGAGACACTTTGCGCTTGGCTATGGCTTCATAAAATCGTTTTGCCCAAGGTAATCTATTTTCGGGACTTTCTACCGTTGCCAAAAGTAAAGCACAGGTTAAAAACGCTTCTTGGGGAAGTTCATCTTCCAAAAGGTAACGACTGGTTAACAAAACCGCCCCAGCATAGTCATAGTCAGTATCCCAGTCTGAATTAATCCATGTTCCGGCTTCTCGTAATTCTGCTGTAGAATAGGTTAAGAGACGATTATCGTATTGTTTGCATTCTACTTTAGTCCTGGCTGTAATTTCATAGCTGCCATACTGATAACCACGATTGACTAGGGTATCTTTCCAGAGACTCCAGATATGAAGTCTTCCTGCAACATAACGCCAGTCTGGTTCGTCTGGACTACACATTTCCAAAGCACAGTTAATTAGGTTATCCTGGATCTCTCTGGTGGTAATGCCGTCCCGGAGACGAGTTGTTAACCCTGCTTCTAGGGCAATATTATTTACTTCTTGTCCAGCACAAGCCCATTCTACCACTGCCCGAATCTTGGCTATATTTAACGCAGTCCAAGATCCGTCCCGTCGTCTCACTCTAATTTTACCGTCTCCTAGGTGTGAATGGTAGATAGAAGAGGTTTGAGTGTCGTTATTAAAGGTTTGTTGAGGGGAAGTTAAGACGGTGGGTTGCATCATTTATACTATTAGGACGAATGAAAAATAATAATTTTGTACTTAATTTTTTCCAGGCAATTTATGTCAACTTGATAAGGACACTTTTTGGTTATACCACAGATATGGTGTTCTGTCTCCAAGAATATTAGCTCAATTACTCTATATGTAGATAGCGCGGATTTTTACCTTAGCTTGTTTTGTACCTCATAATTGTGATCTCTACTACAATTAATGGAGAGTTAAGTATTATACGAGGGAATTAATACTATTAAAGCCAAGCATTTAAGCAAGTTTTTTAAACTATTTTTCAAGAAAAAATGTGAACACTATTGTTGTTCACATTAATTGATTACTGATTTAAGTGTTAAATATGTGTACTATTTGCTACTCTATTGAATCACTTTAATGATTTCAATCATACTTTGTGTCAGAACAATAATCAAAACACATACTGCCAGAATAACATAGACGGTCTGCCCTCCATTTTTATCTACGTTTTCAAGAATTTTTGTTACTATTTCTTCCATTTAAACCTCCATGTCTACTAATGTATAATGCTACTTTTTCCTTATACCACATATATAGTGTTCTGTCTTGAACAATATTGGCTCAATTACTCTATATGTAGATCTCGCGGATTTTTACTTTAGCTTGTTTTCCTCCCGATGATTGTGATCTCTACTATAATTATCAGTTACAAGAAAATGAAGAGAAGGGTTTAACAGTGTTAAACCCCTACAAGAATCTATTAGTAGCGAAATAACACTATTATGTCCTGATATATTATCGCTTCTTACATATCATTATTGAGTGATATATTTTCAAATAAAAAATGTGAACATTATTATTGTTCACATTACTTACAATTTAAGTATTAAGCTTTTGGGAATTAACTGTTTTGAGGTTGAACTAAATTATCTAACCCATCGATCACTTCTGCTGAAACAATTTGATCTTTTTTGGTCAACTCTGCTAATGTTTCTTTCCCATTAACTAGATAGCCAAAAACAGAATAACGGCCATCCATTACGTTAAACCCAGGAGGAGTTAATTCACTGTCAAATTTAAAAAAGAAAAATTGTGATGATCCACCGTTAGGATCTAAACTAGGACGAGCTAAAGCAACAGCCCCATAAGAATTAAAGGGAAGAACTAAGTCTGGTAAATAAATACCTACCTCTTCGAGAGTTGCACCATAAATTGGTGTTTCCTCGCCTTTAACTAAAATTTCCATGGGAATAGCACGATATTCTCCTGTTTCTGGGTCAATAAACCCTTCTTCTGTCCCTTTAGGATCACCTGTTTGGATGGCAAAACCATCTTCTGAGTCAAGAAAAGGTAAACCATCGTAGAAACCTCGTTGCACCAGATCAACAAAGTTTCCTCCATTAATAGGGGCGTTGTAACCATCAACCACAATGGTAAGGTCCCCTTTGGTCGTTTCTAGTTTAACCGTAGCCCGTCCTTTTAACTGAGGCAAGTTGGCGTATTCTGTGGGGACATCAAAAGGGAAACCTTCCACCATTAAGGCTTCAATCTCACCAATATTATCGAGAATAGCTCTTCTTGTTAGCCATACCTGTTCTCTATCCTTATTTTTTACTGCTTCTTGCAGTTCGCTGACCCCTGTTTTAACATTTTCTAACAGCATTTCTGCTTGGGGTTGGCGATCGCTAGGAACCCCCTCGATAATTTTATCGCTGCGTATGGCGAGTACAAAGGAAGCGGTTTTAGCATCTTTAGCGATGGGAGGCCAACGTTTTCCCCTCAGATGATTGGAAATATCTTCGATCGCATCTTGAACTTTGCGAATCGGTTCGTTATCAATAGGTAAAGCGTACCTTAAAATAGCTTCGGGGTTAGTAATGGCGTTTCCTTGAGCAAGCGCGCCAATTAACATGGAATTTGTGCCAAACTGATTCCAGGTTGCCCCAGATAAACTAATAGATAGGGTCACTACCATCATAGCGACTATAGTTTTTTTGCACCAATGTTCCCAATTAGATAGGATATTAAACCAAAAACTTTGTTTTAATTTCATCAATTTTTAAGGATTACCATGAATGAGCATTTTCATTGTTTTTATTTACCACAATTTGGGGTCTAATTGATACCCTCTCTTGTATGAAGTCTTGAGGAGAATTATTATTTATGTTTACAATAAAAGTATATTTATTCATTTTCTAGGGATTTTAACAATGGTAAGAGGTCTTTTTTGGTTATCATTATTACTGGTCTTTTTTCTTTTAGCTTGGGGTGGTTGGAATGAATATCAAAAGTTAGAAGCTTATCGGGTATGGGCGGAAGATTTTGATCAGGCTAAATATGATATTTATGCCATCATTGGTGTTAAAGACAAAGAAATTACTTGGGGAAAACCTGGCCGTTCTATTCCTGACACTTTACCTAAATTTTTGTTAAATGATGTTAATAAAATAGAATTATTAGTTAATGATAAATCTGTTGATTTAGCTAATTTACCCAAAAAGGGAAAACCTGTAATTCAGTTTAGTTTTATCGAGGAAAATAAATCGGTGGTTAAAATTCCCTTTACTGAGATTGATTTAGCAGCTAAATGGTTAACTTATTTAGATAATCTTAGAAAAAATAGTTGATCGTTTCATAATTTTTATGATTTTATCAACTTACAATTAGTTTAATTTTTACAATCTCTCTCGTCTTAAGGCATTTACTAATCCTTGTCTAAAAATAAGAGATCATTGTTATTTATTAATTGTTAATTGTACATTGTTAAAGATTAATGTACAGCAACCTTCAGTACAGTTAGGACATTTTTTCAACATCACCCTGCCTCCTGCCTCTTCTTAACTATAACATTTATTTTTGTCCAGGTACTTAAAATAGTTCAGAATATTCTTGCCAAATTTTAGTTATAAATTGATGTAACTTTTCCCTAGCAATGGGATTATTATTAACGGGATAATCTGGACTACTTAGCTGACTTAATAAAGGAATTACTTCTGTATCTAATGCTGGTTGAAATAGGTTTATCGGATATAATAAATCAGAAGTGGAACGTACATCTACCAATAATTTTGGGGTTAATAATTGTGCATAAATCTCGTTTTCTTCAGCCATATCAACTAAACATAATGGACGAACCCAACACAATTGACGAGATTCAACTACTTGAATAACCTCACAATAAAGACGATGGAAGTTATCAGTTAAATAAACAATTTGTTGAGCAGTAAAAACGTAATTTTCATCCATTATTATTCTTGAATAATCTACTTTTATTGATTAATTACGCTCTCAGATTCAAGCATTTCACGGAAACGAATCTCATCACGGTGAGGATCAGCGCGACTGACTTGTACATTGAGGCGATCGCCTAAAGATACAGAACGCTCAAAACGATGGGGTAATTCTAACCCTAATTCTTCCAAAAGGATCACTCCTAACCCTTCATCTTCGCGTAACCAGCGTAATACCAACCCTTGCCAAACCTCATTAGCGTTACGGCGTAAAAATTCTAAACCCCAATAACGGTTTGTTTGTCGCTCAACTAAAGACGCTTCTTGAGCAGAAAGAGTCACACTATATAAAATTTGCTGCATTACATCCAAAGGAAAAGGTAACTCATCCCCCCTCAGATGGGCTTTAATTTGAAAATGGGTCAATAAATCTGTATAACGACGAATAGGAGACGTTACTTGGGTATAACTATCTAATCCTAAACTAGCGTGACGACTGGGGAGGGTTCCCATTTCGCCGCGAGGCATACAACGGCGCAAAGCACAAGCTCTAACTGGGCCAGGAGGCAATAATAATAACTCTTCTTCTGGGGGTAACTCCGGTTGAGGTTGTCCTCGAAAGGGAACGGGGATACCATTTTCTCCACAATAACTCCCTGCCACTTCTCCGGCTAAAATCATCATTTCTGCCACTAATTGACGGGAAATGGAGGTTTCTAACAATTCAATGACAATTTCTTCGTCCGACTTCACCTTAATAATAGCTTCTGGCATTTTGATGGTGATGGAACCTTGAGACTGTCGCCACTGGTGTCGTTTTTTGGCCGCCTCTGCTAATACCGCTAACTCTGCTTCGGCGGTAATACCTAACTGTAACATCTCATCCACATCGTGGTAGGTGAGGCGATAGGTTGGTTTAATGAGACTGGCATGGATAGAATAGTCTACAACAGCCCCCTCATTATCTAAAATAACCCCAAAACTCAAAGCAGCGCAGAGTTTACCTTGACGTAAACTCATGGGTCCTGTGGCTAACTCCATAGGAAACATGGAGATCATGCCTGTGGGCAAATATAGGGTTGTACTACGTTTTCTTGCTTCTAAGTCTAATTCATCCCCTGGAGTCACTAAACGGGTGGGATCAGCGATATGTATCCATAATTTGACTTGATCATTCTCTAGATACTCAACACTCAAACCGTCGTCAATTTCTTCTGTGCTTTCATCGTCAATGGTATAGACTTTTAGATGGGTCAAGTCTAAGCGATCGCTATCAGCATCGGGGGGCAAATTTTGTAAGTAAGAAGAGGCCACATCTAATACCTTTTGAGGAAAATTGACCGGATAAGAGCTTCGCTTTAAGAATAGGTTTTCATTGGGACTCCACCATTTTAAAGCCACCAGTAGGTCAAAAGCTGCATCAGGGGTTGTTGCCTGTTCCAGTTCTTTGAGTAAGTCTTGAGCATTACGATGACTTTGCTCTGGTTGTAAGACAAATTTTTCTAATAATTCTAACCGAGTGCGATCGCTCTGAGTCCATTCTACCGCTTCCCCGGCCATCCCTTGTTTAATATGTTCAAGAAAGAGTTCTTTTTCTTGTTGACGTTGTTGTTGAACTTGTAATTGATGTTGAATTTCCTCGACTTGGCTGGGGGAACGAGGTTCATAGTTATCCCCTTTTTTCTTAAAATATATTTTATCTTCAGATAGGAGGCGATGTGCCGCATAACAGAACTGTGGCGTTTGTTCAGAGTAGAGAAAGCTGGCCAAGTCTGCTGCTGTCACCCCTTCTCCATCTTCTACTAATAATTCCCAAGCTACTTCTAAATTAGAGGGATCAAGGTAAGGTTGAATCTCTTGGAGAAATTGAGGTATATCATCGCTATTGTAGGGACCCCCTGGCACTTCATAGTCCACTCGTTGGGGTCGCAGTTTGTGGGAATGACCTTGACCGTCAATAACCATCCAATCTTTTTTTCCCTCTGGACGATCAACTACCGCCAGACGATATTCCCCATTGACTCTAAATTCAACTAATTTACCTTTTTCCACCCGTTTTTTGCCTTACTTGTTAAAATTTTCCCTAACTATTGTTATAGTAACCTTTTTTAGATCAGCTTTCGGGGCTTATATTGGGACTTTGGGGGTTAAGAGACAATACTGACCCCAAATACCCAACATTAGAATCATGGTTAAGCTTCTTTATTTACAAAGGGCAATAGAGCTAAGAACCTAGCCCGTTTTACCGCAGTGGTCAAGGCCCGTTGTTGTTTTGCTGTTAACCCTGTGATACGTCTTGGTAAAATTTTACCCCGTTCGGTGATAAATTTCCTCAGCAATTCTGTATCTTTGTAGTTGATGGGTTGCTTAGGAGGAATGGGAGATAAACGTTTCCGATAGTAACTCATACTTGACTTTTTCCTTATTTTGTGGTAAGCAATTATTTAATTTCTTTGTGGACCGTGTGAGCATTACAGTGGGTACAGAACTTTTTGAGTTCTACTCTTCCTGTGGTATTACGACGGTTTTTCGTGGTGGTATAGCGACTAACCCCCCGGGATCTTTTATTGGCGTTTGTCCGACATTCTGTACATTCTAGGGTAATAATTAGTCGAACCCCTTTTTTACTGGCCATAATTTAATTTAGCAATTTACTCGATTAATTTAGATTTACACACAAACAGCTATTATCTCATATTTTCAATCAAGTTGCAAGTTAAGTGAAGTAGGGTTGAATGAAGTCAGAAGTCAGAAGTTTAATTTATAGTTGACGATTCTAACAAGCAACTGAACTTAAGTGGATGTTTTATAAAATTTTGGTCTGCATTCATCCCCATCTAAAATATGAGTATTTTTGAGAGAATTTATAGATGAGGATTTCTGCCGACATTTTGTTAATTAAAATTCAACTTTTTTTAAGTATCATGAACAACTAATATGATGAAAATTTTTATCAAAAAATAAGGTGCATTAACAAAAATACTGTTAAATATCTTGTTAATACACCATCAATAATTGAGTTAAGTTTATTGGGAAATAAACAAAAAATATCTCTTAACTTTTACGCAAAACAGTAAACCATAAACCGGCCACTCCAGCAGTAATTAATAAACTATGAAGAGGAGACATAGGAGTAGAACTATAATGTAAGTCTTGTTTGAATTCATAACTAATATTTTCATAATCTACCCCATCTTCAGTCACAGGAACAATAATAACTTCTCCGTGACCTTCATCGATAATTTGTACTTCCCAGTCTCCAGGAATAGAACTATCAGGAAGAAAAGAAAAACGCCCTTCTTCATCAGTTCTAGACTCTAACCAAGGTTCATCAAAATTATTCGGTGCATAGACATAAACTTCAGCATTTTCAGCTACTTCATCGGTACTATAAGTAGTTTGAAATTCTAATTTATCATTCAATAAATAGTTAGTAAACATAGTATGAGCTAAACTTTGGGAGGGTATTCCCAGGACACCAAATAAGACCGGTAAAGCAAAAATTAGTTTTTTCATCTGACTAAGACTCCTCAGAACGATTAAAATAAAGTTAGACTCAATTATAGCAATTCTCAAACATGATTTAAGTAAGCCATTCTCATTCATTAGTTAAATGAGATAACATAACGAATAATCAGAGAAAATCCCTGATTATCTTATGAGACAAAATTAAGGTATGATTATCAATTAAACCGTTTAAATTGTTGGTTTAGCTTTCCTTTTTAAGCATTATCGGTCACTCATAACTGATGACTGTTCACTATTCACTAAGTATAGGTTTCAATATTCAATGAAAGCCATGATGGTAGTGGGAACCACTTCCCACGCCGGAAAATCCTTTATTACCACGGCAATATGTCGTATTTTAGCCCGTCGGGGTTGGCACGTTACCCCCTTCAAAGGGCAAAATATGGCACTCAATGCTTATGTTACCACTACTGGTGGAGAAATTGGTCATGCTCAAGCGGTACAAGCTTGGGCCGCAGGAATCAATCCCAGAGTGGAAATGAACCCTATTCTCCTCAAACCCCAAGGAAATATGACCTCACAAGTTATTTTAGGGGGAAAAGCAGCCGGAGTTACCACAGCAGTTAATTATTACGAACAGTATTTTGAAAAGGGTTGGAATGCGATTACTCAATCTTTAGAACGTTTGGCAACAGAATATGATTTTGTAGTTTGTGAAGGTGCAGGAAGTCCGGCAGAAATTAATCTCAAACATCGAGATTTAACTAATATGAGAGTTGCTAAATATCTTAACGCACCTACTGTATTAGTTGTGGATATTGATCGCGGAGGGTCTTTTGCTCATGTAGTGGGTACTTTACAATTATTAGATGAGTCGGAACGAGCTTTAATTAAAGGGATTATTATTAATAAGTTTCGAGGACATCGATCGCTTTTAGATTCGGGAATTGAATGGTTAGAAGATTATACAGGAATTCCTGTTTTGGGGGTGATTCCTTGGCGTGATATTTCCTTTTCTGCGGAGGATTCTTTGGATTTATTAGAAAGACCGAGGAGAGGAGAACAAGAGATTAATATAACAGTTTTACGATTACCCCATATCGCTAATTTTACCGATTTTGAACCTTTGGATGCTGAAAAGACTGTCTCTGTAACCTATTTAGATTTAAAGGATAATTTAGGTTATCCTGATGCAGTTATTATTCCAGGGTCCAAAACTACCATTAATGATTTAATTGCTTTGCATGGTACTGCTATGGTTAAAAAATTACAAGATTACGTAGCAGCAGGAGGGATTATTTTTGGTATTTGTGGGGGATTCCAAATGTTAGGAAAAATGGTGTTTGATCCCGACCAATTAGAAGGTAATCATGCCTCTTATACTGGACTAAGCTTTTTACCAATTGAAACAGTTATAACCTCGGAAAAAATTGTCCGTCAACGTCAAACTTCTTCTGTTTATCCTTATCCTGGATTTCCCATCACAGGGTACGAAATTCATCAAGGAATTACTCGTTTATCTAAGAATAAAACTGAACATAAGAACCCGAATATTCATACTTTATTTGAAGATATTAGTTTGGGAATTGTTAATGATAATCAATCAGTTTGGGGGTGTTATTTACATGGTATTTTTGATAATGGTGCTTGGCGAAGAACTTGGTTAAATTATCTCAGAAATCGTCGAGGTTTGTCTTCTCTACCCACAGGAATTGCTAATTACAGAGAACAACGAGAGATTATTTTAGATAAATTAGCTGATCTTGTCGATGAATTTGTTGATTTAAGTCCATTATTAACTAACTAATTATTTGAGGAAGATTTTATGATGGTTACAGTGCGATTTTTACCCGATGATATTACCATAGAAGCCCAAGCAGGAGAACCCATGTTAGAAGTGGCGAAACGAGCAGGAATAACCATTCCTACAGGCTGTTTAATGGGTTCTTGTCATGCGTGCGAGGTAGAGTTGGAAGACGGAACCCCTATTTGTGCTTGTATTAGTGCCATTCCTAGAGGTAGCGACTCGGTAACTATTAGTCTATACAGTGACTTGGGTTGGTAAATTATTCAAATAGTGTGGGGAGTTTGGGAAGTTTGGGGGGTGTGGGGAGTGTGGGGAGTGTGGGGGGTGTGGGAAGAACTAAGATATTGCCATATATCTTTCATTCCGAGGTACTCCGAACCTCCATAACGCCTTAATAACAATGCGTGACGATATTCAGAAATTTTTTTTGTCAATCCTTCACAATAAAACTTTACATTTTCGTAATATTTTGTTACATTATAAATGTAGTAACTCATTACATAGACTTTAATGATTCCTATTCCACAGCCCCTTAAAAGCAAATCCGCAGTTTCCGACCTCAAACAACGTCTTGACTGGGGTGAACCTGCCTTAACCATCATTGATGTCAGAGATAGATCAGCTTTCAACAACACTCATATTACTGGAGCTACTTCTTTCCCTATGGATGAGTTAGTTAACAGAGCTTTAAGTAACTTTGAACTCGACCGTGATATTTATGTCTATGGCGCAACAGAAAAACAAACTGTTTTAGCCGTAAATAGACTACGTGGTGCTGGTTACGAAAACGTAGCCGAGTTAGTTGGTGGTTTAAATGCTTGGAAAGCTGCCGGTTATCCCGTCGAAGGATAATCGACAACCGTTACATTAATTTTGTTAGTCATTACAGCATAACCTACTCTAGATAATTTGTCTGGGGTAGGTTATTATTTCGCGAACTGATTCTTTGAGCAGTGCGTAAAATTTGCCCGGCCAAAATAGCTGCCCCAAAACCATTATCAATGTTGACCACACCGATACCAGTTGCACAGGAATTTAACATGGTTAATAAAGGGGCAACTCCGCCGAAACTGGTGCCATAACCTATACTTGTAGGGACTCCAATCACGGGACAATCTACCATACCAGCCACTACACTAGGTAAAGCCCCTTCCATTCCTGCTACTACAATAATGACATCGGCTTGATTTAATAATTCTCGGTGACTCAATAAGCGATGAATACCCGCAACCCCCACATCCCAGAGTTTTTGGGTTTGAAAGCCACATAATTGCGCTGTAATCGCTGCTTCCTCAGCCACGGGTAAATCCGCCGTACCAGCCGTTAGGATAGAAATGATTCCCGAAGCCTGAAACTGTGTTTGGCCTGTTTTCAGGGCGCAAATACGGGCAGTGGGATAATAAATGAGAGAGGGTATCTCCGCTTCTAGTTGTTCTGCGATCGCTGCTTCGATGCGAGTGGCCATCACCACAGGAGAATGGCGGGCCATGGTGTTCATAATTTGTATAATTTGTTCTGGGGTTTTTCCTGGTCCCCAAATGACTTCAGGAAACCCCGTTCTGAGGTGACGATGATGGTCAATTTTAGCAAAGTCGGCCACTGGTTCAAAATTAAGGTTTTTCAGTTGTTCCAGGGCAGTTTCGGGGTTTATTTCTCCTCTGGAAATGGCTTTGAGGAGTTCTTGCAGCGCGTCAGGGTTCATGCAAAGGCTATTATTGAGTATCCATTGTTTATTTTAGTTTAGTTGTGTTACCTTAAGTACATCTATGCTAGGGGATTAAAACTATGACAACCCTAAATCCCTCCTCTGATCTTATCTATCTTCCTACTGATTTATGGAGTGATGAACCTCCTTTGGAAAGCGATCTTCATTTACAACAAATTATTCTACTTTTAAACTGTCTAGAAAGTTTTTGGTCAGATAGGAATGATTACTATGCAACTGGTAATCTGAGTATTTATTATAATGCGGAGCAACTGAAAAAAAGAGATTTTTGTGGGCCTGATTTTTTCGTGGTTTTAAATACGGAAAAACGACCTCGTAAAAGTTGGGTTGTTTGGGGAGAAAAGGGACAGTATCCTCATGTTATTGTAGAAATACTGTCAGATTCTACGGCGAAAGTTGACCGAACGAAGAAAAAAGAACTCTATCAGAACATTTTTCGTACTCCTAATTATTTCTGGTTTGATCCTGTTAGTTTAGAGTTTCAAGGTTTTAGGTTATCTGAAGGAATATATCAACCGATTAATCCAGATGAAAATGGATATTTATGGAGCGAACAATTAGAATTATATTTAGGTATTTATGAGAGAAAGTTACGTTATTTTACTCCTGAAGGTGAATTAGTTTTAACTCCTCAAGAATTGGCTGAACAAGAACGCAAATTAAAAGAAAATGCAGAGGGTAAGTTAAAAAGTTTAGAAGATAATCAATTATTGGCTGTTTATCGTCTTCAAGAATTAGGATTAACTTTAGAACAAATAGCAGATGCTTTGAGTTTATCTATTGAACAAGTCAGAAGTATCTTATTACAGTATTCTCCTGACTCAAGCGGTTAACTAGGTTAGGAAACAGCTTAAGATGAGAATCAAGGATTTAACATCTAAATTTTAATGCTGTTCCTGTTTCTAACAATTCCTATCCTAAATATTTCTCATCATCTGAAGTTAAGACTTCAAGACAACGTTCTACTGCAACCTTAACTGATTTACGACTTGTACTTAATTTAACGCCTCCTTTTCCATCAGGAACAATTAATGTATCTTGCCAGCATTTTCCTTGTCTTGAGCAGTCTATTGATTCTGCTAGTTGCTTAACTTTATTCCGATCAAACTCATAAGTTTCCTGATCAAGAGTCTTAAAAAGTAGATCACCTAAAGTTTCTAAACCTAAAAAGCCGTGAGCGAGAGTTAGCCACATCCTTTTAAGGCGTGGCGGTGGAGCGAACGGGGGTTTTAACCCCCTGTATCTAATGGTAAAATGGTTGCTAAGTCCAGTGACACTGTGAACTAACGATTAGAGGTGAGACTCCTGTAATGCCGAAACAACGGATTAAATCGACAGTATGACGGCCGATTTACAAGCAAAGTATTGTTAGGGAGTGCTTCAAAAAAATAATTAAGCTGGCAAATGCACGCCTTTCAACTGAAGATATAGGGTTGCTTTGAGAAGTAAGAAATTAGCCTTCAAAGCGTAAAATCTTCAAGGTTTGACCTAAAAAAGTAAGTCCACAGTTTGATAGTAATTATCGAATCGAGGGATGTAGATGTCTGTTGAAGGGCATTAAGTTAGATGAGAATCTAATAAGTTAACGAATGAAGACGTGGATTTATCCCGTCGTAGCTTAACAGCTAGAATCCAGTTTTTCAAAGCATGGAGACTTCAACAACGCTAATACCTATAGATATGACAACCTTTGAATGGGACGAAGATAAACGACTCAGCAATATTCGTAAACATGGTATCGATTTCCTTGACGTGGAGATCATTTTTGAGCAAGATACAGTTATTTTTGAAGATAATCGCTTTAATTATCATGAACAACGATGGTGTGCGTTAGGATTATTAATAGAAAGAGTTGTAGTAGTGGTTTATACTGAAAATAAAAATACGCTTAGAATTATTTCTATTAGAAAAGCAAATAAAAATGAACAACGAATCTATTTTAAAAAAATCTTTAACTGACTGGGAAAAATTGGACAATATGACTGATGAAGAGATTGATTTCTCAGATTGTCCAGAAATTACGCCTGAAATGTTAAAGTCAGCAACAGTGCGTCGTGGTAAAAAATCCCATCTTCAAACAGAAACAATTACTTTACAAATAGATAGAGATGTTTTGCAGTGGTTGAAAAATAAAGAAGAATCTTATCAAAGCTATATTAATACTTTATTGAGAGCTTGTATGGAAGCTAAACAATAGCAATTTTGATTAATATTAAAAAATCATTGAGTAGGGGTAAACGGCCGTTTACCCCTATCTATAGATTAAAAATTCATTTTCAATTATTATTCTTTATTAAATCGCCTTAACTAGATAAATAGCGTTTCTCGGACTCATGAGGTACACCTAACTCTGAACTCCGAACTCCGAACTCCTAAAACTAGAAAACTGTGTACCTCACAAGTATGGGAACTGCTATATCTGCTATTTTGATAAATAACCTAAAATATCCCATCTAAACCATGAAACGTCGCCACTTCCTTAGTAATACTGCATTAGGTGCAACTACTGCCACTGTTCTTAGTTCCTGTCAAACCCAGTCCACACAAGGAACCGGGACAGGAGATAGCTTACCTACTGTTCGCTGGAAAATGCAAACCAGTTGGCCCAAGTCCCTAGATACCATTTTTGGTGGGGCCCAAACGGTTTGCGATCGCGTTCAAGCTATGAGTGGGGGCAAGTTTACCATCATACCTTATGCTGCCGGGGAGATTGTACCAGGGTTAGAAGTATTAGACGCAGTACAACAGGGAACCGTGCAATGTGGCCACTCTCCTAGTTATTATTATGTGGGGAAAAATCCGGCTTTGGGCTTCGGTACTGCCATGCCTTTTGGTTTAACTGCCCAACAACAAAACGCCTGGTTTTATCATGGTGGTGGCTTAGAAACCATGCACAGAATCTACGCAGATTTTAACATTATTAGCTTTCCGGCAGGGAATACCGGGGCGCAAATGGGAGGATGGTTTAAACGTCAAGTTCAGTCTGTTAATGACCTCAAAGGCTTAAAAATGCGTATTCCTGGACTGGGAGGAGAGGTTATGACCCGGTTAGGGGTAAATGTGCAAGTCTTGCCTGGAGGTGAAGTTTTCTTAGCTTTGGATACCGGTGCGATCGATGCTGCGGAATGGGTTGGCCCTTACGACGATGAAAAATTAGGTTTAAATAAAGCAGCGGACTATTATTATTATCCGGGTTGGTGGGAACCTGGGGCAACTTTAGACTTACAAATTAATCGATCTGCTTGGGATAAATTACCACAAGAATACCAAGCTATGTTGCAAGCAGCAGCGATGGAAGCTAACTTAAATATGTTGAGTCAATACGATGCACAAAATAGGGTTGCCCTGCAATCTTTACTACAAGGAGGAACACAATTAATCCCTTATTCTCAGGAGATTTTAACAGCAGCGCAAACTATTGCTTTTGATTTATACGAAGAAAATGCTAGTAAAGATGCTACGTTTAAAGAAGTATATGAATCCTGGAATAAATTTAGAAAAGAAGTATCAGAATGGAATAAAATAAATGAATTAAGTTACGCAAATTTTGCCTTTAATCAAAAATAACTGATAACTGGTCACTGGTCACTGATAACTAATAACTGACACATGAAACTAATTCTAATTTTACTCCTCAATTTACTTTTTATCTTTATCTCTCCTCAACCTAGTCAAGCAGGGGAAATAACTAATAGATTGAATGCTTATCCTAATTGGAATAGTAAGCTAAATATTACTCAAACTGATGTTGATTTAATCTATCCCGAATGGATGGCAGGAACTTGGAAAGCTACCAGTATATTAAGGGAACAAATAGCCCCTTTAGCACCAAAAGTTGTTACTCCCGGCTTTGAAAAAAACGAAAAATACTTAAATCAACCGTTTACTTTTAAAGTTCGTTTTCAACAGCAAAAACTATCAATTACTAGTATCCTTTCTCTCTCTTCTTTCTCCTCTAATAAAAATTTGATTGTTGCCGATCGCATATTTAACGGGGAAAATATTGCTAAAGCTTATCTAGGAGATGAGCAGGTTCTTTCTGTTAAAATTTCTCCTGATAATCCTAATCGTCAAATAACTTTTTTGGCTGATGATAATCAACTTATTTCTACAATAACAGGTCGTAGTCAAGAAACCCCAAATACTCAAGAATTTCTAACAACTGAAATTACACAACAACTGTTTCAAAGACCAACAAGTATTTATCTTAATGAAGTCGAAACTACAACAGATTATCAATTAATTAATCCTAAAAAAGTAACAGCAAAACAAGTAACCGCTATTTATTTATCTCCCGAAGATCCTGAATATTTTAAAGCTATTAATAGTCCTGTTGCTTTGTATCAATATGAATTGATTTTGGAAAAATGATTTACATATATAGCACTACGCATTTTGCTTAGGACATTGACAAAACCTGAAACCCTTTTCTGACCTACTTTTGACTTTCGCGTAGGGGTATAGCATTAAAAAAATAAAGTTAGGACACATCAATTTTTGTTTTACTCACATCTTGCATTAGAACAAGAATACTTAATAAGTAGAGGCAGAAGGCAGGGGGCAGGAGGCAGGAGGGGAGAAAAAAGTTGAAAAATAAGATTATTTAGCTTTTAAATTGCTCATAATTGGCTATTTAAGATT
>NZ_JASJEB010000095.1 GCF_030064895.1 Crocosphaera sp. | reverse complement strand
TGTCGGGGGTGATGAGCCTAGATAACTGGCGTAGGGGTAACTTACCTCTGTGGGCAGAAATATCCCATCGTGAGTTGGGAAGCCCACGCTATACTGCCTAGCAGTTAGCGTGGGAGGATGTCACCCGAGTAGTAGGGTGTTTAGGTTCGCCAAATTTTTTCTAACACTTTTGATGCCTGAATATCCTCTAAATTATAGGTAGGTGATTGTATGGCAATAAAGCGGTCGTCGTTGGCTGGGAGTTGTTTTTTCGGGTCGTTTTTGCCAAATAAAGCGACGGTATAGGTTCCGACAGCAACTCCTAAATGTAATGGGGTGCTATCGGTGCAGATCATTAAGTTAGCCCCTGCGATCATAGCTGCTGATTTTCCTATATCTCCAGGTTGTGCCACCTTTAAGTTAGAACAGCTATTGAGTAAAGGATTAACCCAAGCTTCGTCACCTATCCCTTGCAATAAAACGATGGAGAGAGATGGTTGTTTCTCTTGAATCCTGTTAATGATATTAGTCCATTGAGGCACAGGATAGGACTCACTGGCCCCTCCGTAGATTAAGATATAACCATTTTCCTCGAGGAGAAGGCGTTTTTGAGCAGCTTCGGCCCAGGATATATCATCTTTGGGTAGGGCTATTTTTAGGGGAGGACAAGTGGATTGAATGCCTAAACCCTGCATGAGATCATGATACATCTCAGCAATATATTGTTCTGTTTTTTGGGGAATGACTTTGGAAATAAACCAAGTGGGTTTGTCCCCATAGCCAACAGTCAAAGGAATGCCATTCAACCACAGTAATAAGCTTATACTCCAGCTTTTTTCTAAGCTTAAGGCCAGATCGTATTCGCGATCGCGGATAATCCCTAATAAGTTTAAATAATCAGCTAGTCCACTGCGATCTTGATAGTCGAACAAGAGGACTTCGTTAACCTGGGGACACACCCGATAAGCTGCCTTTGCACGGGGTTCAACCAGGACATCAATAATAGCATTAGGATATTGAATTTTGAGGTCTTCCAGGGTTGGAAAAAATAAAATTTGTTCGCTTATTCCCCCAGGAACCAGGGCTAATATTCGCATAGTTCGATGTTTAAATGGATAGAAAGTCGGCTTTTTTACAGCACATCAGCTTAATTCTAAAGTAAGAGTCCTCATATTGGCTTTAATGTTCAGAATTAATTTTGAAGTTAACTCAGTTATCAGTGACCAGTGACCAGTTACCAGTTATTGTTCACTGCTCATTGTTCCATCACTTCAAAGTCCGATTCCTCAAGAGATAAGATGATAGATTCAGGTTCATGATTAAGAGGGTTTTGCTCTAATCTAACTAACCACCTTCCCCCATTTTCTCTTGCTTCGATACGCCCTTCCATTCCCCTCACATACTCAGGGGAAATGATACGCACCATCATTCCAATGCGAATCATAAGCATTCTTCTCTAGACAATAAGATAAGTACAATAAAGAATAATTTTAGATTAAGATTTGGTTAAAAGTAAATACTCTACAATAAAAATGTTGAAATATATGTTCAATAAGGACAACAGTTATGTACGAGAAGCAATCTAACATCAAACAGGATTTTCTTTATCCTATTTCTCCCTATTATGGATCTCCAACCAATGATACCGTTATTTTTAACGCTAAACTACAAGAATTTGCTCAAAAGATAGGGTTTCTTGCTAATCTTCATTCTAGTGGGAAAGTTCCCTCAGAAGAGGCCTATTGTCAAGTAGAATATCTGTGGAGAGAATTAGAATTAACTAAAGGGAACGTTATAAATGATCTTCAAGATCAAGGCGATCGCTAAATTAATCAACTCCAAGGTATCATAAGCAAGGAAGCATACTTTTGGACTTCTGGGAAAATTAGGATTATTAATGAATCTTTTTGCTGCTTTTGAGCCTATCGCCGCGATCGCTACTACACCTCAATCTACTCAATTATTACATCCTCTGTGTCAATCGTTAAGAGCAACACTGTATGTTCCTGAAACCTTATCTTTAATTGATAGCACCACTTGTCATTATCAAGATTCCCTCAAAGCTCATTTAGCTACAATTTGGGCAGAAAACAAAGCTTTTATCTTTTGTTTGGCTACCGGTGCTGTTATTCGTCTTATTGCTCCTTTGTTGGAGGATAAAGGGTCTGACCCTGCTATTATTGTTATCGATCCGAAGGGTCAATATGTGATTAGTTTATGCAGCGGCCATCAAGGGGGAGCCGATCGCTTAGCTCAATTAATAGCTCAGCAACTCAATGCTACTCCTATCATTACTGGTGCGTCCCATAGTCTGAATTTACCCGCTATTGATATTTTAGGCTTGCCTTTTGGTTGGCGCAAGGGGCCAGGAGATTGGACAAGGGTAAGCCATGCTATTGCGTCTCAAAAAAGGGTTCAGGTGGTACAAGAAGCTGGTTCTAGGCTTTGGCAAGATAATTTACCTCAAAATCATCATTTTTACTTTGGATTCCCTGAAATAGAGGAAAATGCTCCTATAGCAGCCCGTGTTTGGATCAGTGCTACTAAACGCAAGTTTGCTGAAGGTTCTACTTTTCCTAAAGTGCAATGGTACCCCCGTGTGTTGTGGGTGGGTATCGGTTGTATTCGGGGAACGTCTCAAGGGTTGATTGAATCTGCTATTGAGGAAGTTTGTCTAAAGTATCATTTAGCTACAGAGGCGATCGCAGGTATTGCTACTATTGATATTAAAGCAGATGAGGTGGGAATTGTTGAATATTGTCAGGAAAAACAGTATCCTTTGTTTACTTATTCTAGTGATGTTTTAAACACAATAAAAGTTCCTAATCCTTCTGAGGTGGTTAAGGAAGAAGTTGGTACTGCTAGTGTAGCTGAAGCAGCAGCTATTTATGGGGCAAATTATTGGTTTAGTTATGGAGGGAACAAGGAAAAGGAAACAGAGAATAGGGAACAGATTGAGTTAGAAAATTCTCTTTTAGTAACTAAACAAGTTATTAAATCTGATAATGAAGCTGTCACAGTTGCTATTGCTCAAAGTGAGTTAGAATATACAGGAAAAGAAGGTACTATATATTTAGTAGGAATGGGGCCAGGAAGTTTAGAACAGATTACTCCTGCTGCTAAAACTGCGATTAATCAGGCAGATGCTATTATTGGTTATTCTTTATATTTAGAGTTAATTGAATCCTTACAACGTCCTGGTCAAATTATTGAATCTTTACCCATTACTAAAGAGAAGCAAAGGGCGCAAAGAGCTATAGAATTAGCTCAATGGGGCTTATCTGTTGCTGTTATTTCCTCGGGAGATTGTGGTATTTATGGTATGGCTGGATTAGTATTAGAAGAATTGAAAAATATAAATTGGAATGGTAAAATTCCTAATATTGAAGTATTTCCAGGAATTACGGCTTTACAAGCAGCAGCAGCAAGGGTGGGAACTCCCTTGATGCACGATTTTTGTGCGATTAGTTTGAGCGATTTATTAACACCGTGGGAAGTTATTAAACAGAGATTAGAATCAGCCGCAATAGGAGATTTTGTTACAGCACTTTATAACCCGCGATCACAAACTCGTCAAAACCAAATTGTAGAAGCACAAAGTATATTTTTACAACATCGTAATCCGAATACTCCTGTTGCTTTAGTGCGCTGTGCTTATCGTCAAGATGAAACTATAATATTAACAAATTTAGAGGAGATGTTAAACCATAATATTGATATGTTAACTACTGTATTGATTGGGAATAGTAGCACCTTTTTTCATAAAAACTGGATGATTACACCAAGAGGATATAATCAATTGAGAGTGTAAAATACAAAATTTATAATATATAGTAAATACAAGTTGTTTATTAATATTTTTCTCCCCAGTCTCTATCTCCCCACACTCCCCCGTCTCCCAGTCTCCCAGTCTCCCAGTCTCCCTATCTCCCAGTCTCCCTATCTCCCCACACTTCCCACACTTCCATCAGGGGAAAAACTCTGCTGATTGTATCCTGGGATACTTATCGCCGTTGACATATCAAATAATTTTGATGTAACGTTAATATATCAAATAATTTTGATATGTTCTATGACCACTCGCATTAATCCCAAAGCTGTCAAAGCAGGGGGAAGTCTTAATATTTTTGAAAAATACCTAACCTTGTGGGTATTCGTTTGTATTATCGTTGGTATTGTCTTAGGGAGAAGCTTTCCTAATGTAGCAGAGACCTTAGACGCAATGAGTGTTTATAATGTCTCTATACCCATTGCTATTTGCTTATTTTTCATGATGTATCCCATCATGGTAAAAATTGATTTTTCTCAAGCAGTGCAAGCAGCAAAAACTCCGAGACCAGTCATCCTAACTTTGGTGATTAATTGGTTAATTAAACCCTTCACAATGGTGGTATTTGCTCAATTTTTCTTGGGTTATTTATTCGCACCACTTTTAAGCGCGACAGAGATAATTAGAGGTTCAGAAGTAACCTTAGCTAACTCTTATATTGCCGGTTGTATTTTATTAGGAATTGCTCCCTGTACCGCTATGGTACTGATGTGGGGATATCTTTCCTATAGTAATCAGGGTCATACTTTAGTGATGGTTGCTGTTAACTCATTAGCCATGTTATTTCTGTATGCACCATTAGGAAAGTGGCTACTTTCTGCTAATAATTTATCTGTTCCTTGGCAAACCATTGTCTTGTCAGTATTAATCTATGTTGGGCTACCGTTAGCGGTTGGTATTTATAGCCGCTATTGGATTTTTAAACATAAAGGAAAAGACTGGTTTGAGCGTCAATTTTTGCATTACCTAAGCCCAATTTCTGTGGCGGCTTTATTACTAACATTAATCCTGCTTTTTGCCTTCAAAGGAGAATTAATTGTTAATAATCCTCTGCACATTTTATTAATTGCTGTTCCCCTATTTATTCAGACAAACTTTATCTTTTTTATCGCCTATGTTGCTGGGTTGAAACTAAACCTAACCTACGAAGATGCAGCGCCGGCCGCCTTAATTGGTGCTAGTAATCATTTTGAGGTTGCGATTGCTACTGCGGTCATGTTATTTGGGTTAAATTCTGGGGCAGCTTTAGCAACAGTTGTGGGAGTTTTGATTGAAGTTCCTGTGATGTTAATGTTAGTTGAATTCTGTAAAAAAACGGCTGTTTGGTTTCCGAGAAATCCCGAAAAAGCGACCTTACTCGATCCCCGTTGTATTGATTCTCTGCACTAAAAATAATTGAAAACTTCTATGAGCAATTTTGATCATCCGCCCCGTATTTTATTCTTGTATGGTTCATTAAGAGAGCGTTCTTATAGTCGCTTATTAGCAGAAGAAGCAGCAAGAATTATTGAAGAAATGGGGGCAGAAGTTAAATTTTTTCATCCCCATGACTTACCTTTACGGGGACAAGTAGAAGAATCTCACCCCAAAGTACAAGAAATAAGAGAACTCAGTCAATGGTCAGAAGGTCAAGTTTGGTCATCTCCAGAAATGCACGGTAATGTAACAGGAATCCTAAAAAATCAAATTGATTGGATACCCTTAAACATTGGTTCTGTTCGTCCCACACAAGGCAAAACCTTAGCTGTAATGCAGGTAAGTGGGGGTTCTCAATCTTTTAATACAGTTAATAGTTTGAGAATTTTGGGGCGATGGATGAGAATGTTTACTATTCCCAATCAATCCTCAGTGGCTAAAGCTTATCAGGAATTTCATGAAGATGGAACTATGAAAGACTCTCCTTATCGTGACCGAGTTATTGATGTTATGGAGGAACTTTATAAATTTACTTTATTATTAAGAGATAAAGTAGATTATTTGACAGATCGCTACAGTGAACGCAAAGAAAAATAACTCAAATTAGGGTAAGAATCATGAAAAAATTGATGTTTGTTTGTAAACGTAACTCTTGCCGTTCTCAGATGGCAGAAGGGTTCGCTAAAACTTTAGGAAAAGACAAAATTGAAGTCACCAGTTCAGGTTTAGAAGCAAGTCGAGTTCATCCTGTTGCTATTCAAGTTATGGACGAAATAGGGATTAATATTACTGACCAAACATCGGACGCTTTGCTTGATTTTGATCCAGATAATTATGATGCAGTGATTTCTTTATGTGGTTGTGGAGTTAACTTACCTCAAGAATGGGTATTAAGGGATATTTTTGAAGATTGGGAATTAGACGACCCCGATGGAAAACCCATAGAAACTTTCTATCGTGTTCGAGATGAAATTAAGGCAAAAGTTGCGGAATTAATAAAAAAAATGGAACAATAATATAGCTTTCAACATCAGGGTATTGGGTGGATTAGACCAAAAACTTTACTCCTCTTAACTCTGATTTGGTTGATAATGCTTAGCTATATTATCCCTATTTTCGACCCCACTGTAGAGAAATGGTCTGCACAAGCGCGTTTTTTGCGTTGGTTAACCTTTCTTTGGCTATCTCTCGGATTAATTACCTTATTCTCCGCTTCCTATCCCGTTGCTTTAGCAGAAACTGGCAACGGTTGGCATTACATAATTCGTCAAAGCATTTGGATCTGGATCGGGTTACAAGGGTTTAATCTTATTGTGCGATCGCCCCTACAATACTTCATCAAACTTGCCCCTTTCGCTATTTATATCCTCTTAGGATTAATTTTAGCCACCTTAGTTCCAGGGTTAGGCCACGAAGTTTATGGGGCAACCCGTTGGATTAAACTAGGCCCTGTTTTGATCCAACCCTCAGAACTGATGAAACCTTTTTTAGTAATACAAAGTTCCTATATTTTTGGCTTTTGGGAACGTCATCCTTGGCGAGTAAGACTGCAATGGGTGGGAATTTTTGGTGTAATTTTAGCCTGTATTTTATTGCAACCTAATTTAAGTACCACTGCGTTGTGTGGGATGAGTTTATGGTTGATAGCTTTAGCGTCTGGTATCCCTGCCATGTATTTAACCACCACTGCTTTAGGGGGTTTATTAACGGCTTTTGTTAGTATTAGTTTACGGGAATATCAGCGTAAACGGATTACAGCTTTTCTCGATCCTTGGGCTGACCCTTTGGGTAATGGTTACCAGTTAGTGCAAAGTTTGATGGCCGTGGGTTCAGGGGGAACTTTTGGTGTTGGTTATGGACAGTCTGTGCAGAAATTGTTTTATCTACCTATCCAATACACTGATTTTATTTTCTCTGTTTATGCGGAAGAATTTGGCTTTGTGGGTAGCATTATTTTACTCTTATTATTATTAACTTATTCTACTTGTGCGTTGAGGGTTGCTGTTAACTGTGTGCATCGGGCAAAACGTTTAATTGCTATTGGTGTAATGGTGATGATGGTGGGACAAGCTTTGTTAAATATTGGTGTTGCCACGGGGGGTTTACCTACCACTGGTTTACCTTTTCCTTTGTGGAGTTATGGGGGAAGTTCTACGTTAGCTAGTTTAACTTTAGCAGCTTTATTAATTCGAGTAGCAAGAGAAAGCAATGAAGCAGACATTCTACCCTGGAAAAAGACAGCTAAGGGCTAAAGTATAGGGGAGTGTGGGAGATTGGGAGACTGGGGAGTGTGGGGAGACTGGGAGACTGGGAGACTGGGAGACTGAGAGAGGGTTTGCTAATTTGTTTCTTAACTTCATGGGATCTCTTTGACCTCAATAACTCATATTGAAAATTGTTCGTTTTTTTGCGAACATAAATGAGGGGGAAGAATTATGCCTTTAACTAAAATTATTTTTTACCTTGACGATGATGGCACGGTTCCAGTGCTTGAATGGTTGCGTGATTTACCCCCGAAAGTCCAAGACAAATGTGTGGTGAAAATCGAAAGATTAGCTTCACTAGGTCACGAATTAAGAAGGCCAGAAGCAGATTACTTGAGGGATAAAATCTATGAACTAAGGATAGGAAGACAGGGAATTAACTATCGAATTCTCTATTTTTTTTATGGGAATAGTGTGGCAATTTTGTCTCATGGTATTGTCAAGGAAAAAGCTGTGCCTATAGGAGAAATAGAACGTGCGATCGCTTTTAAAAACAAGTTTGAGCAAAATCCAGAAGCTCACACATATCAAAGGAGAATAAACAATGACACCTAAAGAAACTTCTGACGCATTATCAATTATTCATCAAGAGTTTTATGCTAATAAACCAGAACGACTTGTGGCTCTATCTGAAGCAAGAGTTAATGATGATGTAGCTCGTAAAATTAGAGAAATGCGTGAATCAGCTAATTTATCTCAACGGAAATTAGCTGATTTAGTAGGAACAACAGCCTCAGTAATTTGCCGTTTAGAAGACTCTGATTATGAAGGACATTCATTATCCATGCTTAATCGAATTGCCCATGCTCTTAACAAGAGAGTGAAAATTGAGTTTGTTTCAAACATTTCCACTGAAGATAAAGCTAAAGTATCTTCTCCTTAAGTATAAGTATGAGTTTATTGGTGAGTATAATTATGAAAGCGATTTTGAATAGTTTATGAGTTCTGAAAAGCCAGATAAGCCAGAAAAAGAAACATCATCATATCCCCTCTCAAAAGAGCGAGAAAACGCCGAAAACTTTATAAATAGTCTCGGTAATTTATTCGGAGAAATACCTCAAAAATCAGCCCAAGTGTTAATTCAGTGGATGCCATTGGGTGGTAGTGGGGGAACGTTTATTTACGCTTTACTTGAACAAGAATGGGTTATTGCTGTTCTTACGTTTCCCGTTATGATAGTGACAGTAATTTGGGCTAACTATACAGAAAGTTTTATCAAAAGATTAGGAGAAGTATTTAAAGAAAAAGGACGGCAAGATGTTGATAATTTGATGTCTTGGCAACAACAAATAACTAAAGCTTTTACCGAAACAATACGCTGGCAATTAGCTGGAACTGATGATAAATATCTAAAATGTCAAGGGAAAGAATGTTTACAATTAAAAACCGAAGGACTTAATACTTTTAAACCTAAATTAAGTGACGTTTTTGTTCCACTTGAATTAAGCGGTAATTTATTCCCCGATTCTCAAGGAAGACTTACTCCTCCAGTGTTACAAGGATTTAATTGGAGACGTAATTTAACTCAAAATGAGGATATACACAAGGATTTAAGTATTTGGTATATCCTACGAAAAGCAGAACAAAATCCACTTTATCGCTCATTAGTAATTATTTCAAAAGGGGGGTTAGGAAAAACTACTTTAGTTCGTCATATTACCTATATTTATACAACCAAGAATCTCTATAAACAAAAGGATTACAACGCTCCAAAATTATTACCTGTCTTGCTTTATTTGAGAAAATGGCAAAACTTAATTGCTGATAAAAAAGCCCCTGATTTACCAACTCTGATTGAAAAGCATCATATTCCTAATCTTGCCGGTGGAGACAGTCTTGAATTACCTCCTAATTGGGCTAAAAATCATTTACAGGACGGTAAAATGCTAGTTATGTTAGATGGTTTTGATGAAGTCAAAGAAGAATGGCAAAAATCCGTTAGTGAATGGATTAGTCAACAACTCAAGAAGTATTCTAATACTTTTTTTATTTTGACCTCTCGTCCGGCTGGTTATCATCAATATCAAGCAGAAAATAAACCCCAAACTCCTTTATTTGTCAAACCTCTAAATGAAGACCTACAAAACCGTTTTATTGAAAAATGGTATTTAAGTTGGGAAAACCATATTAGTCAAGAACCAGACCCCAATGAAGCGCAACGAAAGGCTGCCCATTTAAGTCAACAACTTAAACCTATTGAAGATGAAATTAACCCCTTAAGTGACTTTGCAAAAATTCCTCTTCTTCTTAATATGATTGTTAATTTGGATGCTAATTATCCACAAGAAAAATTACCATCTAGACGGACTGATTTATTTCGTTCTATTGTTCGCTTACAACTAGGAGATAGACCCCTGGCTAAACAAGTAGAAATGCCCTTAGAACTAGAAGAAACTCAACAAGTTTTACAGCAATTGGCGTTATTGATGATGCAGGAAAATAAAACAAAAATTGACCCAGATTTACTGCTTGAAAATTTAACAAACTATCTTGCTTCTATCGATGAATCAGTTTCTGCTACAAACTTTCTCAAAAAAATTGAAGAAGTAAGTGAATTATTGCTGAAAATTGATGACCAATACGAATTTGCACATAAAAATTTTCAAGAGTATTTAGCGGCCGCTGAAATTAAACGAACTAACCAACAACAAATACTATACGCCAATTATCAAGAACAATGGTGGAAAGATACTATTCTTCTTTATTCTGCACAACTTAAAAATCCTACTGACTTTATTGGTTATTTATTAAATCTAAACACCGATAAAGCTAATCAATTAGCCTATCAATGTTTCCAAGAAACTACCCGTGAACTTGACCCCGAAATAGAAGTCCAATTACAATCTCTTGCCCCTACTGTACAAAATGCTCGTTACCAAAAACTAGAACAACTTCTCAAAAATCAGCAATTCAAAGATGCTGATTCTGAAACCTATAATTTGATGATTGAAACCGTTGGGAAAGAAGCAGGCCAATTATTTGACCCTGAAGATTTTTATACCTTTCCCTGTGAAGATTTACTTTGGATCGATAACTTATGGGTAAAGTATAGTAAAGGAAAGTTTGGGTTTAGTAGACAGACAAAGATTTGGCAAGAATTAGCGAGGCCATATATCTATGATAATAACTGGAATACTTTTTGCCATCGCGTTGGATGGATGAAAGATGGAGAATATGTGGAATATAAACACTTCTATGAGATATTAGAAGAAACAACCCCTATAGGACACTTTCCCAACGACGGGTGTGGAGGGTCTGGTAGACTTTTATTGTACTTCTATTCTCTTGCGCAAAGATTTGTAACCTGTAATATATAGCCACGCGCTTCGCAAAGGCAAAACTGAAAAGGCAAAAATTAATTCTTTATAAAGAGTTGAACGAAGCAAGAATTAAGCAAAAAAAGACAGCATCTTCTTTAAAAATTAAACAAAGATTGTTCTGGTAATGGATTAAAATAATTAAAATGTTGCTTTATATAGCAGTCATTTCATTTAACATTTATCATTTATGATTCTTTTGGAAGTAGGCTTGAAACCTCTCCCAAACTTCTTTCTCTCTAAAGGGAGAGGCTTGAAACCAAAATGAAAGATGTTTAATGTTCAATGTTCAATGTTTGGTCAATCACCAGGAAAAAGGAATCACTAAAAAATATGAGTGAAGTTGAAACAGGAAGAATGTTATTGTCCCATAATTTTGATATCTCTAATGATATCTTTCCTGAGTTAAGTTTGCAGGAATTTACTCAAGTCTTTATTGATGGTTTGAGTCAATATGATGGGGTTAAATGTCGTCAAGTTAATCATCCTCATTGGATGGTAGAAATTTTGTTTCCTAAAAATAGTTTTTCTCCTCCACAGATAGGAGAAATGTGTGCAGATGCTTTAGTTAATAAGCGTATAAGTCATCAAAATAAGGATGATAATTTTCCTGATATTTTGATTTTAGCTGGAGTAAAAAAAACACCACCTTTGAGTGACTCTCCGGACACATTACAAACTGGTGAATGGGGAGTTGATGTAGTAGAAACTGCTTCAGCAGAAAAGTTTTTAACCGAGTTAGGATGGGAGGAAAAAACCGAAGGTAAAACTATTGATAATGTCTTTAAAGTTGAAAGATTGAAGTCTTAATCTTTCCAACAATAGGAACAAGGAACATACTATAGCAGTTCTCATACTTGTGAGCTACGGAGGTTATCCCTTTAAGGCAGGAGGCAGGAGGCAGGGGGCAGGAGGCAGGAGTTAGGTGTACCTCATGATTCCGAGAAAAGCTATAATTTATATTCATACCCATTTGGGTTAAGATATTAAATATATTTCTTGTTCCTCGAAATTACAACTATTAATTATCCATTATCCATTATCCATTATCTATTATCCATTATCCATTATCCATTATTAATTATATTTTTTTGTCCCTTTTGGACAACTAAAGTAACGTTTTTGATTTTTGATTGTCATAAGTAGTAAGGGTATATCTTCAATTTTAGCAACGGGATCATTTGTGATGCAAATAACCTTATTAACATTGTATTCTACCCCATGAAAATGAAATATTCCTACAACAGCTGGAGTCCATCGGTTAGTTTTTTTGGGAAGGCCATAAGTGATTATTGTAGATCGATCAATTGTATGAAACTTGTAGATAAATTGATCAGTGAAAGGAGTCTTTTTGTATTCTATATTATACTGATTTAACTCTCTGCTATACAATTTGAGAATTCTTTCCATTGTTTTTAAATCTCTTGGCATTATACCTTGATAAGTGAGAAATTTATGTTGAGAACGTAATATCCGCTTCACTTCCATAGGTAAAAAATGGACTACTGTTTGCGGAATCAAATATTTTTGATAGGTAAGATATAATAATCCTGTAGAACATAATAAAATACCGCTAATTATTAACTTTTTAAATAAGGAATTTTCAGGTTTTTGCTCTTTGTTATTGTTAGCTTTTATAATTAATTGTAATTGTTCATAAGCTTGACGAGATGATTGGATTCGCTTTTCTGGAACAGGATTAATTAATTGATCTAACCATGCAATTAAATTAGGACTTAATTCGACTTCATGACTGAACTGTAAACGATTATTATGTAGTAGAGAAGAGGGATTTTTTCCTGTTAGTAATTGTATTAAAGTTGCCCCCAATGCGTATAAATCTGAGGCCGCTATTGCCTGACCCCATAATTGTTCTGGGGGTGCATAACCATTCGATCCAACAATAGTAAATGTTACACCTTCTTGGCGTGTTTTATCTTGAACTGCCCCAAAATCAACTAAATAAACGTGACCATCTTTTCCTAAAATTAGGTTGCTAGGTTTAATATCTCTGTGGATAATTGGAGGATTTAATTCATGTAAATAGATTAATATTTCCAGAATATCTGAGGCAATACGACAGATTTGTTTTTCTGTCATTTTATGATGTTTATCTAGCCATCTTTTTAAGGATATTCCTGGTATATAATCCTGTACTGTTACTAACCAAGTTAAGTCTGATTCTTCTTGTTTTTCCAGGGTAAAATAATCTAGATAATGGGGGATATTTTTGTGTTCTAATGTTTTAAGGACTTGTGCTTCTCTCTCAAATAATTTAATTGCTTCCCAAGTAACTTCAGAATTAATTGCTAATAGTTTAATTATTACTTCTTTTTGAGGTGATGTTTCTAAATCAATTGCTTTCCACGTTTTTCTACCAGCATATTGACTGAGTTTTTCTTGTAGTTGATAGCGTTGATTGAGAATAGTGTCAAGAGTTACCATGATAATGATTAATAAGAGTGATTAGTTTTAATTTTGAACAGTGTTAGCATCTTGATAAGTTTCCATCGTGGATTTTTCAGCTATAGAATTATTAATTGTTTCTAAATGATTGTTTAAGTAATGACTTATCCATAATTTTTCTTGATGAGATAGGAATAAATAATATTTTTCTTTTCTTTTTGATTTCTTTTCTTGAATAATTAAATTACTAAATTTATCAATATAAAAGAATTTAAGTTGAGAAATATGGTAAGATTTTGTTCTTGAAAAATTAGCAATTTTTTTTGTGAGTCTGATCAACTTATAGTCAGAATAGATATTTATCTCATAGTGAGTAAATAAACCAAATTTTAGAAAAACTAAACTACTCAAATTATTTAGTAAGCGCGAAATTATTTTATGAGAAAAGATACAATTAAATAATTTGTTTATCTTCTCGAATAACTGACTTATCACTATTAATTCTAACTTGAACATCATAAATACTAGATAAGCACAAAATAAATAAACAACTATCAACATAAAAAGAGCAAAAAAACTTCGCAAAAACATCAGAAAAAATATCATTGCTATTTGCGGAATATATGTCTTTTTTAACTTTCTATATAATTTTTTAAATACAACTCTTATTTTTTTAGACCTTTTTTGAAAATTGTAAACAATAACTATACCAGGTGTTAAAACAAGATGAGTCACCAACAAAAAATTAAAGAATGCAGTAAAGAGACTTATAAAAACAGTAAAATATTGAGACATATTCAAGAAAAATAAGCCAAAACTTACAGCTATCACAAAACCCAAAACAATTCCTGATAATTTAATTAAATCTAAAACAATTTTGATTGTTTTCGGAATTAAATCAGTTGTATTCAAAGATAAATTTAAGAACTTTCCAGGAATAGATAAAAGAGATTGATGAGAAGATTCTTGTATTTGTATTTTACTTTCAAAAGGTAAAACAACAGAGCTTAAACTATCTTTAGGTAAACGTTTACTATTCAGAGAAATTAACGCCTCTTGTGCCGACTTAAATCTACTGCTTAAATCAGGAGCAATTAAACGATCAATCCACTTAATAAAAAACCCATCAACACTCAGGCGATCGCTGAATTGAATCTTTAAATTATCCTGGGGTAAATTAATAGGAGAAACACCCGTTAATAAGTGAATTAAAGTTGCACCTAACCCATATAAATCAGATGCAGGAACAGCTTTTCCCCATAACTGTTCCAGGGGTGCATAACCAGTCGTTCCCACAACAGTAAAAGTTACACCCTCAATAGCAGCCGCATTTTGAACCGCACCAAAATCCACTAAAAAAATCTGTTCATCTTCAGTCCAAATCAAATTACTCGGTTTAATATCTCTGTGTAAAATAGGCGGGGAAAATTCGTGTAAATATTCGAGAATTTCTAAAATTTGAACCGCAATATTATTAACCTGTTCTTCCGTAAAATGTTTCCCTTCTTCTAACAACTGCTGTAACGTTTTGCCAGGAATATACTCTTGAACTAAACCAAACCAACAAAGACTTTCATCACCCTTTTTTTCGATAGTAAAATAATCTTGATAACTGGGAATTTTCCGATGATTAAGTTGCTTGAGAACATCCCCTTCCCGTTCAAATAATTTATAATCATCCCAGTGCATTTCCGGATGAAAAGCCAATAATTTAACAATAACAGATTGATGAGGAGATGAAATAATATCAGTAGCCAACCAAGTTTGACGACCCGCATTATTGGCCAAACATTGGGTTAATTGATAGCGATCGCAAAAAATTTGTTCAGGTTGCAACATAGGGATGATATCCCTTGAATTTCAAAGTTATAGTAGTTTCAAATAAGATTGAGACAGAGTAATGTGAGCAACCTACTCACTATTGTGACAATACAGTATGCACTTTTAGTATCATTTCTATTTGCATTAACTATAAAATCAGTATTCCCAAAATTCTACCCAACCTAAACACAACCGAAAAAATAATTAGAGGTAAACGGTCCTAAAATTTAACCAAATGTAAAATTTAACCAAGAAAATGGGCAACTTAAGAATGGATCATATATTCAGTTATCCTTAATAATTCCTATGAGAGATAAAATTGTTGCCCTCACAGATAATCTTAGTCGTACCATAGTCGGGAAAGAAAAGCCCATTCGTCTCGTTATCGTCGCTTTATTAAGTGGGGGACACGCATTACTGGAAGATGTTCCCGGTGTAGGAAAAACCCTCCTAGCTAAATCCTTGGCCCGTTCCATTAACGGACGCTTTCAACGGGTTCAATGTACCCCTGACCTACTCCCCACCGACGTAACCGGAACCAACATCTGGAACCCTAATAGTAGAGAATTTGAATTTTTACCCGGGCCCGTCTTTGCCAACGTCTTACTGGCCGATGAGATTAACCGCGCTACACCCAGAACCCAGTCTGCACTCCTAGAAGTGATGGAAGAAAAACAAGTAACCGTCGATGGAAAAGCGCGTCAAGTCCCCAACCCCTTCTTTGTTATCGCCACTCAAAACCCCGTTGAATCTCAAGGAACCTTCCCCTTACCAGAAGCTCAAATGGATCGCTTTACAATTTCCTTAAGTATGGGTTATCCTAGTGAGGCAGAAGAATTGCAAATGTTACAAAAACAACTGCAACAAGCTAAGGTTGAGGAACTAAAACCCTGTATTTCCCCAGAAGATGTCTGGGAATTACAGCGTTTAACCAGCTTGGTGAAAGTCGCCCCGTCCCTACAGCAATATATGCTTAGTATTGTTAGAGCAACCCGTACAGATGATGATATTAGTTTAGGGGTCAGTCCTCGAGGGACCGTAGCTTTACAACGAGCAACCCAAGCAGTAGCATTCCTCGAAGAAAGAGATTATGCTACCCCCGATGACGTTAAATTTATCGCCCCTCACGTCCTCTCCCATCGTCTTATCGTTGCCAATGGCCGTCAACCTCACGCCATTATGGAACGGTTATTGCGATCGCAGGTAGTAGAACCCGAACTGATGGCAGCTTAAAATTTAAGAAATGAGTAACACACAGCAAGGAATTTGACAAGATTCCTTGCTATTTTTTTACATAATGATTAAAATAATTTACATAAGTTTACAAGAGGCTCAGAAATATGAGTAACGTGATCATCGAACTTCTTACCATCGCCATCATCGCTATGGCCCTCAGAAGTAAACCATCTCAGGAAAAAACTGAGTCGGTGATGATTCCCATCCCTATCAAAGATAAAATCAGGAAAAGTTAAATTATGTTAGAAAAGTTAATTGTTTTTTTACAAGACGAACTAGACATCCCAGCAGAAGAAGTTAATTTAGCTCTGCGACACACCCAAGCTATTCCTGCTCAAGTACCGATGCAGCTATGGAAATACGGTTTAATTGATATAACTCAATTAGAGAAGATTTTTGATTGGTTAGAATGGGGATAAAGCGAGCAAGCAGTTATCAACGTAAGTAAAATAAACCGTGTAAATAACTGTAAGTGAGGCTTAGATAGTTCGCTTTTCCCCACTGAGAAAGATACTAACTTTTCGTGAAGTACCCCAACTTGCTTCGCTGAAGTTGGGGCCTCCCAACCACAACTCAACTCAAGGACGGTTTTATTCGTCTTCGAGGTTTCCCGTCTCATTGGCCGTTGCCTCAATAAGACAAGTCTTATTTTGGTCTAACACATCCTCCACAGGCAGACTCTCGCCTTCCGCAAGAGTTATTTCTTGTTCCACAAATCACTGTTTGGTCTTACGCTCTTGCTGCCTACTTTTTTATTCTTCAGTAATTTCTTTCCCCGATCTGACAGTGTTTCTGCGCCGAAAGTATTACTACTTTACTTTGATGTTAGGCTGTCTGATAGTCCAACGTTCGGGTGGGTCGCAACCAAGATTGATTGTAACACAAGATTCTGGAATATGGATGCTTCGCAGTTTGTTTACTGGTCGGGCATTCATCCCTAACCTAAGCGTGGATAAGGGAATTCTGCCCGACATTAGGTTAAAACCTGAAAGGGCTAGTTTCTCTCAAAATTGACTCAAAATAACGTTTAAAGCTTGTTGATGTAAGTTTGGGTTAGAAGCGGCCAAAACTTCTGTAGAATGGCTGTTAAGGGTGTTTCCTGCCCAATCTGTGATGATTCCGCCAACCCCTTCTATGACAGGAATTAAGGCACAAAAATCATAATACTTTAAATCTGATTCTAAAACAATCATGGGCATAGCAGTCCAACCCATTGCTAAGGATACATAATTGTAACAATCTCCTCCGAAAGCAGTGCGACGACACACCTTTTGTAAACTAGAGGCGATCGCTTTTTGACGAGGGGTAATAAACATTAGGGGAGTGGTGGAAGTAAGACAAGCTTCTGTTAGGGGATAATCACGGTTATTTTTGTAGGTATTATTGATAGTTTGCTGGTTAAAAATACTCTGTTTTCCTATTATTCCTAACCATCTTTCTTGTAAGATTGGTTGATTTACACATCCTAATAAGGGTAAGTTATTATTGAGGTCAACTAAGCCGATCAATGTACCAAAAATGGGTAATCCTTTGACAAAAGAAGAGGTTCCATCGATGGGATCGAGTACCCAAGCATAACCATTTTTTGATTTGATATCTTCTCCTTCTTCCCGAATAATTCCGTCTTCAGGACATTCTTTTTTGATCAGATCCACCATTGCGTTTTCTGCTAGGCGATCGGCAATTGTAACAATAGAGGAAACTTCGGTTATTTTCGTTTCTGACTCTATATTACTTTGACGAAAATATTGTTTAATAATCTCCCCTGATACATCGGCTAATTTATTGGCTAATGTTATTCTTAAGCCTAAGGTTTCATAGTTCATTTTTGAGCTTTTCAATTACTTCTAATAAACGGTCAATTTCTGCATCGGTTCCCACTGTAATCCTAACATAATTACTGATACGAGGATGTTTAAAATACCTAACTAAAACTTTTCTCTCTTTTAGTTTAGTATATAGTTGAGATGCTTCTATCCACTGAGGAGAAGCAAGAACAAAATTTGCATCAGAATCAAACACAAAAAAGTCTAGATTTCTCAACGAAGTCATTAAACGGGTGCGAGTGGTTCTAACTTGTTGCCAAATGTTTTGAAAATAGTCTTGAAATTGAAAACAATTAGCACCTAATTTCTGAGCCATTCTATCTAAGTTATAAGAGTCTCTAACTTTATTCATTTGTTCAATAATTGCTAGAGAACTAATAGCAAAACCTACCCTCATTCCTGCTAAACTGTAGCTTTTTGACATAGTACGGGAAACAATCACATTCTCATATTGTTTAATGAATTCCCAGTGATTTTCGTCAGAAAAGTCCACATAAGCTTCATCAATCAAGACAATTCCTTTTGCTTGTTCACAGGTTTCTTTTAGATATTGACGGTTTAAATGTTTGCCAAGGGGAGGGTTAGGAGAAGCAACAAAAATTAGTTTCGCTTCAGGACAAATTAAAGGACTATCTAACTCAAAATTATCATTAGTTGCAATGGTCTTAATCTTAGCCCCGTGTACCCGTGTAATAGTTTCATATAAGGAGTATGTTGGGTCTAAAAAAGCTACCGTTTCTCCAGGATTAACAAAGGTTCTGAGGGCAATATTTAAGATATCATCTGAACCATTACCAGCTAAAATTTGCTCATGAGAAAAGCCAAATATTTCCCCTGCTGCTTTCCGTAGTTTGGTGGAAACTGGATCCGGATATAGCCTAACTTTTTTTAATTCTTCTTCTAAATTATTAAATATTTCATCAGGAGGAGCATAAGGATTTTCATTGGTGTTTAATTTAACATAATCTGTGGTTTGGGGTTGTTCTCCAGGAACATAACCAGGGGTTTGTTGAACACAGTCTCTAATGGGTAACATAGTCAGAAGTCAGAAGTCAGAAGTCAGAAGTTTTTTTGTAATTAAAAGTTAGCAAACTTCTGAAAAAAACAATTTGCCTTTAAACTCAAGTTTTTAGAGGCAATTATCTGTTATTATAACTTTAATCTAAGAATAATCTTCTTAAGAAAAAATAAGCATTTTCTGTTAGTTAGAATAGTTTAAAGAGAATTTTAGAAAATAGTAATTTTCAATAAATAATTATTAATATTTATAGTAATTTAGATGCTTAATAGCTTAAGGGTTTAATAATATCAATGTAAATTATTAAACCCGAAAAATTATGCCATCAAAACACCTTTAGAACTAGGGATAGAATGGGCGCGACGTGGATCTATTTCTAAGGCCATTCTCATGGATCTTGCAAAAGCTTTAAAAGTGGCTTCAATGATATGATGAGAGTTGATACCATCCATTTGTTTAATATGTAAAGTCATCTGACTATGATTAACAATAGCAACAAAAAATTCTCTGACTAATTGTGTATCATAAGTCCCTACTCTTTGGGTAGGAATTTGTAGACCATAACTTAAATGGGGTCTTCCGGAAAAGTCCAAAGCAACTTGAACTAATGCTTCATCTAGAGGGGCTAAAAAATGACCAAACCTGACAATTCCTTTGCGATCGCCTAAAGCTTTTCCTAATGCTTGACCTAAGGTTATTCCTACATCTTCATTGGTGTGATGATCATCAATTTCTATGTCTCCAGTTGCCTTAACTTCTAAGTCAATTAAGCCATGAGAAGAAATTTGATTTAACATATGATCAAGAAAAGGAATACCAGTTTCTGCTGTACAGTTTCCTTGTCCATCTAAATTTAAACTAACAGAAACATCGGTTTCTTTAGTAGTCCGAGTAACTGTAGCAACTCTATCAGGAAAGGTAGAAATCAGGGGAGAAGAAGTGGTCTGAGGGAGATTTTGCGTTTGCATAGATTTAGGATTAACTTAAAACAATGATAAGAGTGATGATTCTATTATGACATTTAACAGGGTTCTGTCTCGGGATCACACATAGTATCTGGATCTTCTCCCACACCAGAAACAGGATCAATATAATAGTTATAAAATTCCGTTCCTGTAGCAACATTAAATACCATTACATGGCCATCATAAGGGTTAAAAACCACACGAGATTGACGATCATTACCGATAAATTCTTTAGATCCTATGCGTCTTAATATACCCCGAAATTGATACTCTCCTTCGTTTATTTGCATCACCAAACTATTAATGTCTTGAACCTTAACATAGGTTTCTGGATCTCTATTTTGAGCAATTTCTACCGAGTTTATAGTCACATCATTTTCCATAGCAAACCCAGGAAAATTCAAAGTAAAAACTGTCGAAAAAATACCAATAGAAACCACTAATTTAAGATAATTCATACAATTTACTCCTCCTAATAAATTAAACTATTTATGTTTAGGTTGACGCTCTCCTGGCTAAAGCCGAGGAGATTCATAACGAATCCCTGTCGGGATGGTTATTTTCTTGATTAAATAGACTTAACTGCAAAGTATATTCACTCAAGTTCCCAGGCACATCACGTTTGCTCTTACGAGCG
>NZ_JASJEB010000094.1 GCF_030064895.1 Crocosphaera sp. | reverse complement strand
CAAATTTCTGACCTGGCTTCCCCACTATTAATTTTCCTCCATTCTTAAAAACTAATAAACTTCTCATAGGTTTATTAGGGATGATTTTTTAAAAAAGTCTTTTCATTTTCTTTTTACAAACAGTCTCTTATTATTAATCTTCCACTGTCCATTATTGCGTTCAAAGCGGAACTTGCGATAAGTCACATCGGGCGGAATATCAATCGGTTTGACCGGCCGTAAAATCGAGGGAATGTCCTCATCATCTGACGCATTTTTAACCACATCAAAACGCATCAAAGTGTGGGAGCGCATATCGGTGTCAATGCTTCCTGTAAAACCGATATTTCTCAGATAAACTTCAGAACCGAGGGGATACTCAGAAAAATCGATGATAATATCGTAACGTTCTGCCATGGCCACTCGTAAGGTTGGAAACGGAGAGGTTAGAGAGACAGGAGAACTCAATAAACCCCCATCACTCCCGATAACTATCATTTCATCTCCCAAACTTTGAGATTCTTCGTAACGACTTAAAACCAGATGATAGTTACGAGAGGCTGAAGCATTGAGAATCCGAAAACGATACTTTCTTCTTTCTACTGGCAAACGAGGCCAAGGAACCCCATTCACTAGCATCACATCTCCATAGAGACTCCTTTGATTAAGGTCATCAAAAATTAAAGACCCATCCACCGCAAACTGTTTATCTTGTAAAATGAGAGGGATATCATACTCTCCTTTTGGTAAGGGTAAATCCAGTTCGTATTGATCCTCGACAATATACATCCCTGCTAAACCCATATAGACATTACGGGCTGTCAAATCGAGAGCATGATCGTGATACCAGATGGTCGCTGCGCGATCGTTGGGATAAAAATAGTCTTTGAAAAAATTATCAGGAATATAGTCTTCTGCGTAACCATCATATTGCGGTAAAGAAGCCATACCATGCAAATGAGTTGTGGTCTGAATTTCTCTTCCTTGACCATCCATACCTAGTTTATTGATAAAACGAACAACGGATTCTTTTCCTCCACTGCTTCTGTTTCCTCCCCGTTGTCGAATGGTCGGTCCAGGGGTTATTCCATTGTATCCCCAGATTTCGGTAGTTAATCCCGGTAAAATTTCAAGTTTCGCTTTTTCTAAGGTAATTTCGTAGTAATCTGTGTCTCTATCACTTCGTACAGGGTTTAAAACAGGAGGGATTTTAAAGGTTAATTCAAAGCGAGGGATTTGAGGACTGAATTGAGCCAAAGCTGGTTTAGCCATTGTCCAAGGAAACAAGAGGCTTCCTCCTCCGACTAAGGCCCACTTCAAGGCTTCTCGTCTGCTTAGTTCCATCATTTTCTTTTCTCATTGACGTTCGCTAACTAGCAGAGACAGACTCAAGGGGACAAAGATTAACAAAAATTTGCTTAGGTTTGATTTTTGTTATGAGAATTAATACTTAGACATTTTGGCTATTGTTCCCTAAGCCTTCACTACTCCCTAGTCTAGCTCAGTTAACGGGTTCCGTTCCAAAAACTTTTAATACGATTTGTTATAGCAGGAGGCAGGAGGCAGGGGGCAGAAGGCAGGAGGGGCGTTGCACCATTGCGGGATGATTGTTAATTTTGCATCTTCTGAAACCCCTAACCTAAAGGGAAAATTTTGTGTCTATTTCTGTAAATCATCCCTTGATAATGCAACGCCAAAGTAATCATTAACCATTGTGCCAGTTGAGGCGGTAATTGAGCATCTATCCAGAATTTCATGCAATTATTTTTGGTATATTAGTGCGCTGCGCTGCTAACAATAAACAAGCTTGTATATCTTCTGGTTCTAAATCAAGAAAATCCTATAATATTTCTGAAGGTTCAACATTCAAAGCTAACATTTCTAAGATATCTGTTACCCTAATTCTCATCCCCCAAATAAAATGTTTTCCTCCACATTGTTGAGGATTATAAGTAATTCTAATAGTTTATTCATAGTCAATACTTCTAATCTTCTTTTAATATATGTTATCTCTCCTTTTGATAAAATTATGATAATAGAAAACATCAAACAATATACCTTTCATGGATGTTATCCCTGCGATCGATCTGCTAGAAGGACGCTGTGTTCGTCTCTACCAAGGTGACTATCAACAATCCCAAGTTTATAACGAAAACCCCGTAGAAGTCGCCCGAAAATGGGCCGATGAAGGAGCAACCCGTTTACATTTAGTTGACCTAGACGGGGCAAAACAGGGTCATCCCGTCAATCTAGAGACTATAGAAGCTATAGTAAGAGCTATATCCATTCCCGTGCAAGTAGGAGGAGGATTACGCGATCGCCAAAGTATCGCCCAACTGATTGATTTAGGCGTTGATCGCACAATTGTTGGTACTGTAGCGGTAGAAAATCCAACTTTGGTAGAAGAACTATGTCAAGCTTTTCCCAATCGTATCGCAGTGGGAATAGACGCTCGTAACGGCAAAGTTGCCACTAGAGGATGGTTAGAAACCTCGGAAGTCTTAGCAGTGGACTTAGCCCAACAAATGGCCAAGTTTGGGGTGAGTGCTATAATTTACACCGATATACACCGTGACGGTACATTACAAGGCCCTAACCGCGAAGCGTTGCGAGAATTAGCCAACCAAATTTCAATCCCCGTTATTGCCTCTGGGGGAGTTAGTTCTTTGAGTGATGTCTTAGGGTTATTGTCCTTAGAACCCATCGGCGTAACCGGTGTAATTATTGGGAAAGCGTTATACACAGGAGATGTTAGCTTAACCGAAGCAGTTAGAGCAGTTGGTCCTGGCCGTTGGCAAGATGTTCCTCCGGATCTCGGTTCATCCGCTTTCAGCTAACGAAGAGTAGGGGGTATTTCTACCGCAGGACGGTTTAAAGCAATAGTTAGGGCTTTCTTATCTCCCTCAGTACGGGCATAACGGGGAAATAGTCCATCCGGTGAAGAAATATGGACAAAGGAGCCAACAATAACCGCAGCGATGCCGATACCACTAGCGAGCAAACCTCGCTTCCTACCATCTTGACGATCAATAGTATCAAAAACCCCTTGGGATAAGTTATCAACAGACACAGAACTTTCTGGAACCCGAAGGGTAGGAGTCTCACGTTGAACCCGTAACAGTTGCTTATACAACTCATGGAATTCAGGATCACTATCTAGCCATTGCTGAACCTGCTTACGTTCTTGGGCTGTCACTTCCCCATCTATGTAGGCACTTAACAACTCAAAACGCTCAAACTGATTATCCATATCACTTGAATCAGTGGGTAAAATCCCTTGCTTATGTTCAAAATCAGATATCATGATTAATCTCTCCTTCGCTCCTAGACCTAATATCATTGGTTGCGGAGACAAATGCTAATAACAGCATAGTCATGACACCCCTCACAGATGACGATTAAGATGAGAAAGATCCCAATTAATCGATGTATTTCTGTAAAACCGTTTGTAATTTGCCTCTAGCTCTAGCAATACGGGATTTAACTGTACCCAGGGAAACCCCAGTCATTTCTGCGATTTCTTCGTAAGCTAGACCCTCTATTTCTCTTAAGATGATAGTAGTTCTAAAGGCTTCAGGTAAATCAGCGATCGCCACTTTAAGACGCTCATAAAATTCACGAGTAGCTAAATCGTCATCTGGACTAGGATAATCCGAGACAATATCCCATTCTATTTCTCCATCATCTACCCGACGAGGAGCATCTAATGAGATGGGATGGCTTACCCGTTTCCGTTTACGTAATTCATCATAAAACAAGTTTGTGGCAATCCTACTTAACCAACCCCGAAATTTAACAGGTTCATTGAGACGTTTAATATTACGGTAAACGCGAATCCAAACCTCTTGAGCGAGATCAGCGCGATCTTGCCAATCGGGGGCTAAATGATAGAGTATTCTATCTACATGGGACTGATAACGATTCAGAAGTTCGGCAAACGCCACACGATCTGGCTTAGCTCCTTCTTGGCACTTAACAATCAAATCGTAGTTTGAGAGCTTTTCTGGAGATTCTACGGACTGCCTTCTCCATTGGCTAAGTAGTCCTTGAGATCCTGTAATTGCTTGACTCATAAGTTTACCTGACGCTTAAATTCTCCTCACGTTAGCATCCTAGACGCAGGAATTCAAACAATGGTTCCTTCGGATTTAATTTTGTTTTTTGATTTCAACCCTGTCCTTAATCGGGGGCTAAGGATTTGAGCATATCAGTCATATTGTGTAGAATATCGCTCCGTTGTTGTTGTTCGAGGGGTCGTCTATTAGGAATGGTAGGACGTTGAAAATAGCGTTGAATCCCTTCTGTAACGTGTTCAGCGATCAAAGTTTGTAATTCTTCTTTGGCCCGTTTTCTTTGATAGTCTGCCCCTTCATGGGTGGTAGCATAGAGGGGAGGTAAACGGTTGAGGGCATAAGCTGCTATATCACCAATATCAAGGTTACAGGATTCTTCTGACTCTTGTTTGGCGACTTGGTCAATAGCTTCACTTAAGACCAATTCTTCCATAACGTTAATGAACTGTTTTCTTGCTACCGCTTTCACTTCTCCTGTTAATAAAGCTCCCATAAGACGATCTAATGCAGTATATTCCTCCGTGGATAAGTCCGAAGCAGATTCACAGAGTCGTCCTACCTCTTCTTCCATTAGAGGTGTCAAATAGCCATCTTTTAGTGCCTTTTGGACAATTGTTTGGATGCTCATAAGTTTATTGTTTGTTAAAAAGAGGAGCAATCTGTGAACACTGTTTGTCCTCAGATTACCCAAAATTGAACTAAAAGTTGCAACTAGATAGCATTAATTTCCTTTTTGACGAAAAAAATAATAAATCTGATTGGGTTAAGGAACAGGTTTAATATAGATAAGGGCTTGTCGCCAAATTAACACAGATTGCTCGGATTCGTCTGATACACAAATACATTGAGGATCTTGCCACAAAATTTTACCAGTAATGGTTTCTTGTGTGGTTAGCTGAATGACAATTTTTTGTTTCTCTTTGATGTACTTTTGAACTCGTCGAACACTTGGTAAACCTGTATCAAATTCAGTCATGATGTCAAAAAGTGTAAATAGGGGGACTGGGGGAGCAAAATATTAATATTTTTTCTATTTTTACCATACTTTTTAGCTTTCTCATTACCCCTTATTACGCCTCTTTCCTTAACTTTTCAAGCTTATCTTAGTAGCACTGGGGTGTACTTCTATTGTGGGCGATCGCTTGTCCTTATTTATGAGTTCATTGATAATTGTTTATATACTCTTCGCTGAAATTATTATGGAATTTACTAAATATCAGGGTCTAGGTAATGATTTTATTTTAGTGGATAATCGCCAAAGTCCCACCCCCTTATTGTCCCCAGAGGAAGCCGTCAAATTATGCGATCGCCATTTTGGAATCGGGGCAGATGGAGTCATTTTTGCCCTACCTGGAGAGGAAAATAGCGACTACACTATGCGGATTTTTAATTCTGATGGTTCGGAACCGCAAATGTGTGGCAATGGGATTCGTTGTTTAGCTCGTTTTTTGGCTAAATTAGAAGGAACAGAAACCACAGGAAAATCCTACCGTATTCACACTCTAGCTGGTATTATTATCCCTAGTTTAGAAGCAGAAGGACAGGTAAAAGTGGATATGGGAACCCCTTTTTTACTGGGCAAAGAAATTCCTACTACTTTAACCCCAGGAGAAGAAAAAGTTATTAACCAATCCTTAGACGTAGAAAATAAATCTTGGTCAGTCACTTGTGTGAGTATGGGTAATCCTCACTGTATTACTTTTGTAGAGGATGTAGCTAAGATTCCTTTAGAAACTATCGGGCCAAAGTTTGAGCATCATCCTGTATTCCCCGAAAGAACTAACACAGAGTTTATCGAAGTGGTTCGCCGTGATTATCTAAAAATGCGCGTCTGGGAAAGGGGCGCAGGAATTACTTTAGCCTGTGGAACCGGTGCTTGTGCGTCTGTGGTGGCAGGGGTATTAACAGGAAATTGCGATCGCCTTTGTACAGTGGAGTTACCCGGAGGCTGTTTAATCATCGAATGGTCCCAAAAAGATAATCGACTGTACATGACTGGCCCTGCTGAAGCGGTGTTTACGGGGGTTTTCGGATAAATTATTAGGACTGTAATTGATGAGACAAACAACTATCGATCTTACTTACGAGAGGGACTACTATCAATGGACCATAGAACAAGCTCAAGCTTTACGAGACCTTGTCCATACCCATCACGAATTAAAGCACCTAGAAAGATTAGATTGGGATCATATTATTGAGGAGATCGAAGCCTTGGGACGTAGTGAATATAATGCGGTGGTTAGTTTATTAATGAGACAAATTGAACATCGTTTAAAGGTTGACTATGTGCCACTGCCTGAATGTCGTAACAAGTGGAAGTCTGAGGTGATCGCTTTTAAGAAAAATATCAAGCGAAAATTAGCTCCTAGTATGAAACCTAAGCTAGAAAAAGAGTTTTTAGCAATTTATCAAGATGCAGTAGAAATTGTCGAGGCTGAATATGAAATTAGTTTGCCTGAAAAATGTCCTTACAATTTAAAGGACTTATTGCCTTGAAAAAATAAGCTTTCAAGCCAATTAATTATGGTTTATGATAGCTACCCCAAAGGGCTGCCGCTTGTCCACTACTGCCTTTCGTGGCTGAGTTATCATCATTGCCTAACCAGATGCCTGTAGCCAGGTTTTTGCGGGGAATATAACCAATAAACCATAAATCAACCCCCCTATTGGTGGTTCCGGTTTTTCCGGCTTCCCCTAAGCCCACACTAGCTGCACGGCCAGTGCCATTATAAATAACGGTTTTTAACATACGGTTCATGGTTTGGGCGACTTGGGGGGATATGGCTTGTTGTCTAGCATTTTGATCGGTTTGGAAATTATAGATTTCTCGACAAGTTCGCCAATCATCTTTATTGGTGCAGTCCCCACCGTCTAAGATGCGACGAATGGCGTGGGGACGGTGCCATACACCATCGTTAGCCACCGCAGCATAGGCCCCGGTCATTTCTAAAACTGTTGTCTCACTCTGCCCTAAAATCAGCCCTGGGACGGCTTGTAATTCGGACTTGACCCCCAACCTTTGCGCTACATTAACCACACGGTTTAACCCGGCTTCCCTAGCTACTTGTAGGGCGATGGTATTCTCAGACTGTGCCATCCCTCGATACATATCGGTAGCCCCGTTACTACGTTCACAGGGTTTATAAGCTTGGCCTTGCCATCTAATACCACCACAGCTATAGGTTTTCTGGGGGGAAATGCCTTTTTCTAGGGCGGCAGCGTAGGCAAATAGTTTAAAGGTTGATCCCGGTTGTCGTTTAGCTTGGGTAACTCGGTTAAACTGACTTTGTTTGTAGTCCACGCCTCCTACTAGGGCTAATATTTCTCCGGTACGAGTATCTAGGGTAACCATGGCCCCGTTGGAAAAGTCGTAGGTTTTTCCTTGGGTTTTAACTGCTTCTCGTAACTTTTTTTCGGCCATGGCCTGTTTGTTTAAATCTAAGCCGGTTTCGACAATAAAGTTACCTTCTTTGGCTATTTCTGCTCCTAATAACTGCCGTAACTCTTGGAAGACATGGTTATAAAAATAAGGGGCTTTATTATTGGCTAAAGCTTTTCTGGCTTGGGGACTGATTTCAACCCGCGATCGCCTGGCCCTGGTTGCTTCTTCGGGGGAGATCATTCTCAAGTCTGCCATGCGATCGATTACCCTATTCCTTAATTGTACTGAGGTGTCATAATCTTGTACCGGGTTATATAGGTTGGGGGCCGGTAACATAGCGACGAGGGTGGCAGCTTCAGGGATATTAAGCTCGGTGGCTGATTTATCAAAGTAAAATTGGGCTGCGTCTTCAAACCCATAGTTACCCACACCAAGATAAACGCGGTTAAGATAGGTTTTGAGGAGAAAATCTTTACTATAGACAGCTTCCAATTTTAAGGCGACGATCATCTCTCTAATTTTACGTTGAGCGGTGTTTTCTCGTCCTACTTCGGGGAATAAACTGCGGGCCAGTTGTTGGGTGAGGGTACTGGCCCCTTGACGGATACCATCGTCTTGAAAATTGACTACCATCGCCCTAAAAATACCGTAGGGATCTACGCCAAAATGCCAGTAGAAGCGACTATCTTCGGAGGCGATGACTGCTTTTGCCAAATGGGGAGAAAAATCCTTTAAATGGTCAATTTCGTGATGAGGATCGTCGTTGAGGGGACTTAAGGGGGTTTGTCCATCCCTCGCATAAACAACCACTGGCCCGGTGACTCCGGAGGGTAGGGGAGACACTTTAATTCTGCTGGTTTCCCACAACAACCAAGCGATTAATATTGTAATCAATGATCCCATGCCATAGAACCCATACTTTAACACCTGGGTCAATTTTGGCGGTGGGTTATGGTAGGTGAGGGTGGCAAGATCGTTTAATTCTGGGGGTCCAAAGGTTAGGGTATCACCATGACGTAGGGATAAATGGTTAACCCGTCGTTTTCCTAAGTAGATCCCATTGGTTGAGTTTTCGTCTTTGATAATGAAGTGATGGGGATTCTTTTGATCCCGATGCAAAGAACAATGAACTTGACTTACAATAGGGTTTAGTATCTTGATGTCTGTGTTTCTGGAACTACGACCAATGATATAGCGATCGCCAATTAAAGCGTAGGTTATTACTTGATCTTTTGGGCTTTCTTGGACTCTTATTTCGGGTATTTTTGCCCCTTTTTTTAATACCTGTGTCTTCGGGTTGGACTGGACTAAGTTTTGTACTGCTTGGGTTAATAGTTGGCTTACTGGTTGCTGTTGACTCATGTTGAGATATAGCGATCGCTCATGGGTATGATAGCTTACCTCATAGCAATGACGATCATCTCTATGTACTTGTTCCCTAGTTTAAGCTTAGGAATACCGATTAGTATTAGAATTAGAACTAAGTGAAGTACCCCAAAGTAAGACGATGGGGCTTCCCAGGCTCAGACAGTAACCCGTCTGATACAGACTCGATGAACTATCTTTCGGATAGCCACCCCTTAATGAGTCTCTCCCGTGGGCGTAAGTTTCCGCTCTCCCGGCGGTACACACACAAAATACTATTCACTTTTTATTACCAGTTCCCATCTGCGCGGAAGTGCGTAAGGACTTGCTTTATAGCGAATCGACCACGGATTCGAGCTTCGGCTTCCCTACTCGGTTTCATAGCCTTGACTTGGTTTTCGGAGGCTCTACCTTTCGTGAGTATTAGAGTTCACGCCCCTGAGGTTGGTCAGTGATATAGCTATGATATCATCTTTTCGGAAGTATGGATACTTCGTGGTTTATTTATTGGTCGGTCATTCATCCCCACCGTATAGACGTATCGGGTATTCTGCCCGACATCAGGATAAAAATTTATTATCCTAGAGAGGAACTTCCCCAGACAAGGTTAATCTATGTTTAAACGAGCAAAACCCCAATACTCTATTAGTTGGATACAAAAAATTTCTGAAATACCTAAACAAGTTTGGGATGAACTTGCAACCCCCTTAAAAACCCCTTTTTTAGAGTGGGAATGGCTCAATAATATCGAAACTTCTAAAAGTGCTACTTCTCGTACAGGATGGCAACCTTGTCATTTAACAATATGGAGAGATAAACAGTTAATTGCTGCTGCACCTTTGTATATTAAAGGTCATAGTTATGGGGAATTTGTTTTTGATAATCAATGGGCTGACTTATCCCATCGTTTGGGTATTCCCTATTATCCTAAACTTCTGGGAATGACACCTTTTACCCCTGCGGTTGGTTATCGTTTTTTAATTGCACCTAACGAAGACGAAGCAGAAATAACACAAATGATGGTAGTAGCAATTGACCATTTTTGTGATCAAAATAAACTGTCAGGATGTCATTTTTTGTTTGTTGACCCGGACTGGAAACCAATGATTGAAAATTGTGGGTTTAGTAGTTGGTTACATCATAGTTATATTTGGTCTAATCCCAGTTTTGGTAATTTTGACGACTATTTAAAACAGTTTAATTCTAATCAAAGACGGAATATTAAACGAGAAAGAAAAGCAGTGGGTAAAGCTAATTTAACTATGAAAGTTTTAGCAGGGGATGATATTTCACATCATTTATATCCGATGATTTATCGCTTTTATAGTAATACCTGTGAAAAGTTTTATTGGGGAAGTCAATATTTAACTCGTAAATTTTTTGAGCAACTTTATCCTAATTATTCCCATCGTGTAGTCTTAGCTGCTGCTTATACAGATTATGATGATCATAAACCTGTTGGAATGTCTTTTTGTATTAGAAAAGATGATAATTTATATGGTCGTTATTGGGGATCTTTGGAAGAATATGATTGTCTTCATTTTGAAGCTTGTTATTATCAACCCATAGAATGGGCCATCAAAGAAGGGATAACTATGTTTGATCCTGGTGCCGGAGGAAGACACAAAAGAAGACGAGGTTTTCCTGCAACTCCTAATTATAGTTTACACCGATTTTATGACCAGAAAATGACCCAAATTCTTCAACACTATATCCCCGAAATTAATAATATGGAACAAGAAGAAATTGATGCTATTAATGAAGACTTACCCTTTAGTAAACGGGAAATACAATTTAAAGATTTGTAAAAAAAATTGCCTAAAATTAATATTTATGGTATTCTATATGTGTTTTTTATAAAATCTGAATAAAATGACAATCATGAACTGTATTTTAAATAAAAAGATCACTCATTTATTAGGGATTAGTATCTTAACAGGGATGAATTTATTACCCTTTAGTATTAAACCTAGTTATGCTCAAACCTGCACTGGTTTTCCTGTTGTTGGTGGACAAAAAGAAGACGAAACCGAGGTAACAAAAACCGTTTCTCAACCTAGTTTCCCTATACCTTTACCAGGGCCTGCGAGTGTGGGTGTAAATAATAACTGGAATACCGATTTCTCTATTATGCCTCTGAAAGCATACAATAAATATATTGTTACTTTTACTCCTAAAAGTGATGGAGAATATAAAGTCAGAGCTTATCTTAAATATAATGATGATACTGCTGATGAAATCTACAACGAACAGAAAAATTATACCGCAGGACAACCAATAGTAATAGAAGGAGTTCCTAAAGCAGATAACATTCCCATTCAAGTAAATTTATTTGTCGGTGATCCTATTTCTATAGCCAAAACTTACACTGTTTCTGTTAAAGGTTGTATCTAACTTTTTTTAGATACGCTGAGAGAGATATTTATGTTCACAATGGATAATAAATAATTAACAATTACATCTTTTTGAAAGAAGAAGATTAAAAAATTGATTTCTAGTCTTATTTTTTTCCTTAAACAAAATTATTCAATTTTCCATTGAAAATATCTCTCCTAAAAATTTATTATTCTAAGGATAATCACGCCAAACCAACACAGGACATACAGACAAACGAACAACTTTTTCTGCAACTGAACCCAACAAAAAACGATTTAACCCTGTACGTCCATGAGAAGCAATAACAATGAGATCAATATTATTTTTCTTCGCATAATCAACAATTTCTAGACTAGGATTTCCCACTTTAATCACTAACTTTAAATTATCAACCAAAGACTTAGGATAACGTTCATAAAAAGAAGTTTTAACATTTTGCTCACGAGTGTCATCATTTAAAGTTGACCAAATAACTCCAGGATCAACAGACTCTAACGGTAATAAAACATTAATAACCGTTATTTTATTGGGGTCCTTGATAAAATTTAAAGTTTCATCAAGCGCATTAAAAGAATCTTGAGAAAAATCAATCGGAACCAAAATGCGATCGCCAACGAATAAACTCATTTTGATACAATAGGAAACAGCAGTTATCAGTTAACAGTTATCAGTTACCAGTTATCGGTAGTTAAAGGATGAATAACAATCAAAATTACCGAATGAACCCCTTAAGTGTAGCACCGATGATGGATTATACCGATCGCCATTTTCGCTACTTAATGAGGCAAATTACTCGCCACACCTTACTATACACAGAAATGATTGTCAGTGCAGCCATTAAACACGGCGATCGCCCCAAACTATTAGACTTTTCCCCCCAAGAAAAACCCCTATCCTTACAACTAGGAGGGGATAACCCCCAAGAATTAGCCGAATGCGCCATCATTGCGGAAAATTGGGGTTATGATGAAGTAAATTTGAACGTAGGATGTCCCAGCGATCGCGTTCAAAGCGGTCATTTTGGGGCCTGTTTGATGGCGAACCCAGAATTAGTTGCCCAATGCGTCGAGAAGATGCAAAACAGCGTTAATATTCCCGTCACAGTTAAGCAGAGAATTGGTATTGATGATCAAGACAGTTACGAAGAGATGGCACGTTTTGTGGCGATCGTTGCTGAAGCAGGGTGTCAACGCTTCACCATACACGCAAGGAAAGCTTGGTTAAAAGGATTAAGTCCGAAAGAAAACCGAAATATTCCCCCCTTAAGATACAAAGACGTTTATCGTCTTAAAAAAGAGTTTCCTCAGCTTTTTATCGAGATTAATGGTGGTATTACCAATCTTGACCAAGTACAGCATCATTTAAAAGTAGTTGATGCTGTAATGATTGGTCGGGCCGCTTACGATAACCCCTATTTATTTGCCACTGTTGATCGAGATATTTATCAAGAGCAAATTATTCCAGCAACCCGTCATGAAATTATCGAAAAAATGTTACCTTATATCGATGATTGGGTAAGTCGTGGTCATAAACTACATCGTATTAGTAGACATTTATTGGCCATGTTTGCTGGTATTCCAGGAACAAAAGCTTGGAAACGCTATATTAGTCAAAATGCTCATTTAGCTGGTGCAGACTCTCAAGTTATTATTGAAGCTTTAAAGCGGGTACAAAGGTAGAGTATTTGTGATAATCTCTCCTAGAAAATTAGTGATTTAATTTAGTTAATAACTCCCTGTTAATCAATTAAAATTTTCCTTATCCATAAACTTTTTGATAATATTCCTGATAGTCTTGTGACAATAAAGGTTGCCACCAACTTTGATTATTAAGATACCATTCAATAGTTTTTCTTAAGCCATTTTCTACAGTTTCTTGCGGTGTCCAACCCAATTCTGTTTTAATTTTTGTAGCATCAATAGCATAACGGCGATCGTGGCCAGGACGATCTTTAACAAAAGTAATTAATTCTTTTGCAGGTTTAACCGGTAAGTCTGGGGCTAACTCATCCATTAAGTTACATAACATGGTTACTAAATCAATATTTTTAACCTCATTATTGCCTCCAATATTATAAGTTTCTCCTAGTTTTCCTTGGTTAATTACTGTATCTAATGCTGAACAATGATCCCCTACATATAACCAATCCCTAATATTTTGTCCATCTCCATAAACAGGTAAAGGTTTCCCCAATAAAATGTTAATACACATCAACGGTATTAATTTTTCAGGAAAATGATAAGGACCATAATTATTAGAACAATTGGTGATAATTGTTGGTACATTATAAGTATGAAAATAAGCCCTTGCTAGGTGATCACTGCCTGCTTTTGAAGCAGAATAAGGACTATTTGGAGCATAGGCAGTTGTTTCTGAAAAAGCTGGATCATTAGCTTCTAAACTACCATAAACCTCATCAGTAGACACATGGAGAAAACGATAATTTTCTGGCTTTCCTTGCTCATTCCAATAGTGACGAAAACTCTCTAATAAAGTAAAAGTTCCAATAACATTAGTTTGAATAAAAGCATCAGGACTAAGAATAGATCGATCCACATGAGACTCAGCAGCAAAATGAGCTACTGTAGTAATATTTTCTTCTTTTAAAAGTTGCTCAATTAAAGGGCGATCGCAAATATCCCCTTGAATAAATTTAAACTGTTTTCTGTCTTCTAAATCAGCTAAATTTTGACGGTTTCCTGCATAAGTTAAAGCGTCTAAAACAATAACTTGATCATTAGAATAATTCTGACACCAATGATGAACAAAATTAGAACCAATAAATCCAGCACCACCGGTGATTAAGATACTTCTTTTTTCTTCAGATAATGACATAAGCTAATAATTTAATTACCAAATTTTATCCATTTGTAACTGGAAACCAGATAAAATAGGCTCACCACTTACAGTGATAGGATTCTCTAAACATTTTACTTCTGTTTGGGGACAATAAATATAAACTCGGCGATTTTTGCGATCGATTAACCAACCTAATTTTACTCCGTTATCCAGATACTCTTGCAGTTTATCTTGAAGAGATTGTAAGGAATCACTAGGAGAGCGTATTTCCACCACAAAATCAGGGCAAATAGGCGCAAATCTTACTTTTTGTTCTTCTGTAAGGGAATTCCATTTTTCTAAGCTCATCCAAGCTGCATCAGGGGAACGATTGGCCCCATTTGGTAGTTTAAACCCTGTGGAGGAATCAAAATTAATTCCTGTGCCATCTTTATCAGTCCAATTACCTAACTGTTGTGTTAGTTTAGCATTTCGATTTCCCGTTTCTGAAGCAGTGGGGGGCATAATAATTAATTCTCCCTTAGCGTTGCGCTCAAGTCGATAATCTCGGTTTAATTGACATAAAGCAAAAAATTGTTCGTCTGTCATAGCGATCGCTGGTGACAGTCGCAAAACCAAAGGTATATTTTCAGTTGATACAGTAGTGGTAATCATCTTTCAATAATTAAAAATGGACAATGGGTAATGGATAATTAAAAAATAGAGTGTAAAATTTAATTGCATTTTACACTCTACATTCTTATCTATTTTTGAAATGATCGGTTTTCAAACAACTTAATTATCCAATAGATTAAGCAGCTTTTAATAAACCACTATGTCTTAATAAAGGTTCTGTTTGTGGTTCCCGTCCTCGAAACGCTTTAAACACTTCCATTGGGTTAACACTTCCCCCCAATGCTAACACCGTATCTCGGAAACGTTTTCCTGTTTGTGCAACCGCTTTTTCATCGTTTAAACCGACTTCTTCAAAAGCAGAAAAAGCATCAGCACTTAAAACTTCTGCCCATTTATAACTGTAGTAACCTGCTGCATAACCCCCAGAAAAAATATGCCCAAATGCACACAAAAATGCGTCTTCTGGTAAAGGTTTCATTACCGTTGTTTTCTCAGCAATACGGTTACGAACCTCTGCATGAGTTTCCTTCCCATTGGGTTGATAACGATGGTGTAATTCTAGATCCAAAAAACTAAAATGTAGTTGTCTTAACATAGCTGAACCACTCATATAATTACGAGCAGAAACTAACTTATCGTAGTAATGTTCCGGTAAAGTTTCTCCCGTTTCGTAATGTTTAGCCATGTTAAATAAAGTAGTGCGATCGTAACACCAATTCTCCATAAATTGACTGGGTAATTCCACCGCATCCCACTCTACATTATTAATTCCAGCAGCCCCAGGATAGTCTACTTTTGTCAACATATGTTGTAGTCCGTGACCAAATTCATGAAATAAAGTTGTTACCTCATCAAAGGTCATTAAACTAGGTTTTCCATCCACTGGAGGAGTTTGATTGCAAACTAAATAAGCAACCGGTAAACGGGTGATAAATTGCTCTTGGTGACGCATTTTTGCCCGTCCAATACAATCATTCATCCAGGCCCCTCCACGCTTCTCTGAAGGGCGACTATAGGGGTCTAAATAGAAGTGTGCGATCGCTTCTCCTGCCTCATTATTAACCTGAAAATATCTTACATCTTCTTGCCAAATTGGTGCTTGTCCATCAGCAGAAATTATAGTTACTCCAAAGATTCTTTTTGCTAAACTAAATAACCCGTCTAATACTTGAGGTAAAGGAAAATAAGGGCGTAATTCTTCAGCAGTAAAATTAAATAAAGTTTCCCGTTGTTTTTCTGCCCAATAACTCACATCCCAAGGCTCTAGAGAATCATTTTTAGAGAAGTTTTTTAATGTTTCTAAGTCATGCACCGCAGCGTCATAACTCACAGTTCTCAACTCTTCTAATAATCCTTCCACTGTTTCCACATTAGGAGCCATTTTTCGAGCTAAACTAACCTCAGCATAAGTATTATAACCGAGAATTTCTGCTTGTTGTTTCCGCAGTTCTAAAATACGTTTAATTAAGGGATTGTTATCTAATTCTCCATTAGAAGCACGAGAAATAAATGCTTTATAAACCTTCTCCCTTAAGTCCCCATGACTGCTATATTTCATAAAAGGAACATAACTAGGATAATCTAAAGTAATGACCCAAGGGCCTGTTTCTGGAGTAGCATTTTCTTCACCTTCTGAACGGGCAGTTTGTGCTGCTAAACTTAGTAAACTTGCTGGTAAACCTTCTACTTCTTTTTCTGTCGTTAATTTCAGTTTAAAGGCTTTAGTTGCATCTAAAACATGGTTAGAAAATTTAGTGGAAAGTTCCGCTAATTCCAGTTGAATTTTATTGAATTTTTCACGAGTTTCTCCTGTTAAAGCAACCCCCGATAATTCTGCTTCTCGAATTGCTGTTTCTACAATTCTTTTTTGAGCATTGTCTAAACTATTCCAACTGTCACTTTCTTGAAGGGTTTTGTAAGCCGAATAAATAGGCTGACTTTGGCTTAATGTATTAATAAATTGGATAACTTGAGGCTGTACTGTTTCGTAAGCATTGCGAAGTTCAGGACTATTTTTTACACCCATTAAATGCCCAACAATTCCCCAACTCCAACTAAATTTTTCTTCTATTTCTGTTAGGGGTTCCACTAAACCTTCCCAGGTGGGTTTAACATTGGTTTCTAAATCTTTTAATTTAGTCTCTAATTCTTGCAATAATTCAGTCATTGCAGGAATAACATAATCCGGGGTAATTTTATCAAATGGAGGTAATCCTTGTCCAATCAGTAAAGGGTTATTGGTAACAGTTGTGTTGCTCATACGTGAGTGATAATAAATCAAAAATTGATAGTTTTTTCAAGTTAGTCGTCAAAAATTTAGCTAACGACTAGCCTCTATTATCACTGTAACGTAAAATTCCAGTATTGTGATAACTTATACTATTCTAAGTATTATATGTTATATAATAATACAGAGATTATATCCAATATATATGTCTGATTGCTGATTCATAAATCAAGAATTGAGTGTTAATTATTTGTCTTATTTTTACATTCTTTGTATAACGATTTTTGTTATGATAATGAACTATGAATTATCTTTCTTTTGACAATATTTGATTAAACATATAGCCAAATGTACCAATAAGAAACACAATAAAAGTATACAAAATATACTAAAGTCTAAGTCCCAAAATTGTTTAGATGGTTGTATACAACAAAAAATATGAAAAATATTTCATCAATGGCGTTTTCGAGCTTTCCAAGTTCCACCATAGACATAGTGAGGATTATTGTGACTAACTTTTTGCCAGCACTGTAAACAAACAAAATACCATTGGTGCGAGGAATCAAATTGCACTCGATACAGTAATTTTGAGGAAATGTGGCAGCAATCGCATTCTTTTTGTCTTACTCGTCCCATAAATATTATTGCCAAATGAAATGATGTGGAATCTAGATGGGCATATTTAAGCTCTCAGCATGAATTTTTTAATCACTTCTAAAACGACTTCAATAAAAATATCATTGAGTCCATATTTATATAATTTATCCATAACTCTCCCAATTTTATCATCATTAAAATAATCAAGTACCGTAGGGCATACGGGATCTAAAGCTTGGGGAGATTTGCCCTCTGGCTTAGTTGGAGAAATCGCGGCGACGGTGATGGCGAGTCGGTGAACTAAGAATCCCTCGCTTTCAGCGAAGGGAGTGTCAAAGTTGAGTTCAATCGTCCGAGTTTGGAAATTATTGTAGAAAAACTTCTCTTTGAGTTCTATCTAACACCGCTAATGGCGGTCTTAAAGACAATAAGACCTGGAGAAACAGAGAATTGCTAACTACTTAAGCCAACAACCTTCAGCTTTTCCAGGTCATTACCACTTTCTAGATGACTAGCTTAGTGCGTTGATTGCGTAATCGATGTAGGAGTTAGCTTCAACAGCAGGATCTCCACTTAAACCGTGATTAGCTTTAATGTACTTGAGAGCTTCAATATACCAGCTAGGAGATAATTCAAAAGTACGGTTAATTTCATCGATACCAGCGATGAGGTACTCATCCATAGGGCCGGTTCCACCAGCAACTAAGCAATAAGTAACCATGCGGAGGTAGTAACCGATGTCACGAGCGCACTTGTCTTTACCACGTTGGTCAGCAGCGTAGTTAGGCCCTTGCATTTGGGTGGTGAAAGGGAATTTAGCGTACACTGCGTTAGCTGCTCCTTGTACTAGGGAGGATTGCTTTTCGGTTAATGCTTTAGCCGCTTGTAAGCTAGCAGAAGCTTGCTTAAAACGTCCAAAAGCTATTTGAATTTCGGTGCTGCTTAAGAAGCGACCTTGAGAGTCAGCACTAGAAATCGCTTCGGTTAAGGGGGTTTTCATTTTTGTTTTATCTCCCGATTATTTTGCTAAGTTTTCCTAGAATACCGTGTTGAAATGGTTTAAGAATTGCCGATGAACTACTAAAAGGCTTTTATTAAGCAACAGCAGCCGCAGCGCGATCAAAGTAACCTGCAATTTCCGAAGCAATAGCAGAGCAATCTCCAGAGGTGATTCCACTGGGATCGTTAACAATAGCTAAGGAAGCATCTTTCATTTTTTGAACGCCAACAGCAACAGAAGCTCCAGGAGTTCCCAAAGCTAAATAAGTTTCCCGAAGTCCATTTAGACAACGATCTTCTAAAATACTGGCATCTCCGCTAAAGATAGAATAGGTAATATAGCGTAGGATGATTTCCATATCACGCAAACAAGCAGCCATACGACGGCTAGTGTAAGCATTTCCACCAGGGGCAATCAGGGTAGGTTGCTCTGCAAATAAAGCGCGCGCAGCGTCAGCAACAATGGTGGAAGCGTTGCTGGTAATACGGTTCACAGAATCCATGCGCTTGTTGCTCTCGGCTACCATGGCACTCAGAGCGTCTAGCTGAGAAGCAGATAGATATTCACCACGGGCATCAGCCTGAGAAACAACTCTGGTAAATGCGTCAAACATTAAATTAATCTCCTACTTGACTTAAATCAGTTGGGCTTGGGTTAACAAAGGACTTCCATCGGGTTTGATTATACTCTCCATTGAGACTAAAATCCCTATGATTTTTCAAGTTCCTTACAAAAAGTTTTTTAAGAAACCTGAGAAATCTCGATGGCTATCTTAGAATTATCAGAGGTGTTCGAGATGACCGTCATCTCTACTTATCTCCCCTTCCAGTTAATTTTATACAATGCCTTTGTCTATTTATTTATTACATATTATTAAAAAAACAGAAATTTTCTGTTAACTAATGTTAACGAAGCATCTTAAATCCTCCATATTACTGGCTTAGAGGCTGATCATGTTTTTTATTATTCTGCTGTTATTTTTTTTTCTGCTCAATTGGTTTGCTACCTATGTCATGGCAATTATTCCCATCCATTTATTCACTTATTTAGGGTCTTTGGGACAATTATTACTTTTAGCTGTTGTTTTACTACTCTTGAGTTGGTTTTTTGGCGAATGATTTTGATTCCGGTAAATACGATAATTTAACTCATAATAGTCTCCCCTACCCCCTGCTCCCTGCTCCCTGCTCCCTGCTTCCATGCAATCCCAACTAAGATATTTGTGATCTACTTATTCCCAGAGAGGGCATTTTTAGCTAAAAATTCGATAATTTTTTTAGCCACATCAATTCCTGATGCTTTTTCAATCCCCTCTAAACCAGGAGAAGAGTTAACTTCTATTACCACCGGACCATGATTAGAACGCAACATATCTACTCCTGCAACATTCAATCCCATTGATTTTGCAGCCTTAACGGCGATTTTTTGTTCTTCTGGAGTCAATTCAACCATATCCGCTTTTCCTCCCTGATGGAGGTTGGCTCTAAAATCTCCTTCGGCCCCTTGGCGTTTCATTGCTGCAACAACTGTACTCCCAACCACAAAACAGCGTAAATCTACTCCTACTGCTTCTTGGATAAATTCTTGTACTAAGATGTTAGCGTCTAGCTGGCGAAAGGCTTCTATCACAGATTTGGCAGCATTTCGCGTTTCCGCTAAAACTACACCAATGCCTTGAGTACCTTCTAATAATTTAATCACCACTGGCACACCTCCCACAAATTCCAGCAACCCATCAATATCTTCTGCATCATGAGCAAAACCAGTGATGGGCAAAGCAATACCATCCCTAGCTAAAATTTGTAAGCAACGCAGCTTATCACGGGAACGAGAAATAGCTTGTGATTCATTGGCACAAAAGACTCCCATTACTTCAAATTGACGCACTATTGCTGTGCCATAAAAACTTTTAGCAACTCCAATACGGGGGATAATCGCATCAAAACTTTCTAGGGGTTTACCGTTGTAATAAATACTGGGTTTATGGGAGGTAATATTCATATAACAACTAAGATAGTTCACCACACGCATATCATGTCCTAATTCTTCTCCAGTTTCTTTCAGTCTTTTTGTAGAGTATAAGGTAGTATCGTAGGACAAGATTGCTATTTTCATTTGTGTTACCCAAAATATTGCGAGAATGCCCTCGCTATAGGTAAGGGGGACGCATCGCAGCCGTAGGCAAGTACCCCCGAACCCTTAGCGACGGGATGAATCGCAATCAATAAATAAACTGCGTAGCAACGATTTAATTCTACCATAATTGGGTAAACCATGTTAAAATAAGTACATCCCAGCGTCGAGAATTAATCAATGCTAGTCGTAGAAGCAAAATTAAAAAACGGAACGCGCCTAGCAATACCAGAAACTAGATGAAGCCATTAGAACATCTCAGTTTGTGCGTAATGCCTGCGTGAGTTATTGGATGGATAAT
>NZ_JASJEB010000175.1 GCF_030064895.1 Crocosphaera sp. | reverse complement strand
TGTCCTTGATTGATAATAGTTGATCTGATTAATTTCCCCCCGTCTCCCCATCTCCCCCTCTCCCCGTCAAACTCCAAGAATAAGTTTTTGGCAAAAATGGGATGCTCCCATAACTCCCCTCGGAATGCCTGCATTATTAAGCTACTTGAACTTAAATTACAAATATTTAAAGATAAGGAATTGATCAGAAACTTTCTAAAAAATTACTACTAAATTAAGAGTAGGTTAACTTAATCATGCCGAGAGGAATCAATTATGACTTCTACATTGAATCTCGAAACACAGTCAATGCAACATTCAGCTTTTGATTTTTTTACCCCCAGATTATCACCCCCAAAAGATTACAGACAATCAGAACCTAACTTTGAAAATGCTTACATCTGCGCCAATATTTCTCAACTCTGTTATTTAAGTTCTGTGAATGCAAAACGTATGAATATAGGGTACGAAGAAGCGGTGCGATCGACTCTGTATAGTTGGGGATGTAGTTATGAAGATGTCCAAAAAACCATCTTTATTGATAGTCAAGATATTGAAGATATTGTAGATGATGGTGAAGATATTGATGACAACAAAAAGAAGTATATTACTGACACCCAAGGATTAATTATTTTTCATAAAAACACTGCTATCATTGGGTTTCGTGGGTCTGAAAAAAAAGTCAGCGACTGGGCAACAAATTTCAAAATCCGTTCTCGTGAACTCGATTATACAGATAAACCATACGAACATGAGAATCCTTTAGCCGTTATTTTCAGTAAAAAACCAAGGGTGCATCGTGGATTTTTAAAGGCTTTTAAAGCAATTCTTGTTAACCCAAAATATCATGACTCGGTGATGAAACAACTAGGTGCAGCAGAGAATGTCTGGTTAACGGGACATAGTTTAGGAGGTGCGATCGCTATTCTTGCTGCTAACTATTTATTAGAGCAAGTAGAGGAAGAAATTCATGTATCTGGTGTTTACACCTTTGGTGCGCCTCGTGTTGGTAATAGTCATTATCGCGATCATATTAATGATAAATTCAAGTATCAATACTGGCGATTTATGAATGATAATGATCCGGTTCCAGATATTCCTTTTCCTGAATTAATTTATCGTTATTCCCGTGAAGGATGTATGCTGCGTCTTAATAAGATCAATGGAGATATCGATTACTTGCGTAGGATTGATGAAAACGGGGAAAGAATAAGAATCCCAGGGAAACCTTATAGAGGTAAGTTTACTTCTGTAGACGATCATAATCTAGGTGGACCGGGTAGCTATTGTGAGAGACTATTTTACTTAGTTTCTCAAAATCAACCAAATTGTCCTGAAATGACCTTTAAACAATTGGATGATCAGGGAAGAATCAAGGGGATTACTCCGGAAATTTCTATTTTTCAAACTATAGATTCTCTTCTAAAGCAAGGAGTATCAGAGGAAATAATTGCTAAATCCTTAAACGTTGACTTAGAAATTGTCAGAAAGGCGAGAAACTCTGACTTTCCTTACAGTGATTAAACCGATTCACTAGAGTTTAATCCTTGTTTTCCCTAACTTCTGTTTTTGACAACTGAATCCTAATTTTAGTAAGTTAAAGAATCAAATAATAGTCGATTAGTGAGGAATCTTTTTGAAAAAACTATTGCTAAACAAACGAACAGATTAGCTAAACTATCTAATCTTGATAATAAGATAATCCAAAAAATATTACCCGAAGATATTGCCTTGACGGTTAATGGTTAACAAAACTTTTGGGTAGTGTATCATAAGTAGTGAAAATTAAATTTTTGCCCAAGTTTCTGTTAAAATAAGGTGAAAGAGTGCAAAGAGTTTCTAAATTTGGGATAATTATCTATAGTTGAGAAAAAAATTTTAATAACTTAGCAAAAAAATAATAATGGATAAAGACTCTCCTTCATTATAATGAAGAAATACTATCAACTTAGATTGATTTTCACTACTTAAATTACACTACCCACATTTGACTTAATCAATGAAATTACCAACTTTTAACGATATTTGCGAAGATAGTTTACAATGGCAACCTACACAAGAACAACTAGAACAATGGGAGAAACTTTACCAAGAAATACTATTAATTAATCGTCAAATTAATTTAACTAGAATCACCCAACCAAACGACTTTTGGGAAAAGCATTTATGGGACTCTTTAGCTGGTGTGATTGGTTTAGATTTTTTAAACTATGAAGATTCATTAAAAGTAATTGACATTGGTACAGGTGCAGGTTTTCCTGGTCTTCCTATTAGTATTATTTTTCCCCATTGGCAACTAACATTATTAGATTCAACTCGTAAAAAAATTAATGTTATTAAACTATTCTTAGAAGCATTAAAATTGAAAAATTCTCAAACAGTTATTGGTCGTGCAGAAGACATAGGACATATACCAGAACATAGAGAAAAATATGATTTAGGGTTAATTCGTGCAGTAGGACAGCCTTCTGTTTGCGCTGAATATGTTTTACCTTTTCTCAAAGTAGGAGGAATAGGAGTTTTATATCGAGGAAACTGGCAAAAAGAAGAAGAAATCAACTTAAATAATGCTTTAAAAGAATTGGGAGGGAAACTTATATTGGTCAAACAGTTTGAAACCCCTTTAACTAAAAGTATGCGCAACTTTATTTATGTTGAAAAAATAGCAGAAACTTCTGATAATTTTCCTCGTGCTATTGGTATTCCTAAACAGAATCCATTATAATTAATGATAAATAACTAATAGAATTCATATAATTATTAAAGCACTATTCGCACCCTGTGCAAACTGAACTCCTACAGTTCGCATATCATTTCTAGTTTTGATTTGGCATTGAATGTATTTCAGATGTTGTCATAAGTGACCCGATTTGGTTCAGATTAATTAATGATAATCAATTCTGAACAGAAATATTTTTATTGTTGTAATATTCTACTAACTGAAATCTCAAGTTCAGGAAAAGCTAAAGGAAGAATTGTTCCTTGTTTATAAGTTTGTTGCTGTTGATAACTATCATTTCGTGGTTGAGTAAAGACAGTAATTTCTGTTTTTACTAGATCAACTACCCAATATTCTCTAATATTATTTTTTGCATAAATACTTTGTTTTAATGTTAAATCTCTAGTCAAGGTTGTATTCGCTATTTCTATTAACCAATAAATGTCTTCAGGATAAGGATGATGGGTTTTGTAACGACTATTAGGGGATTTAATAATGGTTATATCCGGTTCAGGTTCTGAGTCTGATAAAGTAATAGGGTGAGCTTCTCTGACCTCTGCTTTATCTCCTAAGAGTGAACGTAAATATTTCACACCTTCTGTGAGTGTATAGCTATGTAAAGGGCCTTCTGGGGACATTTCTATAATTTCTCCTGCTAACAATTCTACAGGGCGATCGCTTACAATACCAGCAGTAATCATGGCATGATAATCATCAACTGACCATTTCGCTAAAGTTATCATTGTTTTTTCTCCTCATAATTAAAACCTTTGTTTTTTCATAGTAGAGGTAGGTTCATACCTACCCCCAACTATAACCCTTTCCATCTCTAAAGGGGTGCAACTTGAATCTCAATAGTTGCAGTAACTTCGGGATGAAGTTTAACCGTTGCTTCATAGAAACCGGTTTTATTAATGTCAGGAACAGTAATACCGCGACGGTCTACTTCTTGGTTGGTCGCTGCTTGAATAGCGTCAGCAACTTCTGAACTGGTAACGGTTCCGAAAATAGCCTCTCCTTCCCCAACTTCTTTACGGATGGTAAAGCGTTTGATGGTTTCCAGGGCTGTTTTGCGCGCTTCGGCCTCTTGTCTTTCTGCTAAGAGTCTTTGTCTTTCTTTTTCCTTGCGTTGTTCAACCTGTCTGAGAATACCAGGAGTAGCAAGGGTGACTAATTTTTTAGGAATGAGATAATTTCTAGCGTATCCTGGAGAAACTTCCACTAAATCGCCATTTTCTCCTAATTTATTGATTGATTCATTCAATACTACTTGAACTCGTTTTGCCATGATAGGTTCTTTTTTGATTTTTTACCGCAATCCTTAATTATACAACAATGTCCAAATTACTATCAGTTGTCAGTTATCAGTGATGTATTAACCACAAGTTAACCTAAAAGCAATAAAATTATCTTTGAAAAGCTTCAAGGAGATAAAAAGTAATGCGTACACTTGCTGTGGGAGACATTCATGGATGTACTACAGCTTTTGATAAACTCTTAGAAGCAGTAGAATTGCGTCCAGAAGATAAACTAATTACACTCGGGGACTATGTAGATAAAGGTCCTGACTCAAAAGGTGTATTAGAAAGGTTAGTTTATCTTCATAAAAATTATCAATTAGTTCCCATAAAAGGGAATCATGAACTGATGATGTTAGATGCTTTTAATGGCAGAGACAATAACAATTTTTGGGTAAATGTTGACGGAAAATATACCTTAGTTTCTTACTATAACAATAATAACCAAGATTCATTATCCAATATACCTGAGCAACATTTAATCTTTGTTCAACACCATTGTTTAGACTGGTACGAAACCGAAAATCATATCTTTGTTCACGCTAATGTAGATCCAGATTTACCCCTTCATAAACAGTCAGAACATGACCTATTTTGGCAGAAAATTTATCCTCGGCCTAGTCATTATTCAGGAAAAATAGTAGTTTGTGGTCATACCTCACAAAAAGATGGTTGTCCCGTTAATATGGGTCATCAAATTTGTATCGACACTTGGGCCTGTGGTCAAGGTTGGTTGACTTGTTTGGATGTCGATACAGGAGAAATTTGGCAAACTAATCAAAAAGGGAAATTATTAACAGGTCATATTAATAATTGTTCTAATGTTTCTATTAATTAAAAATGAAAAATTTAGAAACCACCGCCCAACAAAAATTAACCTATCCCCACACCTTACTCAATGTCTTACAAAAGCTGCGTCATGATTTAATTGCAGAGGGAAATAATATCTTTGGAAAATGGCGATCACTGATCACCAGAACCCCATTTACCCCCAGCGCACAAAATTTGGCCTATTATTTAGCCCTACGTCACCACGATATACGGCCTATACAGCTTGCTTTAACCCCTTGGGGTCTTTCTTCCCTAAGTCAGATTGAATCCCGTGTCATGCCCAATTTAGAAGGGGTAATTGCTACATTAGGGGCTGTCTGTGGTCAAGATCCCACCTTCTTCCCCAAACATCCTCCCCTGGAAGCTTTTTTTGAAGGCGATCGCCTCTTAAAAACCCATACAGATGAACTATTCGGCCATCCCCCCAACCATCGTCAAGTCCGTATTATGGTCACCTTACCCAGTCATGCTGCCACTGATGAAACCTTTATTTTAGACTTGGTGCAACGAGGGGTAGACTGTTTAAGGATTAACTGCGCCCACGATAGTCAAGTTGAATGGGAAAGCATGATCCATAAGATTCGTCAGGCCGAAGAAAAGACCCAAAGACAGTGTAAAATTTTTATGGACTTAGGTGGTCCCAAATTACGGTTAAAAACGGTTATACCACCCAAAGGAAAAAAACGCATCCATCCAGGGGAAGGATTGTTATTAACTCATCAAAAACCGACTAAACCCCATAAAAACCATTTTCAAGCCTCTTTGACCCTTCCTGACGTTTTAAAGCAGGTCAAAGTAGGGGCTACCATTTGGGTTGATGATGGTCATATCGGGGGTACAGTCGAAAGTATCGGGGAAGAAGGGGTGTTAATTCGCATTACCCATGCTCGTCCCAAAGGAGAAAAAGTACGGGTAGATAAAGGGATTAATTTTCCAGATACACCCTTGGACCTTAACCCCTTGACCGATAAAGATCGTCAAGATTTAGATTTTGTCGCTATCCATGCAGATATAATCGGTTACTCCTTTGTCCAAAAAGCTAATGATATGGAAATTTTGCAATGGGAGTTAGAACAAAGGTTAGGTGTTGAGTGGCGAAAAGTGGCGATCGTGGCTAAAATTGAGACGTTGACGGCAGTTAAGAACCTTCCTGAGTTGATCATTCATGGTGCCGGAAAACAACCCTTTGGAGTGATGATTGCACGGGGAGATTTAGCAGTAGAAATCGGTTATCAAAGGTTAGCAGAGATGCAAGAGGAAATTTTATGGTTGTGTCAAGCTGCTCATGTTCCCGTGATTTGGGCAACTCAAGTCTTAGAAAATTTGGTCAAAAATAGTATTCCCTCCCGTGCAGAGATGACCGATGCAGCCATGGCAGAACGAGCGGAATGCGTTATGTTAAACAAAGGAGCTTATATTGGGCAAGGTGTAGATATTTTGGATGAAGTGTTATCCCGAATGCAAACCCATCAGTTGAAAAAAACCCCCCAGTTACGGGCTTTAGATTCTTGGAAAATTTGAAGGTTAGCGATCGCAGTTTGAGAAATGCGATCGCTGGTGACATCCTCCCACGCTAACTGCTAGGCAGTATAGCGTGGGCTTCCCAACTCACGATGGGATATTTCTGCCCACAGAGGTAAGTTACCCCTACGCCAGTTATCTAGGCTCATCACCCCCGACACCTCGAC
>NZ_JASJEB010000093.1 GCF_030064895.1 Crocosphaera sp. | reverse complement strand
AGATAATATAGCAGTCGCCAAAGCTATTAGGACATTTTTCTGTTCCCTGTTCCCTGTTCCCTGTTCCCTTAAAATATAATTTATGTGTCCTAACTAGCCTGTCTATTGCTATAATTCATCTTTTATTGTTACAGTATTGGCAACAAGAATATGATTATAATTATAGACATTGGCGCGGAGAAATAGCAACATTCAGGGTACAAATTAATAAAATTATGACAACAAATTTAGAAAATTATCTTTCAGAAGAGTTAGAAAATATTTATCAAGATGCTGTTTATATCGTCACGGAGAAAACGGGGCTAGATCAGTCAGTATTCTCCGAAAACTCTTGTTATTCCTTATTACAACTTCTCGATAAAAATTGGCTTCCTCGTTAATAATTTTCCTATATGAAACTACACATTATTATCTTTCATCAGATTCGCAGTTGCTCCGAATGACAGCTAAGGCGTTGAAATATTTAAGAAACTTGTTATCATATTAAGAAATGTTAATGCTATACTCATAAGCGTTATCTAGAGTCTTGTGGCTTTAATCTCGTATTCATAAGTGTTTGACGGATTAGGTCTATGCTTCTCATGGATATTTTTTTAACATTACGCTACAAAACTTGATTGAGTTTTGTTAATTTCTTAATTTTTTCATACCCCGTTATCATGAATAGATCAATACTTAGTTTAGTTTTCAAACCCAATGTTACCCCTAACCTTCCCTCCCAAACTGCTTGGGCTATTTTCAGGTTGGTTGTGGGTGTAATGATGATCCATAATGGACTCGATAAACTCGGTAATATCGAAAGTTTTGCCGAAGCTTATGTATCTTATATTGGACTACCTTTCCCCATTTTCTTCAGTTATGTAGCTGCATTTACTGAATTAATAGGCGCACCTTTAGTTGCCATTGGTTTATTCACTCGTCCTGCTGCATTAGGATTATTTTTCACCATGCTCGTTGCTATGTACCATCATATCTTAGTAGCAGGGTTAAGTATTGCTTACCTCGAACTTTCTGCTATTTATGCAGCTTGTTTCCTCTTCTTCTTAGTTAATGGTGCCGGTTTATTTTCCGTAGATGCTTTAATCTTAAACTTATTAGATAATCAAGCTTTAACGGGAAAAGCAAAGCAAATCATGTTATTAGAAAAGTCTTATCAAGCTTCTTCTGATAAAAAAGAAACACAGGTAAAATAATACCGTTTTCATCAACTTGGACTACATAAGTCTATATTGTAGGGGTCAACGACCGTTGACCCCTATATAAATGTTTATGGTGATGAGCTAAAGCGAGGTAACGAACTAGCTAACCTTCGCTCACAGCTTTTCTTGTTTTTGGATAGCGTGATGTAACGTAAGAAAATAGCTTCCAATAAACTGCACTGTAAATTAACGGAGCAAGAACAACTGCTAATGTACTAACAAAGACAATCCATTGATCTAGATTAGGGTTAATCTGAAAATGTGCTTCTTTTATAACTATTTGTCCGAGACGAACTGATATTTCATCTGGAGAATTCTTTTTCTCTGAAGATTCCTTTGTATCAACTAAAGATATTGTTTTTAGAGCGTCCTTTGTCTTGGGAAATTCCTTTGTACCAAGTAAAGCCCAAAATGACCATAAGAAGCTAGAATACAATAAAATCCCACATAAAAGTATTCTCGCAGTAGGAATCTGAAGAATTTTCTTGTTTTGGTAATTATCTTTAAGTTCTCTGCTCAAATCATAAAGATTATACATATTAAAAAACAGATAAACTATCAGCGCAGAGAAAACGGCAGGATAAACAATTACTAATTCTGCGTTGCTGATATTAAAGGAACCCAAAGGAGTTCTAAATTGTGATTTCTCACCAAGAGTTCCACCATCAGCAGCCACACTAGGATCGTGTTTTTTCAACCACTCTTGTTCTAACCGAATCAGGTCAAAATTTCCCTTTATTTCTTTATTTGTTAATCCTGTCTCTATTAATTCTTTCTGTATTAATTTTCGTTTATTTTTAAATTTTTGCTCATCTAATTTCTTATCTATTAATCCTTTCTCCTCTAATATTTCCCTCGTTAATTGTCCATCTTGATTAAATTTTCCTATTAATTCTTTCACCTCGTCATCTCTTAGATCAACAAGATTACCTACATAAGTAGTGTAGGGAATAAAGGTCGTCAGAAGCACAAATAATGATAGAATGGTAATGCTATTCAATGAAAGGACAAACTTTTGACGACAATCATTAAATCTTGTGAATAAACTTTTTTTATCGTTTTCGTTCATAGTATTCTGAAACATAATCACACCCAGAATCCTTACATCTTCATGGTATAAACTCTTTTTATCTTTTTGATGATGGTGTTTATATTAATCTACAAATTGAAATACATTTTTATATAAATTAAAATATTTTTACTAAAAAACATTGAGTTAGATCATTAACATTAAAACTGTATCTAAAAAACAAATTCTGACTTCATTAACTTGGGGATATTTAGACGGAATATCCCCATATAACGATGATTTACATGGTTAAAGATTGAACATTATTTTCCAACAAGTTAGCAAACTCTTGTAAGAAAGCAGCAGCATGGGAACCATAAATAACCCGATGATCGCAGGTAATATTAACCGCCATTTGACGCTTAACTCCTAATAAACCATCAGCAGTTGCTACCACTTGGGGACTCGATGCACCGATGGCCAAAATTGATCCTTGGCCGGGGGGTAAAATAGCATCAAAACGATCCACCCCAAACATTCCTAAGTTAGAGAGGGTAAACGTACCGCTATTGTACTCTTCTGGTTGTAACTGTTTTGCCCGCGCTCTGTCAACTAAATCTTTCCAAGTACGAGACAGGGAATAAATATCAATCTTGTCAGCGTTTTGTAAGACAGGAGTAATTAAACCACCATCCGGCATAGCAACAGCGATCGCAATATTAATAGACTGAGGATAACGAATACCTTGCTCACTGTAATTAGCATTGACCACAGGATGTTTTTGCAGGGTAACTGCCACTGCTTTGGCCAATAAAGCTGTCATTGTAACCCCTTTGGGTTTCAGTTGCTTATAGAGTTTATCCAACTCATCGGTGGTTATGGTGTAACCCACATGAAAGGTGGGAACCTGTAGGGTGGCCATCATGTTTTGTACCACCGCTTTTTGTAAGGTATTCAGGGGAACTGTTTCGCCTGCGGTTACGGGGGTAGGAGTGGGTGAAACGGTTACTTGTGGGGTGGCGATAGGTGCAGGGGTTTGAGTTGCAATAGCAGGGGTTGTGGGGGTTTTTCCTGCGGCTTTTTCAATATCTTCTGCTACAATTCTGCCGTAAGGTCCACTACCTTCAACGGTATTGAGGGCGATCCCTAGTTGTTTAGCTAATTTTTTGGCGCGAGGGGAAGCAACAATACGGTTACTTTTTCCGTTTGTTGATGGAGGAGCCGTAACTGTGGCTGTAGCGGTGGTTACTGGGGCTGTAGCAGCTATTACTTCTTCTTTTTGGGGTGGGGACGGTTCAGGTGCTTTTTGAGGGCTAGAAGGAGATTTTTGTTGAGCCTGGGCAATTTCTGCCTCTGTTTCTGCGATTAAAGCGATCGCATCTCCTACTGGAGCTTCTTGCCCTGCTTCGACTAAAATAGTAGCTAAATAGCCGTCATAGAAAGATTCTACATCCATATCTGCTTTATCTGATTCTACGACCACAACGGTTTCTCCTTTGGAGACTTTATCTCCTGGAGACTTAGTCCAAGAGACAATCTTTCCCTCGGTCATGGTAGAACTTAATGCAGGCATGAAGATATCGTGAATCATGGAGCCACCTTCCCAAATATACTGTTAAATCGTTATTCATCGAAAAATTGGGTCTGAAAGCCCGTCCTATTTGGACGGCTTTACAATCCCCTAACGGGAGCGAGTTTTGAAACACCTATAAGGCCGAGACTCGCAAACTCGTTTAAAGTCCCTTCCCACAACACAACTAAGATGTCCTGTCTAACAGCACCCAACCAATTGGGTTTACAGATAGTCCGAACTAGGGAGGTATTCGCAAGTGTGTGCCAAGCTGTGTCTCAATGTGGTATTCACCTCTTGCGTCACCTAGATTGGTCTAGGCAATCCCTGCACTTTCAGGGCAGGGTTGGTGAAGTAATTGCTAAGAATAGCAATGGCAATTTATTCTAAGCATTTTTGCCATCATAATATTCTACCTGAAAAGGGGATAGTTTAACATTAGTGGTTAGGGCTTAATATTATTAATAGCAGTTTTCAATTGGGTGTATAAACATTTCGGTTTAGTAAGGGTGGAGAGTGTGGGAGGGGTGGGAGGTGTGGGTAGTATTTTTCTTTGAGTTTGTAATCTATGCAAATGAAAATTGCTATAAACCACTACAAAAGTTGATTTTTTGAAGTAAAATTTATAGAAAAAAGGGTTTCATGCTTCCCATTTTAAGGTGATAATAGATAAAAATATTATTAATTCTTAATTCTGATATTATGGTTGTTAAATATCGATTGAAAAACTATTCTAATGATTTATTGATTGCAGCTTGGCCCAATGATATTTTAGTTGAAGAAATAGATACTGAAAAAATTTTGGGCTTTTTTATGCCTCCCCAACCTGGGGAGGTTTATAGGAAAATTTATGAACCAGAAACTATTATTAATTTAGCTGATTTTCCTCAATATAAAGATATCAAATTTTTTTGGCTTTGGCCATTAGGTTTAGACTCTGATTGGGAAAGTTATAATTTTGAGGTAGAAGAAGCATTGGTTTGGAAAAGTATTGGTAAGTTTAAGGCAGAAGCAGCGAAAGATTGGCGAGATCATGGCTTTTCTGTACAGTTGGCTCAAAAGTGGTTTAAAACTACGTCTAGGTTTCATCCTTTAAATGGTAAAATGACTCCTGAGATAGCTAGAAAGTTCACTGATTTAAACTTAACAACTGATGAAATTATAGCTTGGTTTCAATCTGGGTTAAAACCGAAAGATATTGATCTTAATGCTGTGGAAAAATTAGTTGATTATGGACTCAATAGTAATGAGATTCAAGAATGGATTCGCTATAGTGTTCCTTTAGGAGATATTCTCACTTGGATTAATCTTGATGTTATTCCGAAACAAGCAACAGATTGGAACAAATATAAGTTTCTTTTATCAGAAGCGATCGCTTGGCATGAAATAGGTATTACAGCAGGAGAAGCAGCGATGTGGAAAGGGTTAAATATGACCATTGAAATCGTTAAAAAATGGCGAGAGTTAGGCTTTTCTGCAATGTTTACTCAGGAGTTAAAAAACTCAGAGATGGATATGGAACAAGAAGTTAAACTTTGGTTAGAAACTAGATTAGATTTCAAGAAAATTAAGCGTTTGCTTAAGTCTGGTTATTCAGCAAAAGAAGCTTTAGGAAAAATCAAAAATGATTAATTTAAGGAAAGCAATCTATTACGAATATGTTGATGATGGTGTTGTTGAAATTTTTGACAAATATAAGTGGGGACTGAGACGTTTAGGAGTTAACTTTTGTCAGGAGTTATTAGAAACGATCGTCTATTGTCCCGAAAATTTAGAGACTACCTTAATAGCGTTTTGTTCTTGGGTTTTATGGTTAAAAAGTCAAGGCGAAAAAACTTATCCTGATAGTTTATCGGAAACCTTAATCAAAGCGTTAAAATCTGAAAGTGGTTGGATACCTTATGATTATCAAAAAGACTTTTTACAGCAACATCTAGACATTTTAGAAAGTCCTGATGTCTCTTTATGGAAAGCAGCAGAAAAAGAGTTAGGAGCAAGTTTAAGAAACCGAGTTATTGCTGATATTTCTGACGAAGGTGAGCTTATTTTTAAACCTAATGTTTTATTAACGGATGAAGAAAAAGAAAAAATTGAATGGTTTAAAGTTTATATTGATCAATTATTTTTATAATCTTCCTGCTTAAATAGAAAAATAGATTCTTCATAGATCAGAATGACAATTAAATTAACGTATTTTTGTACTGTAATAAACCAAAAAACTGATAAACGATAACTGCTGACTGTTCACTGCTCACTGTTAAGTGATAACATTAAATTAACTTATTTTTATATTTTTCTATGACTATTGGAATTTGGATTTTAGGAAATCAATTACATTTAGAACAATCAGCTTTACTAAGTTGTCAACACAATAAACAAAAAACTCCTGTTATTTTTATTGAATCCCTTAATTATATTAAAAAACGTCCCTATCATCAACAAAAATTAGTATTAGTTTTCTCAGCAATGCGTCATTTTGCCGAGGAATTAAAATTACAAGGATGGCCAGTTACTTACGAAATAAATAAAGATTTTGAAAGCAGTTTAAACTATTGGATTAAGAAAAATAATATCACAGAATTAAGATTAGTAACTCCTTATGATCGCCCATTTTTAAGATTGATTGAAAGCTTTAAGTTAGATTGTAAAATACAGTTTATTACCAATAATCATTTTCTCTGGACTCAAGCAGAATTTAAACAATGGACTGATTCAAGAAAACGCTTATTACTAGAAGATTTTTATCGAGAAGGACGAAAAAGATTCAATATTTTAATGAAACATAATAAACCAATCGGAGGACAATGGAACTTTGATAAACAAAACCGTAAACCTCCCAAAAAAGGGTTAAATACTCCCACTCCTTTAGAGTTTGAAGCAGATAAAATCACTCAACAAGTAATTAAAGATATTAATTCCTATCAAATAACAACCTACGGCAAAATTGAATCTTTTAAATGGGGTGTAACCCGTTCCCAAGCATTACAGATATTAGATAATTTTATAGAAAATAATTTAAACAATTTTGGCACATATCAAGATGCCATGATAACAGGAGAATATACTTTATGGCATAGTTTAATCTCTCCTTATATTAACCTCGGATTACTTACACCTTTAGAAGTAATTACAGCCATTGACAACGCTTATTATGAGTTTGATTATCCTTTAAATAGTGTAGAAGGTTTAATCCGTCAAATCTTGGGATGGCGAGAATATATGTATGGAATTTATCAAATAATGGATGATGATTATGCACAAAAAAATTGGTTTAATCATCAAGAAAAACTACCAGAATTTTACTGGGATAGTTCTAAAACAGATATGAACTGTTTAAAACAAAGTTTACAACAGGTAGAAGAAACAGGATATGCTCATCATATACAAAGATTAATGGTATTAGGGAATTTTGGCTTAATTGTTGGTGTATCTCCCCAAGCAATTAATAATTGGTTCCACAGTGCATTTATCGATGCTTATGATTGGGTTATGGTTCCCAATGTTATAGGAATGGGGCAGTTTGCAGATGGGGGAATATTAGCCTCAAAACCTTATGCAGCGTCAGCGAATTATATTAATAAAATGAGTGATTATTGTAAAAGTTGTGTTTATAAACAGACTCAAAGAACTGGAAATCAAGCTTGTCCTTTTAACTTCTTTTATTGGGACTTTTTATCCCGTCATCAACAACAATTAAGAGGTTTAGGGCGGATGAACCTTATCTTAGCTAATCTCAAAAAAATGGACAAAGTAGAACTAGAAAAAATACAATTACAAGCCCAAAAATGGAGAGAAAGCAACTAAATTAATGGGTATTAAGATAAAAATTGATCGCCTCTTTCAGAAATTAACAATTAACAATTATTAACTATTCTCTGAAAAAGCGATCGCCTTAATTAAAACCCCACCATTAATGGCGGGGTCTTATAAACAAAAGCCATTAAATTGAGATTTCGCTGAACTCACGACTCATGTGATCAAATGGTTGATCTACAAAAGAGGTGTTTTCAACCCCAGACTCAGCGGCCATGGCTTTAACCTTATCTTTCATTATTTGAATACCCCGAACTGTGGGGGCAATAGGAACGCCCAAAGAATTATAGGTTTCGCGTAACCCTTGTAAAACCCGTTCATCGAGAACAGTGGGATCTCCTGCTACTAAAGCATAGCTGGCATAACGCAAATAATAGTCCATATCCCGTAAACAAGCCGAATAACGACGGGTGGTGTAAGCGTTACCCCCTGCACGGATCAACTCTGGAACTTCTTCAAAGAGTTGAAGACCTGCTTCTTTAACGATCTCAGGGGAACTAGCATTGATTAAAGCAGCCACCTTGATACGATCGCTTCCTGAGTCAAAGTAAGATTTGAGACTATCGATCGCATCTCGATCCAAATAACGACCGGTTAGATCATAGTTTTTGATTAACGTAGTAACGGCATCTCGCATTAAAGTTTTCTCCCAACAACAATTTTTTATGGCTTACCGCGCCCTTTGGGCAAAGGCAAAAGGCAAAAGGCAAAAGACAAAAGTGAATAATAAGCCCTATAGAACAAGAAAGATCAAAACAATTATTGATTTAATCCTCTTACTGACAGAAGAGGCAGAACTTTTGACTTTTGACTTGTGAACAACAAGCCGGTTTCTCCCAACAAGAAGGAATCTATCTCATCATAAACCCCTGGATCCCTTAAGTCTAGGGGTGTTACAATGTATTCTTAAACAAAATTATAGATTTTGACAATTTTCTTGTAGTGTATTTTTAATGACACTACAATGGAACTCATAATATCTCAATGCTTGATCAAAAATTTTCACATCTGATTCATTTTAAAGCCTCTGAGTCTCTCTCCTTGCCCGTTCAAGATGCACCCACACCGATCTATCATTATCTCAGACAACCACAACGCTTGGTAAAGGCGATCGCCGATCCTCAACTCATGGAACAGTTATCAGACTATGAGTTTCGTTTGAAAATGCGTCCTTTAAATTTTCTGGATATTTATCATTTTCAACCTACCGTTGTTTTAGAGGTTTTATCTGATAGTAAAGGAACGGTTTTTTTGCGGTCACAAGATTGTGAAATTCGGGGAATTGATTATATTAACGATCGCTTTTCTTTAACTTTGAAAGGGAAACTATCTCCTCAAGAACAAGAGGGTAAAACCTATTTACGTGGAGAGGCTAATTTAACTGTTCAAGTCGATTTACCTCCCGCTTTATGGGTAACACCTAAACCTTTACTACAGGTAACAGGAAATAGTCTTTTAAAAGGAGTTCTCAGTCGTATTAAACAAAGATTGCTTAATCAATTATTGACAGATTATCATTACTGGGTTGATTCTCAATCACAATTAATTCAAGCACAAAATTCTAATATATTCGGTGATCCCTGTCCCGAATCATAATAGTTAAATCCTATAACTATAAAAAGAGATTCACTTAAAACAAGATGAATCTCTTGAAGGTAAATAATTCGTAATTTTACTTACGGGGACGTGCTTCGTCTACCTTCATGGTTCGCCCCATCCATTCTGCACCATCAAGGGTTTCAATGGCACTAGATTCTTCCGCTTTTGTTTCTAATTCTACAAAAGCAAACCCCCTAGGACGACCCGTTTCTTTATCTGTGGGAACATGGACTCTTTTCACTGAACCATACTCCTTAAAGACTTCCTTAAGGTCTTCTTCTCTTACCTCATAAGAGAGGTTTCCAACGTAAATTGACATGAACTATCTATCTCTATCTTAGTTTCAACATTTCGAGCTTGTTCTTTAGAGAAAACATTAGCGATACCCAACGGACAAAACTGCTAATACTAACTAACTTATTTTTCTCTCAGTTTATAATGCTCTCTAGGTATTATAACATAATCAATCCAACTCATGTCAAATCTTTCTGATTATTCATAAGTAATTATTAGTAGGACTATTGTTTAAGCAGGAGAAAATTAAAAACTGATGTAAACCCAACCTGAAGCAGTGGGGTAAACCGTCGTTATTTGGGGAGTTAGCTAGATTACAATAACAATATAATCAATTATAGATAATTCTAACCATGCAACCTAACAATCCTAATCAATTTACCGAAAAAGCTTGGGAAGCCATTGTCCGTACTCCTGATATTGCTAAACAAAATAGTCACCAACAAATTGAAAGTGAACACTTAATGAAATCTCTGACCGAAGAAAATGGACTGGCCACAAGTATCTTCAATAAAGCTAAGATTAGTGTTCCCAAATTGCGGGATCAAATCGAAGCTTTTATTCGTCGCCAACCCAAAGTTTCTAACCCTGGGGAGTCGGTTTATCTAGGCCGTAGTTTAGATAGTTTACTGGATAGAAGTGAGAGGTTTCGCAAAGAATTTACAGATGACTATATTTCTGTTGAACATTTACTATTAGGCTACAGTAAAGATGACCGTTTTGGTAAAAAATTGTTCAAAGATTTTGGTTTAACTGAAAGTAACTTAAAAGAGATTATTAAACAAGTAAGAGGCAATCAAAAAGTGACCGATCAAAATCCTGAAAATAAATACGAATCTTTAGAAAAATATGGACGAGATTTAACTCAATTAGCCAGAGAAGGTAAGCTTGATCCTGTTATTGGCCGGGACGATGAAATTCGTCGAACCATTCAAATTTTATCCCGTAGAACCAAAAATAATCCTGTTTTAATTGGGGAACCTGGTGTGGGAAAAACGGCTATTGTGGAAGGGTTAGCACAACGAATTATTAATAGAGATGTTCCTGAATCTTTGCGAGATAGAAAGTTAATTGCTTTGGATATGGGTTCATTAATTGCTGGAGCTAAATACCGAGGGGAATTTGAAGAAAGATTGAAAGCTGTTTTAAAAGAAGTAACGGATTCTCAGGGAAATATTATCCTTTTTATTGATGAAATTCATACCGTTGTTGGTGCCGGTGCAACCCAAGGTGCAATGGATGCAGGAAACCTTTTAAAACCCATGTTAGCACGGGGAGAATTGCGCTGTATTGGGGCAACAACCCTCGATGAATATCGTAAGTATATCGAGAAAGATGCTGCCCTAGAAAGACGTTTTCAAGAAGTATTAGTGGATGAACCTAATGTAGTGGATACAATTTCTATTTTACGGGGACTAAAAGAGCGTTATGAAGTCCATCATGGGGTGAAAATTGCTGATACAGCTTTGGTGGCAGCAGCGATGTTATCTAACCGTTATATTAGCGATCGTTTCTTACCTGATAAGGCCATTGATTTAGTAGATGAATCTGCTGCTAAATTAAAGATGGAAATTACCTCTAAACCGGAAGAGTTAGACGAAGCAGATCGTAAAATTCTCCAGTTAGAAATGGAAAGACTTTCTTTACAAAAAGAGGAAGATATAGCTTCTCGTGAACGTTTAGAAAGATTAGAAAAAGAATTAGCTAATCTTAAGGAACAACAATCCCAACTTAATGCCCAATGGCAAGCAGAAAAAGAAGTTATTGATCAGATTCGTCAACTAAAGGAAACTATCGATCAAGTTAACTTAGAAATTCAACAAGCAGAACGAGATTATGACCTTAATAAAGCTGCGGAATTACGTTACGGTAAACTCACAGAATTACAGGGACAAGTAAAAGAACTAGAATCTAAAATTGAGGAGCGACAAACCACAGGAAAAACATTGCTCAGAGAGGAAGTTATAGAATCAGATATTGCAGAAATTATCTCTAAATGGACAGGAATTCCTATTAGTAAATTAGTGGAATCAGAAAAAGAAAAACTATTACATTTAGAAGACGAACTACACGAGAAAGTTATTGGTCAAGAAGAAGCTGTAACCGCAGTATCAGAAGCTATACAGCGTTCTCGTGCAGGACTTTCTGACCCTAATCGTCCCACGGCCAGCTTTATCTTTTTAGGACCAACTGGTGTGGGCAAAACTGAATTAGCCAAAGCCTTAGCCAAGAATCTTTTTGATACCGAAGAAGCCATAGTACGTATCGATATGTCCGAGTATATGGAGAAGCATAGCGTATCTCGTTTAATCGGTGCGCCTCCTGGGTATGTAGGCTATGATGAAGGAGGACAATTAACAGAAGCAATCCGTCGTCGTCCCTACTCAGTAATTCTCTTTGACGAGATAGAAAAAGCCCACGGTGATGTCTTCAATATAATGTTACAAATTCTTGATGATGGACGTTTAACCGACTCTCAAGGTCGGGTAGTTGACTTCAAAAATACTATCATTATTATGACCAGTAATATCGGTTCTCAATACATTTTAGATGTAGCAGGAGATGATACTCGTTATGATGAAATGCGTTCCCGTGTTATGGAAGCGATGCGTAATAGTTTCCGTCCTGAATTTCTCAATCGTATCGATGAAATCATCATCTTCCACAGCTTACAAAAAGCACAATTACGAGAAATTGTCAAGTTACAAGTTCAACTGTTAAGAAGTCGTTTAGAAGACCAAAAAATGTCTCTCAAATTAGCAGATGTGGCCTTAGATTTTGTAGCAGATATCGGTTATGATCCTGTCTATGGTGCCAGACCTTTAAAACGTGCAGTTCAAAGGTACTTAGAAACACCCATTGCTAAGTCAATTTTAAGGGGAGAATTTAAAGCAGGAGACACAATTTTTGTAGACGTTGAAGATGAAAGATTGACCTTTAAACGACTAACTTCTGAGATGTTAACCGTTTAACTCGTAGGGTGGGCAATGCCCACCTTTTTTATTGTAAAATTAATCATTAATATTATTGATTTATATAGAAACTATTGTGATCTACAAGTTTCCAGAAAAAACTCGGGAGGAAATTGAAGAAATGTTAGGATTAAATGATTTAAAACAAACACGCTTTTATCAAGAAGCCCGTGATGAGGGTAAAATAGAAGGTAAACTTGAGGCTAAGTTAGAGTTAATTCCTACCTTAATTAAACAAGGTTTTACTATCGAAAAAACAGCTAGTTTATTACAAATTGATATAGAATTAGTTAAAAAATTAGTTTCATCATAATATTATCAATCTACAAATTATTAATGTTATGTAGGGGTTTAACACTGTTAAATCCAAAAGATTCACTGAAGATAAAGTAATGGTAAAATACTAAAAATAGTAGTTCATAAATAACCATAAAGTTGATGACAAGTATGTTAAGATACTGACAGTTAGTTTTGAGGGATAAAGACTAGAGGAACAACAAATGTCAACCCATAAACCTGATGATAAAACGTCAAAAGGTCAAGAAAATAATCCGTCATACCAACTGCCTAAAACTTCATTAAAAATTCCTATGCCACCCGTTAAACAATATAACTTTCAAAATGCTAAACTGGGTGGAGGTTTTGCAGGAAGAGACTATACAGAAAATATTACAAATAACTCCAGTGCTTCTAACTCACAGGAAAGCTTAGAAGAAATTAAACAACTAATTGATCAATTATCCAAAAATAATTCTATTAATAGCACAACAGATGCTATGAAAATTGCTACTCAAGTAATAGAAAAAATTGAAACTAATCCTACTTGGAAACAAAAGGCCATAGAAGCTTGTCAAAAAGGCTTACTAGAAACCCTCAAAAATAACCCTATTGGTGCTTTTGTTGCAGGTGCAATTGAGGGATGGACAACTTAAATAAAGCATCTCCTAATAAGTGTACTTAGGAGATTTTTAAACGTCAAAACTAGGAAATTTTAGACAACAAGTTGCTCTATTCTTCCTCTGTTTCTTTTTTAGTATTAGGAGAAGAATTATAGATTGCATCAAGTTGTTGTCTGGCATCTTCTACACTAACAGAACGCATCACTAACAATGGTTCATTGATGGGTCTACCTCGTTCATCTAGCAACTCAGGATGAATGGTTTTTTGACTATTTCTCAATTTTTTAGCTTGAGGTGAATTAGACTTGAAGCGATCAGGATAACGACGTTGAGAGTCCATACTCACAGTAATTAAACTGCGAATAAGATTACTAACGGCTAAGAAAGCAATAATAGTAAAAGCAACGATGTAAATTAAATGTAGCATTTGAAATTCTCCGTTAAGGAAGTCACTAATGTAGTCAAAGCTTAATAATATTAAGCTCGCATAGAATCTGTTTTTCTGACAGAAATTAACATCCTGATGGAAAAACATCCTTTTTTAAAGGTCAGCACCCAAAAAAGTAGAAAATGCAAGGTTTTAGATACTCTTATCTTGAGCAAATATCAACTTTTCTACGTACTATGGTCAAATTCCCCCAACCAACGTAAGCTTTTCTTAAGATTGTCTTCAACTAGCTTACCAAGAATTGTCAAGGGAAAATAGGGATTGTTGCATCAGTTAACAACCCCCAGTTAATTAAGCAATAGGGGGATTTCCTTGTTGATGCGATCGCCATTTCATAGATACCTGCCAACATTCAGCCACTAATCTATGCCAGGGAACCAACGCTCTAGTATCGATTCCAGCTTGTTTTCCAGTAGCTTCAAAGAGGAGTTTGGCCGTTTGCACTTCTTGTTGATGGGTTTTGACCCGTTCTAGGAGTTCCTCTTGTTCTTCAACAGATAAAAAAGTAATGCGTTCTGTTTCTAATAAATGGCGAGAGCGAGAAAACCAGTATTGGAAATCCTCTAATAAAGGTTCTAGTATAGTCTTGAGCAGTTCTTGCTCAGTGAGATTATTATGAGACATCATCTTAAAATTGCACTTTTATCTATACACTAATCTTAACGTCTTTTACATTTCTTTGTAATTGACGGCAACAGAAAACATTTTTACTTCCTCTTTAACTCCTTTAAGTTGTAAAGATTTCATGGCCGTAATTTCACCGGAGTGTAGAAACTGCGCTACCGTTGCTGAGACCAAAATCATGCCACTATCTGCCACTTCTTGCAGACGGGCGGCAATATTCACCGCCGAACCAATAGCAGTATAATCCGAGCGTTGTCCCCCACCAAACATTCCCACCACTGCCATTCCTTGATGGATACCACAGCGAAAACAAACCGGTTCCTTGATTAAACCTTGAGACTGCCATTTATTGTTTAATCGATGGAGTTTTTTGTGCATTTCTCTGGCCACAGTGATCGCCCGATATCCTTGCTCTTGAGGGGTCAACTCTTCTGGCGCACCAAATAAAGCCACCACCGCATCCCCAATGAATTTATCCACCGTTCCCCCATAATCAAAGACAACGGCAGTCATTTCTTCTAGATATTCGTTGAGAAGAGTCGCCACCCCTTGAGTTCCCAAATAACTAGCTAAGGAGGTATATCCCACTAAATCAGTAAACAAGATGGTGACTAAACGAGGTTCTGGGGTCAAATCAAGACTTAATTGACCTGTAGCGACCTTATTGACCATAGAAGCTGGTAAAAACCGTTTTAAAACTGATTCTGTTAAATATCGATTCAGTTGTTTCACCTGCTGTTCACTTTTTTCTAATTTTTGAGCTTGTTGTCTAGTTTTCTCATAAAGTCGGGACTGTTGTACCGCAATGGCCGCTTGAGAAGCGACAGTTTGAGCTAATTCAATTTCTGTGCCTAACCACGGGCGAGGGTGGGTGCTTTGTCGTAGAGAAATGCTGCCAATAATTGCTCCATCTACGATTAAGGGAACAATTAAGAGAGCTTGGCTAGACCTTTGTAGGGGTAAATCAAATTGTGTCATTTCAGGATAATTATCCATATCCTCTAAAACCACGGGTTTTTGACTGTTAATCAGTTGTTGTAAAACGGGGTTTAAAGCGATGGGAACCACTGATTGAGGAAGGGGATTAATGTTACCTTGAACCTGGTTATATAGTCCGACACATTGCACAAAGTTATCTTCTTTTGTCCATAAAGATAGGGCGCAACCATCTACTTTCAATCCCTTACCTAATTCTTGGGTAATGGCTGTAAAAATTAATTGAGGATCGAGACTACAACGAATAGCGTTAGTAATACGATTAATTAATGCTTCTCTGTAGGCTAATTCTTTTACTTTTTGGTAAGCTTGAGCTTGGGTAATGGCTAATTTTAGTTGTTCTACTACCATTTTGGTAATAGCAATTTCTTGTTTTTGCCAGTGGTAAAAATCACAATTTCGATGTAATCCAACCACAGCAAGAAAATTATTTTCTAGGGTCAGAGGAAGTAATAAAGATGCTCCAATTTTCGTCAGTTGATAAGCTTTTTTTCGGGACTTTTCTACAAAAGAATTATTTCTTATACAGTCAATCACCTCTACTTTATCAACAGGAACAATTGTTTTTTCTAATAAATACAATTGATGATAATTTTCTTGTTTATTTTTGTTATAAAAAATACTTTTATTGATTAAATAATGAGAGTTAAATGAACGAAAAATACAGCAATCAACATTTAAAAGCTGACCCAATTGACTAATGATTGTCTGTAAACCTACTTCTAAAGAAGTAGAATCAAGAGGTTTCATTCAATCCTTAACTGTCTTAGTAGGGCGATTACAGAAGTATAACCGTGTAGAAAAGTTTCCTTTCCTACGGGGCCAATTTCACCATTGCAGAAAAATCCTCCTATGGGAACCCCAGGAAAATAATTGGCCAATAACTTAGAGTCAAAATTCGGTACTTGGTATAAGGTTTGGCCCCTTCCCAAACAAGAAAACATCAATGCCCCTTGAATAGGAGTGGATGGGTTAAACTGTTTGAGTAGGGTATCTAAGTCATCGGCAGAAGTTTGAGCATCTCGGAGATGAAATTGTAATCTTTGGCCAGGCCGAACGCGATCGCCGATAGAAATAGCTCCCAATTGAGGATCAACTCCCAACAAATTGCGGATCAAAAAATCCCCTGGTTGTAATTCTTGTTTAAATTCATCCCTAACCACTCCCACAAATAGGGAATGTTGGGCTAAAGTGCGATCGGAGTCGTTTAAACTGTTTATCAACTCTCGCAACCAATTTAAGGGATATTTCGTTTCCCCGTCTTGTGACAATTCTAAAATAATATTTCGTTCTCCTTTGACCACTTGATAGGGTTTACCGATGGGGCGACATCCTTGGGCGACAATGGTATCAATAGTAATATTCCCACTTAAGGCAAGTCCTACAGTTCCCTGATTATAAAACCCACTCCGAGGATTATCTGCTTGATAATAAAATACAGTTCCTGGAACTCCCATCAAACTACTACTACTTAATCCACCTACTTTAACCGATTGAGGATAGGCAAAATCTAAACCGGCTAGTAAGTCATTAATGGGAGTAGAAAAGGGATCAGACAATAAAATAAAATCAGCTTGTTCTTGGGGGGAAACGCCGATTAATTCTTGCCAAATTTCCGGGGGACTGTCTAAATCTGGTAAACTGTCAGAATTGAGAAAGAAAGGGTTTACCTTGACATTGGGCAAACAACCTACGGTGAAACTCAAGGCAGGATTATTTTCGATCTCAGATACTTCTTTCCCCTCATTTTGACCAATAATTCCGGCACCACCACAACCAATTAATATAGGTAGGGGTAATTTTTCTAAGATTAAGGGAATTAAGCGGGAATAATCACTAGCATAAGCGGATGAAATCCAGAAAATACCCACATCAGCAGGAGTAGACAAACTACTGAGAATAGTTTGAGTCACTTCTGTTACAGCAGCTTCTAAAGAAGGTTGAGTTGAGAGGGCGTTAGTCCAGAACATTAGTTAGTTTTTGAGCAGTTTAAAGATTTTGCTTAAATTGTCCAGAGGGCATAGCATTCCTGGGAAAAACTTCCGCGGGCATGGAATTGAAATCAGTATCAACGGTCAAATCCAAAGTAGCGTCAATTTGTTTAATCATATCAGAGACACTGGTTCGATACACTGTTCTCATAAAGGTGTCAACATCTACCACTTTTTGTTGCGGTAGGGAGGCAAAAAACACATCTACTTGACTATCTCCCCAGTTACCTGCTTGTACAGGGTTAACTGAAGGTAAAGCCACTTGACGTAAAGGAGTGACAAAATTGTGAGCAGGTCCTCCAATAATTGCAACCGGTCCGCCAAAACGAGGTAAAGCGGGCTGAATTAGATTCAGTCCAGGGATTCCCCATGCTCCACTTCTTGTGGTTGCCACTCCACCTCTGGGTGTAGGAGGTGCTTCTGGGGAGGGTGATGCAGCGATACTCAGAGGATTACTCAGTTCTGATGCTGCAGTAGTGCCAAAATCATAGACATCTTTATATACATCGGATACCACCACTTGCGGTAAAACCGGAACTTCTTGTGCTATTATATCGTCCCTGGTGAGGTCCAGGTTGACCTGACTAAAAGAAGCAACAATAGACTCTAGAGATATACCTTTTGGGTCTGAAAATGCTTGTACAACGGTCTGTTGTGGGGCAAAGGGGTCTTCTGCGGTTGCTACTCCTTCCTCCGCAGGAATCAATAAAGCGAGAAGATCAGCATCCAGAAAATCTAGGGTTGTTATTTCCTGTATATTCAGGCTTTGTGTTGTTCCTGGAAGTAAACGGAATGTCGCTGCTTGGCTTTGTAGAGTGAGACTATCAAAAGCATTCAGACAGACTAGCAGTCCTAAACCAATCTTGATTGAGTTAAAAGATAATTTTTTTAGCATAAAACAATTATTTCCGTGATAGTCATTAATTTATTCCTAACGATTTGATTTGCATAAGCAGTTGGATATAAATAAGCTTAAATGAGTAAAATTATGTAAAAATCGCTAATTTTACCTATTTCTTCTGGCTTTCTTAAACCACATATTTATAGATTTTTAAGTTAACTAAGAGAATAAATTTTCTGCTCCTGAGTAAGCAAGTCCTACAATTCTAACACTCGCACTACGAAAAACCCACACCCTAATTCTACCGATAATTTCCTCTTTTATAAGATTATCTGAAAATTTAAAAAAGTTTTTGTATTCTCTCGTACTCATTTAAACCACGTCGTTAATGACGGGGTCTTATAGCAATTTTCATTTGTATAGATTAAACATTAAAATTGCTTGACTCCCCACACCCCCCACACCCCCCACACTTCCCACACTTCCCACACTCCCCCAACCGAAATGTTGATACACCCAATTGAAAAGTGCTATTATTTGGCAGTCTATCAATTTTATTACTGATTTTCTAACCAATGATACCAAGAAGATAACCCTTCTCCTGTTACGGAAGAAACTTGGAAAATTTCGAGAGATGGGTTAACTTTTTTGGCATATTCCAGACATTGTTCAACATTAAAAGAGACATAGGGAAGGAGATCGATTTTAGTCAAAATCATCACCTTACTTTCTCTAAACATATGAGGATATTTGATCGGTTTATCTTCTCCTTCCGTGACAGAAAGAATAGCCACTTTTCCTGCTTCTCCCAAATCAAATAAGGCCGGACAAACTAAATTACCTACATTTTCAATCATCAAAATTGAGTTAGGTTCGGGGTTTAATTCTGTATAGCCTTTTTTGACCATAGATGCTTCTAAATGACACCCTGTACCGGTATTAATCTGGACAACTTTGCAGCCTGTTTCTTTGATTTTTTTAGCATCATTTGCTGTTTCTTGATCCCCTTCAATGACATTAATTTGTAGTTTGCTTTTTAAATCATTGATGGTTCGTGTTAACAGGGTTGTTTTCCCAGAACCTGGGGAACTAACTAAGTTTAAGGCCAAGATATTTCGACCTTTAAAATAACCTCTATTTTCAGCCGCAATTAGATTATTTTTTTGTAAGATTTTTTCTTCTAAAGTTATGGTAGTACTGTGCATTTTTGCATGGATTTCTGAAGCATGGTTATGGTCATGGTTATTATGTTTATGTTGGTGATCGTGGGAATGAGTAATCACGGTTCCATCCTCTAAGGTATGGGTGTGATGATCATTAATATCCGTGGTTTTTCCTGTGTCAATGTTGGTTAAAGTAACATTATTGCTCTTAGAACAACCGCAGGTTACACACATAATTCTTCTACCTCCATTTCTTTAATTTGTAATTCTTGTCCTTGAATAATATCTAGTTCACAACTGTGGCAGCGATCGCATTGTCCAAAGGGTTGAGATAAATTAATTTCTTGTCCACAATTACGACATTTTCCCCTTCCTTCGGTTTCAATAATTTCTAAGGTTGCTCCTTCTAAAATTGTATCCTGACAACAAATATCAAAACAAAAGCGAATAGCATCGGGCATAATAGCCGATAATTTACCTATTTCTAGGGTAACGCGTCTAACCGATGCCCCTTGAGCTTGTTCGCAGACAATAGCAACAATATTTTGAGTAATACCCAGTTCGTGCATAAACCTAGTTGATTATATCTACTTCTATTGAATCGGTATTTTTTGGATAGGGATATGTTTTTTAGGAAATTTTAAGCAAATCTTCAAGCTAAGCTCACCAACGATAATGATTATCAATTTACACTACTATTTATGAGAACGATAATCATTCTCATGGTAAGATATCGGAGATGGATTTATCTTCTTCCCGAAAGAACACTCTCAGCTATGCTGACGGGATGAATTTCGCGGCAGTTAACCATTGCTCGTGAGCAATACCTCAAGTTACCCCTGGACTTAATGGCACGACTGGTGATCACAGAGATTCTCTTGTTTCATTTTCTGAGATAATGGAAACTCAAGGGAATGCATCGTCGGAACTCTTAAAATCCCTGACAAAAAATCAACAGGAATTTATTTTGTAAGATTAATTGATTATGAATATAAACAGTTGTCGTAATACCCATGATTTTAGAGCGTTGGCTCAAGCTAGATTACCTTCTCCTGTCTTTAACTATATAGATGGGGCTGCCGATGATGAAGTCACTTATAGAAGGAACACTACAGCTTATGAAGAATGTGATCTCATTCCTAATGTTTTGGCAGGGGTTGAAAATATAGATACTTCCGTGGAAGTCATGGGAATGAAACTAGATCTGCCTCTATTTTGTTCCCCAACCGCCTTACAACGATTATTTCATTATAGAGGGGAAAGAGCAGTTGCTTTAGCCGCCGAAAAATCTCGCATACTGTTTGGGGTTTCCAGTTTGGGGACAGTGAGTTTAGAAGAGATTGGTAAAACAATCTCCTCACCAAAAATGTTCCAATTCTATTATCACAAAGACAAAGGTTTGAACGATGCCATGATTGAAATGTGCAAAGAGGCCAACTTTGATGCCATTGCTTTGACTGTGGATACCATTACAGGAGGAAACCGAGAAAGAGACCTTTGGACAGGATTCACCAGTCCTCCGAAACTGACGTTGAATAGTTTAACCTAATGTCGGGCAGAATTCCCTTATCCTCTATAGGTTAGGGATGAATGCCCGACCAACAAATAAACGACGAAGTATCCACGCCAGTTGCTCCACTTGGGGAGACCCCAAGACCGCACTGGCTCCACTTTCTATTATCTTGTGTTATACTTTTATCATAAACTTATTT
>NZ_JASJEB010000071.1 GCF_030064895.1 Crocosphaera sp. | reverse complement strand
GAACTACATAGGTGCAGTTTACTCAAACCCACTTCATATAATCTTCAGAGAGATTGTACCCAGTAACGGGTAGTACAAAAATCGCTACAACTACCTTTAGATAAGGCTTTTGTCGTTTTTCGTGGGGGGAAGTTCAGGTATACCTGATGCAGCATACGTTATGGGGTTTTGTCAAAGGGGAAGTTCAGATAAAAAATCAGCATCTTTTTTTAGATTTCGTTGATACTACACTTTGAAGTGCGGAATGTGGGTTCCAACGCCTGTCACTCTGTTAACGACCCGTCTTAAAATTCAACTACATACTTAATAACTAGCCAAGCATCGCTTAGAACATCTGCCGTAATAAACTCAGCTTCATTAACTACAAGTGCCCAAAATCCATTTATATCCTGTTCTTGATCTGTTGCTGTATATTGTTTTAGTTGGCTAATGTTCGCCCCAACCCCCAAAGTAATCGTTGGTTCTATATTCTCGATATCAACATTTTCTGCTTGATCAAATCGAAATAGGGATACAGTTAGTTCATTATCAATAGGTGGAACAAAAAACATAATACTCTGGATAGTAACATTATTCACCTTTTGGCTATTAGCAAAGAAAGGAAGACGCTCTCTAAGATTGCCAAGAATAAGAATTTGGCTTTCAGTTTCAGGTTTAGGATTTAAGAAGCGATGCCATTCACTAGGAAATTCATGCCTCAAGCTAAACATACGGAATAGTCCCTCTCGTTTGCTTAATTCGGAGGCATTTTTAACATACTCATTCAAATGTTCTATAGCAGCAGTTTTGAGTGTAGTGCCTCCTTCACAAGACGTGTAACGCAAATGAATCACCACATCTGTGATAGTTTGATAATCGAACTGACGAAATTCTTGAGGTAGTTCCAAACGCCAACTGCTGATGGTTCCGGCTCCTTCAAAGGGTAGGTATCGCTCATCTCGGAAATTTAGCTCAAATACTCCGCTATCATTTTGTCCCTGACTAACAGCAATGGCAGTTGTCGGAATAGGATTATAGATAAATCGCTCATCTGCTTCTTCTAACTTCTTAGGATAATCAGCAGCAATTTTACTGTTCCGATATTCGTGTTTGAGTAGGCGAAGGGTACAGTTTAAACTGGTATAAGGACCAACAACACAGGGAACGGAAACCGATAGTGTTTTAATCCGTCGCTTGTAATCACCGGGATAATCTAGATCGAAGATTTCTTCTGGGAAGTTAAATTCGCATACTCCCTCTTCTTTCAATTGAATTAATGCCAGGGGGTTGAGTTGTTGAAGGGAAATGTGTTTAGTAATTTCGTAATCATGGGGTTTTGTTTCTATATAAGCATTTTCTAAATGTTTCAGAGCCAAATAAAGCTGTTCACCAGCGAGAAAACCGTCTTTAGAACTATCCCAGTAGCCAAATTTAATAAAATCAGAAGTAGATAGCCCCATTTCAAACCGATAAACTTTCTCTGCTTTTTTCGCTAAATCATAGGCAAAGGAATAGGCTTGATAGTATAAATCTTTCAGGCGATCACTCATCCATTGATATAGTTTCTCGTTAGAATATTTAGTGCGAATAAATTCCTCAATTTCTTCAGTTTGTTCAATCTGTATCTGATGATTCTCAATTTCTAACTGTGCAATTTCCTGGCGGATTTTCTGGGCAGTTATTTGTTTATCAATTTGCATCAATTCATGGCCAGAAAGATTTAACTGAAAGATGCGATCTTGTAGTTGACGAATATAGCCCGCTTTTCGAGAGGCGGCAGAAGATTGAAAAGAAGTACGATTTACCCCGATTTGTAAACCTCTTGCTACTGCTTGAAGAGACGTTGCTAAGTAGGTTCCTCCAAAAACGATTTCTCCACCTAGCCCCAATGGTTGAATTTTAGTGCCAAAATCTGGAACAAGATGAAGAATACTTGCTAAAGTTTCTAGAACCCCTACCGCAGTTTGTAAATCTGCTGAAAGTTTAGCTTTTTTAATTTCTTCCGCTTCAGGAGGAATCAATTTTAATCCGCCATATTCCTCAACTTCAGGCATTTCGTTTTCCATTTCCGTAAATTCTGCATCGATGGCTGGTACAGTCATATCTTCTTCGCCAATAAGCTGTAGATAGTGTTGGAGTCTATATTCAGGGGATTTTCGATTTTGTTCTAGACTGTCAAGACTTTTTTTAGCTTCTTCTAATTGTTTTCTTCTAACCTCCATAATGAGATTTTGAATGCGAGTATCGTGTTGCGATCGCAAAATAGACAGACTCTCTCCATCTTTCTTTTCTAATGCAGATAGCAGCGCACTTCCCAAGGACTTGACTTCGGAAGTTACTTCTAAAGCTCTGGCTAACAAGTAATTAAAACGGTAATTGGGCATGGGGGTGCTGAGGTCATTGAGAACGCTACTAATGCTTAATCCTTGGGCGGCTGCTTGCACTAATAAGGCTGGATCGATAGGTGGCTCAAACAAATTTAACTTTCTAAATACGCCTTCAATATTGAGGCAATGGCGAATCTTAAAAAGGCGATCGGCTACAGTATCCCAGTATTCCAATAGTTTGGGGTTGTCAGGAATGCAAAAGTAGAGAGTTGTGGCAAAGCCATAGATATTAACATAATGTTCTTCTCCATCGAAAACACCTTCTGTTGCGATCTGGTTGCTAAACGGAAAAACCAGTTCGAGATCCACCATTGCATTAGAGAAGGCATCCCATTTATTTAATAAACTGAGATAAGATTGAGGCTGTTTTTTTCCCCGTTCAGGAATGATTTCGGGACGAGGACCTAAAATATGACCAGCTAATACATACAATTGAGTGGCTTGGTTAATAGATTCAATGGTGTCTTGTCGAAAAAGGTTATCTCCCCAAGCAATTAAGTTATCAATATATTTCATAACGACCCATTTCATGTAGGCTGTCGGGCGATTGCGAGCAATATTATGAGGTTGGAAAGGATTTTCTCGCCACTGATCAATGCTTTTTTCCTCAGTATTATCAGGAGCATTAGGTTCGAGATTAGAAAATATTTGATCTAGAACATTTTTGCTATCAGTTACTGGTCGGAATGGTAAGAACTTCCAAACATTTTTGATATTTCCTTTAACATTAATGGGATCAAAAATATAATGCCACCATTGCATTGCTTCCTCAAAGCGTTGAGATTTAGATAAATTATCAGCTAATAAAGCAACAGAATGAAAAAGAGCTTCCCAAGTGTAAATAGCATAGGGGCGTTTTAGTTCGTGGTATTTAACACCGTCATTTGAGCCATAGTTGTTATTACTCAGCAGAATACTACTATTAAAAATATTATTTAAACGATCTTTTCTTAAATGCCCTAGTAAAATTTTAGTTTCTGAATATGAGAAGCTATAAGTATTAGTATTAGTGAGATTAACTGATGAATAATCGCTCATTCTCTTGAAATTTGGAACAATAATATCGGCAGGGTTATCAGCAGCTTTTTTTGCCTGCAAAGGATATATTAAATTATTTCCTAATTCACTAAAATAATGAAATATGGGATTGCTACTCTTAAATGTTTCGGGTATCTCAGCCGAAACTAATGTTCCCAAAGAAATATTATCTCCGTTAAATTTGAATGATTGATTTAAGACAGGTGTTGAATTAGTTGTGAGGTCTTGCTTGATCACCCCGTAAGTGTCATCGCTAGTAAGATATTCCCATAAGATTATCTCTGGATTTCGATAGTATATTTGTATTTTGAGCGAGTTAGGTAAATTATAGATGGTAAAAATAAATTTTGAAGGGTTTTTCATAAATTTGAAAGTCTGATTGGCAGAAAGATTATTGCCAAGAATTGCCTCTGCATATTCAAAAGAATATAATGCCTCTGTGGAAAGATTTTTTGAAGTCCACTTCCCCTCTTTGTATTCACTCCATCCCATCTTAATTTCCCAATAACATATAGGCTCAGAATCTTTCATTTTATTATCAGCACTATCTGAAATTTTCTGTTCTTTGGCGAGATTGCTACTCCAGTTTTTTCTCATGAATTGAGGAAAGAAAATAAACAGCCTATCTTGCCATACCACTGGCAAAACAAATGAACCATTTTGGATAATCTCTCCATTATCATTCTCAATATCAATACTGGGAATATCGACTTCTACTTTTGACCAGGGATACCAATATTTATTATCAAATTCGTAGTAGCGATAATAAAAGAAATAGGGTGCATTACGAGTTCTGGCAATAACATGGAGTTTTCGCGCATTGCCTTCACCTTCTATGAATTGTCCGACTACTTCTAAATTGGCAACTTCATCTACTTGAACAATATATTTAGTCAAAGCACTTTTGACCGTATCCTTGCTAACATCATTTTGTAGCAATTCAGATTCCAATTCCTCAAAAAATGGACTTTTAACATCTCTTAATTCAGGGCGTATCCAGTTTTCAGGATAAAGGAACACTTTGCGATTCGCTTCCCAAACCCTATAACGAGACATCCACTCCCAACGCTGACGATCTAAAGCATCAGAGGAAACCCCATGTTTATCCTCTAATCCTAAGAAGCACCGTTGTACAAATAGCTGAACAGAAGATATTGCTTGCTTGATGCGGGAGGTTTCCATACAAGCATCCATCTGCACATCAATCAGGAAAAATTCAAACAAACTGTCGGCATCTCTGACTCCCCATTCCATCAAAACGGGTTGTGCTAGTAAATAGGCAATCAAAGCATCTCTTTGTCGATTACGTAGCAAATCATGGGTTTGCTTAATGGCTTCTTCCCATTCTTCTTGGGTATATCGCGCTCTAATAGTATCTCGAATATCTCTAGTAATTTTTCGGCTTTGTGCAAAATCGGCAGGAGGTTTACCCCATTGAAACAGATCGCCCATTCCTACACCAATTTTCTCCGCTACTTGCAAAGTTGTTTGTAATTTAAGTAGGTTTTTCTCGTCCTGAAAATCTTCTAGATTGGGAAGGTTAAAATGTTGTGGAAGAATCATTTTGTAAATCTCCGATTCTTCCCATGCAGTTAGGGCGTTAATTTGCTCAACTAAAGAAATTTCTGTTTCCGTCTCTTCAGTTTGATTAGTCCAACGGAAAAATTCTATCAAACTTAGTTGAGTTTGCGGTAAGCTCTTATGTAGACGGTAAAATGCTTCTAGGCGTAGCCATTGAGGAAAAGATAATTTATTAAAGTTTAAATTTTTGAATTTTTGGCAGTAATCTCGAAAAAAGTCGATTTCTTCCCGTTTCATGTTAAAACCTTCCACAACTATTGCCGCTTTTTGCAACTGAATATAGGCTTGGCGAAATGTTTCTGTACTGAAAGCAGGAAATAAAACTTTATCAGAAATTTCTACTTTTGCTTGATTATTGAACTTCATAAACAAATCAATAATATCTCCCTTTTCATCTGTATCGTAACCTTCGATAATAAAAGGATAAGCTTGGCCTGCTTTGAGAGAAAAAGTAGGACTTTCATAAAAGTTAATATTTTCATCATCTGTTTCTTTTAAGTCAAAGGCTTGCTTTCGACCATTAAATGTTAAATTAGCTACTTGAGAAGATGCTAGAAAAAAGATATATTTTCCTTCTTTTTCTGGAACAAATACACCTTCCCAGTATGCGTCTAAAACTGCTGGATCTTTTTGTTCTTTTAGTTTAATAATTTCTTGATAAAGGGGGTCTTCTGTGGAAGTTTTGATCACTTCCATGATCAGGGTTTTGATAATATCAATATCTAGACCTAAATCAGATGCAAGCATTTGTATAACCTGACGCTGACGCAACTCTTCTCTTAAGTAGGAAAGGAATTTTTTCGCAAAAAACGCACGCTTTTGGAGTCCACTATCATTCTCCTGATTCTCAGCAGAAACAAGATCCTTAGCTAGTAAAATATTTTTAGCATTTTTACAGGCTTTACAATCTTCACAGCTTTCATGATTTTCACAGTTTTCTTGAAAGATAGGTAAGAGTACGTCATCAAATAATTGCTGAGGTTGAACAAAAATTTTCTTAGCAGCAATTAAGAAATTTTCTTTAGACTCAGGATCGTCAATATAATCTGCTAAAGCTATCACCTGGTTTTGGTCAGATTCACTGAGAATGCCAGTAACTTGAAGTCCTTTTGTCCCACTAAATTGAACCCTTTCAAGGAATATCTGAAACTCTTCAATCAGTTCTGTTAGTTCTTCAATTTTTTCTGTTAACCCTTCAACCTGTTCTTGTTCCTCTTTTGTCGTATTTTCTAGTTCTTTTTCTTGAGCTGTTTTTAATTTTTCTTGAGCGATTTCTAATTCTGCTATAGCATTTTCTACTTCTTTTCGTTTATCGGTTAAAAATTGGTTAATGTTATCCTGATCAGTTTCATTTAAAATGGTACTGTACTTCCGTCGAGTATTATCAAGATATATCGTTGACCCTTGTAATAAAGTAATAATTTCTTCTACGATCGCACTTTCATAAAGCAAACTCAATTTGTTCCGTAACAGTTCCTCTGTCGCGTCTTCATCTTTTTCAATGTCAGGATGGTCTATCTCGATTTGAAGTAAACTATCTCTGAGGGCGATCGCTAATTCAAAAATATCGGCCATACTGGGTCTGAGGGGACGCAGTTGGTCGTCTTGATCTTGAAGTACATAATTTAACTCCCGTAAAGAAAAACCAGAATCATCAATTTGAGCAAACAGATCATAGAATTCTAGAGTTTTTGTTGGTTTTCCAAAGGGATGGGCTATATCCTGGATTAACATTAAAAGACCTGGCAATTCTTTGACTCGAATTCCTAATGTTTTAGCCAGCAGAATATGACGATAGACTTTGGATACATTATCTAATGTTAATAAATAGCATTGAGAATCATCATCTTGGTTTAATGCTTTAGGGGTTGCTATCAGTCCCATAATCGTCTCAATCATATTGACATCTACTTTTAGGGATGCCATGAGTATAGGAAGATGATCGCTAATACATTCTTCTTGGGATAGATAAGTACCATAGTCATCTTCTTTAAAGACATTTTCTATGGCGGTCAGATTATATTTAAGGAATAGACGACTATACAGAGACTTTTCCCCATAAGTTCCGATTTGTGTCCAATAAGTCAGGAGCTTTGCTAGTTCCAGTCCAGTAATGTCAAGAAGTTTTTGAACTGCTACCAATTGCTCGATTAGGTAGGGAGTAATTTCTTGAAGGACTTGAGAAATGGGTTCAGGTTGGCAATTAACTTCTGGTTTGGGTCGAGCAGTTAATATCTTTTTAGGTTGAGGAATGTTTCTTGTTCCATCTTTATAAGGAGGTTGAGATGGTGGTAATTCTGTAAAGCTACTACTGTCCGAAAAGTTAGACTGTTGGGAAGATGGTTTTTCCCTCAATTCTTTTTTAGAAGGTTGAGATGGTGGGAATTCTGTAAAGCTACTACTGTCCGAAAAGTTAGACTGTTGAGGAGATGGTTTTTCCCTCAATTCTTTTTTAGAAGGTTGAGATGGTGGGAATTCTGTAAAGCTACTACTGTCCGAAAAGTTAAACTGTTGGGAAGATGGCTTTTCCCTCAATTCTTTATAAGGAGGTTGAGATGGTGGGAATTCTGTAAAGCTACTACTGTCCGAAAAGTTAAACTGTTGGGAAGATGGTTTTTCCCTCAATTCTTTTTTAGAAGGTATCAAAGCAACAAAAGGGTTACTCGCCGAGAAATTAAGGGGTTTAAAAGGTGGTTTTTCAATCGTTTCACCAATTCCTGTAATTGCTTGATCTACTTCATCGATTGTCCAACCCAATTTGCACCAAAGTCGAATAAAACGGTGAAAGCGATCGTATTCTGGCACTGTCAAGTCCGTTCCGTCTAAATGTTTAAGTTGCGTTTTAGAAAGGTCGCAGTTTTCCTGAGAACCTTCACAAACGACAAGTGGTTCATTCATAAACAAAAAGGAACTGAATACGATTCCCTGTTCGCCATTCTTACCAGTGAAAGTTCCGTATGAGATTGCTTGTTCTCCATCTTCATCCAAATAACCCTGCAAAATTTTTCTCAAGATATCTTCACCTAATTCTAAAAAAGATGGCTCTAATTCAAATAGTTTCAATGACTCCAATACTAACTTACCTGTACTTGTCTCTAAGTAGCCAATCCGCTGTCTTGAATTCCGACCGTTTAGATAAATTTGACAATCAATATCAAGAATTAACCTTCTTGATAGATTGAGAGATATTTCTGGACTCATCTGGGTAATAGAAATAGCAGTTTCTGGGTTTTGCTTAACATAAAAAATGCTTAAACTGATAGTTCCTTCAACACATTTACAGGATGAATCTCCATTGTCTAATACGATTAACTTACCAATTTTAGCAAAGTTTTTGTAAATCCAACATTCGATAAAATCATTGTCAAAATCTTTGTTCTTGGCTATAAAAAAATTAAAATCTTTTATCTCTTTCGATTGAAGTAATGCCACTAATTTCCGATATTTCAGTTTAATATCGGTTTGATTTTTATCCACTAGACTTTGAAGATAGCGATAGCTATAGCGCAAGCTATTCATATAGGCAAGATCTTTGCCTGATAGATAATTAGGATTGATATATCTGGTTTTTAATAGTTGGATTAAATCAGTATATTGAATGTTAACTCGACGCAGAAAACCTACTATCCCTGTATCTTGAGCCGGTTTTACCCACCTCAACTCTTCAATCATCTGGTCTTCAGTTTGAATACCGTAGTAATCCCAGGTATTTTTTAAACCTATCTTCTGACGATATTGAGATAGGGTTAAACTGGTTTGCTCTTCTATTTCGTACCATTCTTTTGTATGGAATCCTTCTTTGGTTAAGATAATATATTCTTCTTCTGTAAGGTGAAGGAATTCGGCTGCGATCGCCCGTTCTACAGCTAATACCTCTAATTCTTGTTTGTGACTAGCTCTTTCTCGTTCTTGATTAGTGGCATTTTCTTCAACTTCGAGCGGAACATCAGTACGGAAAGTGTCAAATAGTTCGTATCGACTAGTACCCAGATATTTCAAATATTCACGGGTAGCATCAATGGGTTGATGATAGGGAAGTTGACAAACGGGATAAACCGTATTACTGAGTTTGAGGTAAGCATTATAATTAGTGTGCTGAGGTTCGGCAAGTAGTTCACCACTACTTTCATCTTCTACATTATGTGTGTGAATAATAGCCCGTTTAGGAGTAAAAGTATTATCTTCATATTTACTCAGGTTAAAAACAAAACTTTCCATCACCTCGTTGACCAAATCAACATAGGGAATGAGCGTGTTGGTATTTTCACAAGTTAGTTGGAGATGGCCTAAGTCGGGACGACGACGGAAAAACATTTCTAAGGGAGTTTGTGAGTAGCCCAACTTTCCAGTGTTAGGGTTAGGTTTTGTCGGATCTTGGACATCATACGGATCTAAGTTATTGTTGCGGAGATACTGGAATAACTCAACTAAATAGGCTGCGGGGCTGTAAACTGAATTACAATGCTTACATTCACAGAGATCGACACTACCAAATAGAGTCTCAAAATTAATGGGAATATTCTTCTGTTGAACAACACCTATAAGCTCTTGTGTGCGTTGGTTTATGGCTGCTGAATCTCCGTGAATCATACGCACAGGCGCACCTGTTACTGCTTGTCGAAGGGCAATATAAGCCTCTTCATTACGGGCGGTAATGTTTTGGGCGTTGCGGTGAACAGCACGAGCAATTTTTTCTCCCCCTAATTGGTTACCGTAAAGGCTGACAAACCGTTCCATCGGCACTTCGTTAATAGCGTAAGCGGAGGTTAAATTGCCTTTCAGTAGGGTGGGTACTGCTTCAGCTTTAGGACTAAGCACAGAGAGACGCTGTAAGTTTTTTAACCCCTCGACGACTTTTTCTTGATGTTCTTCTGATATTTGTTTCAGACAATCTGGCTCTTGTAATACTTCCAACACTGAGGTTTTTCGGAAGTCTAAATCGGGGTGGTCATTTAAAACCGAAAAGATGCCCTCACGAACCTTTGGATCGTCTATGGCAATTTCTTCATCTTGCACCATGCGCTGAACAACGGCGGTGGGAATCATCCGAAAAAGGCGATCGCAAACCTTGGTGGCACATTTCTCCAGACAATCTTCTTCGTCTTCTCCTTCGGCATTTTCGGGAATACCAGCAGAGCGCATGAGGGATTTAAAGTCTTGTTTTTTGTAATTGAGAGCAATATCGCGAAGACAATTAATACGGTTATCCTGAGCGCAAGCAGCAATCCAGTTTTCTTCATCTTCAAGAAGTTCTGCCATTTCATGCTTAAACGTCAGTTTTTGGATACTTTCTGGATCAAATTCCTCACTTTCTTCTAAACGAGCTTTTAATTGATTAAATTCTCCTTCCGTTTCGCTAAAAAGTTGTTTTAGTTTTTCTTTCTGTTTTCCCTCGGCAATTCCCTCTGTCAAATTTTTGAGGTGTTTTTTCTTACGAGTGGACAGACGTGAGGGAATATTGTCTTCCTTCTTGGTAGTTTCTTGAGCATGGACGAACTGAGCGTCTTTTAAGTTAGTATCGATTGACTCCCTAGATGATGTCTGTTGATTCTGACTTGAATCGGGAGGATCACGTTTGATTTGACTTCCTGCTTCTACAACCGTGAATGAAGACGTAAATTTTTCAAGCTCATCTACGGAGGGAACTTGTCGTCCAGCACAACGGCAAATCGCTACATATTCTACTGTATCCCCAGGTTCAAATGCCGGAAGTGAGGCTCTAAAATATTGAGACGTTAAACCGCGTCCATTTTTTAGAAATTGAGCAGGAATGGAGATGGTTTTACCTTGATTGACTCGATAGCGAACTTCTACACTATTACTCGCATCTACTGGTTGAATGCCAACGGTGATGGCGACTCTATCGCTTACTGAAACAATATTATCGGGTGCTGGTGCGTCGAGGGTTTCGTACCACAATAAGATCCCATCATTCTCAATACGCATAACTTATTCAACTCCATAAAACTTATTAACTTGGCTACCTGAGTTCGATATAAGGCAATTTGTAGACAACTTACTCAAATTAGCAGTCTCAAACCCTCATTGTCTCGTTTTAAAAATGATAACTCCGAACTCCGAACTCCTAACACCGAACTCACGTTGGCTGGTTTTGAAAACTTAGTCATATCCTCAGTTAAAAACCAGCCATTCCCGATAGTTAGTTAGTGGGGGGTACACAAGTCGGTTCTTGAAATTCTAGCCGAATCACTGAAGTGGGATCTTTCAAGCGTAATGCGAAACGCTCATAGACGCGGAAGCAGTAGAAGTTTCCTTCCTGACGAACATATTCAGTAATGGCATCTTGCCCTATCACTAAATCCATTGTATTCCCACCTAGTGAGAGAAATAATCCTAGCGGATTCGGATTGAGAGGGATAGTCCCTGTACCATAGTAGCGAGGATAGTTATGATGAGCGTACATATAACTTATATCTCGCCCATAACTTTGCATTTCCTCAGTATGTTTCTTCATCATGTCTTCTGACATGGACATCATACCCTGGGACATTGCCGTTACCAAGGGTTTGATGCGATCGGCTGGAATAATCAAGGTTGTGGGCAAGGGCGCATAGGAATCTGCATAGGGCTGAAAGTTCAGAATACAGGCATAGGGTCCATAATGAGCTTGGGCTAACCCTTCACCACTTTGAAGGCGAGAATAAGCTAAAGAAATGGCTCCAAAGATGTTTTCGCCCCATCGGGGAACTTCTCCCGGTGCTGATGTGGTTGGTACTTGAATCGTTTGAATGCGAGATGTTTCGCCACTAAATTCAGGGGCTTCTAATAACCCGATGACGGATTGTCCAGAGGCAATCACCACTCGGCGATCGCGAAATAGGGGAGCAGAACGAATTCCTGATGGACCGCCGTGAATAGCAATATCAACTCCTTGGGAGAGGAGGTTAGTGGCACGGGTTGCAAGGGTAATCGCACTGCTCAAGTCCGATTCCATAATTTGCTGTTGGGTTAATCTAAATTGGACTTCGAGTTCAAGAATGGGAGTGGTGGCGGTTTCATCAATGGTTAATTTTTCTTCCCCTTGTCTGTCACGCTGGTTTCCTAACAGTACGGTATCAGAAGGAACAGTCTTCGCCCCAGGGGCAGGGTAAAGAGGTAAGTATTTGGCTGCGACTTTGGTACGCTTACATTCATCATGAACAGCCATATCGATTTGTTTCCAATGTTCTTCAGTCCAAGGGATTTGGTTTTTGTTTCTGGTTTCTGGATTCATGGTTAGTTGAGTCTCCTTTTTTAGTTAGGTTTTAATTGAGAAAAATTTGGTGTATTTACCTTTTTGTCAATTTGATAATGTTTGGGATTTTGTACCATATTTGAATCGCCGTTATTGTGGATTGTGATCCTGATTTATCAGCAATGTTGCTTCTCCAGTGGCGTAGCTTTTTATTTTTAGTTTCTGTATCTATCATTTGGTAAGTCTCCTTTTTTTGAGTTTTTGAAGTTTAGTTTTGAGTAAAGTGGTTGGGTTTTTTTGCCTCAATCCAACGTATGAGAGAGGGCGCTCGCACTTGTTTTCTCCTTAAAAAGAGAATTGCAATTGGAGCATTGAACCCGATGGTGACAATTGATCATCAGAATCAGGTTGAACTAACCTGGGAGAATTTCCGCCGACCGCTCCTGACGATGAAAAGCTTCGGCGAACATTCAAGAGATCGATGTTAGGGCGAAGAACTCTAAACTGACTCATGGCACCCTGACAACTTGGACAAAAGGCTCTGTTTGCCCCAATAAATAGTCTTCCTGCAATCTTGGGGTTACTTCCTGTTGATAAGAGTGTGAAGCCAAGAAGCTTAAACTCTGCATCAACGGTACGGGGATTGGAATCAAAAGGTCGCGGTGTCAGTGGAACGGTTGTTGGATTTGGTGTATTTGCTATCGTTCGACCTTCTGGGGTTCTGATAACTCCTCGTTCACCACTCTTAGTTACTGCAGCTACTTGATCACCTTCTAATTCACCTCTAACAGATGCTCTAACTTTTCCACTGGTAACGTCTGCTCCAACATCGCTAAGAACACCTTCAGCGGCTTCTCTCTCAGTTTGATGCCGAGCGGATCGCTCAGCAAACTTTCCTCCTAATCTTCGCCCTAATGATTCTCCAGCTCTTTGTGCAGGACGCTCAATACCTCGTCTGGCTAGATCACCAGCGGCTCTGACACCCCGTCCAATAGATGAACTGGCAATACGATAGATTCCTCTTGCAACTACCTGCCCTACATTAGAGTTGATTATTTTAGAAGAAAGAGCGCGTCCTGCTTGCGTAGAAAGCCCTCTAGAGATTGCGGCTCCAGCACCTGAAAATACTCCACCAGTTACGCCACCAATTAGTGCTGATACACCTACATTCCCCCAATCAACTTTCCCTCGATCAACCAAATCTTCAACAATTTGAGCAGCAGCACCCCCTGCAGCACCTCCGACAACACCGCCAATTACACTAGCAGCAGCAGCGCCCAATAATGGAGCTGCCAAACCTGCTGTAGCAACAGTAACCACCGTACCAACAACGACTGCAGCAGCAATGCCAAAAACTGTTCCCCAACTCAGTTTTCCATTTGGGTCACGTAGAATAATTGGGTTATTGCGTACGTAGTTAAACAGATTCAATCCATCTTCTAAATCAGACGGATCTGCACTTGCCCATCTCGCTAACCACGGTGCATAGTATCGCGCTCCATGATAGTAAAGATCACTTTCCTCATCCCGCTCTTTCCCCGTATAGCGATACCGCTTAAAACTCACCTCAGCCCCATTACGCATCGCCTGATACGCTGTCGTGCCATAGGGATGATATTCCTCATAGGAAATCACTGCACCACCGCTATCCAGTTCCACACTAGCCGAACCCAAATGATTATTAAGCTGATAACGAATCACTGGCACGTTCAAATCAGTCGGAGATGCAACCCCTTCACTCACCTCAGCCGTTTTCGTTTCCACCAACGCAATGCGCTGTTGGTTATCCATCACATGAAGCGTTTCCCGCTCCAGCGTCACCGTCTCCCCATCACCCCCATATTCTCGATAAATCTCAAACCCACCTAGATAAATTCGCTCATTTTTTCGAGTAGAAATTCCTCCTGTTGTTTGTCGTTCCGTTACCTTCCGCACCCGTTGACCACTGCCGTCATAAACGTAATAGGTGGTTTCTGGCGTTCCATTGTTAACAATCTGGCGACTGGTTGCTTTTAACCTATCTTGATAATCCCACTGCATCAACGGCAAATGGGGCATGGTTGTCATATTGCCGTGAGTGTCGTAGGTATAGTTTGCAAACTGTTCAGCATCATCGGGTCTGCTAGTCGCCAACAACCGATTACTGTCTTCAGCATATTGGTAGCGACGATTCCAACGTTCAAACGCTCCGCCTGTATGTCTCATGGACAAGATATTACCCACCCTATCGTACGTGTATTCCTCGACATATTGCTGTAGAGCTTCTGGACTATTGGGAAAGGGAATACCGAGAATGGGATTAAACTCCGTTGCATCTCGCTGCAAGTTATTTTGAACGGCGTGTTCCCGTCCTTGCGCCCGAATTAGTCGATAGAGTGCATCATAGGTGTAATTGTTGTGAGGCAATATCTGAGTATTGTCAAAGTAAACCGTCTGTTGAGCATCATCCCGAATTTCGGTAATATTTCCCACTGGATCGTAGGTGTACTTTAAATCCTGTAAACGAGCGTTATCTGAGGTACGAGTCGTCAGCAGTCGCACCAGTCGAAAGGTTTCGGGGTCATAGGTATAAGTTGTCCGTACCCCGTTACCGTACTCAATTAATGTTCGTTGACCCTTTGCGTCATAGTCGATATTTTCTACAAAAACCGTTTCTGTGGCTGCTCCCCGTAACCGCACATACATTTGCTCCAGTAGATTAGCTTCGTTATACACTGGACGGGTTACACTTTGGTCTGGACTGGTTAACAAAGTGGGACGGTTCAGGGCATCGTATTCAGTACGGACGGTAAACACTTCGGATTCCAGATTATTCGTTGGGGAGTTCCCTGACCAATCGATCGCCTGTGCTTTGTAGTCGTTGACCAGTTGGCGCGTAACTACCAGTAAGTTCCCTTTAAAATCAAATCCTTGGTTGGTTACTAACCCACTAGAATCGTAGTGCTGATAAACCTGTCCTCGCAGATTAAGATTGAGATCGTCGGTTTGCCCTTCTCCATAGATCAACCGCTCAATGATTACGGGGGAACCTTCATCAATTTGTAACTGCTGTTCCACTGGACGACGCAGGGCATCATAAATCGTCTGAAAACGGCGACGTTCCAGCACCGAAGAATCTGTTTCCATTCCCCGTTCGTTCTCATCCCAGGCATAAAACGGTTGTCCTGTAGCATCCATCAACATCCAGCGATCGCCCCCATCCATACTGTGTTCAAAGAGTAGATTCCCGGCAATGTCATAACAGCTTACAAAACCCGTTTCTGCCCCTGGAGAATTGATATACTCCATCACCCGATTTCCCCTCGCATCTCTTATCCACAGGGGTTTCCCTTCAATATCCAGCTTGGTAAAAGTGACATATTTCTCCTCAAAATCAACATCTTCCCGTCGCCATTTGTTGTGAGCGATCGCCACCACTTCTCGCCCCAAACTGTCCAAATGCGTCACGGCTGGAGTATTGGCGTGAATTTCAGCCAGACGCGCTGCCCTTCGTTGTTCTGGCTCACCACTGAGATAGCGTTCATACCAAGCATTGTTCGCTTCTAGTACCGTATCATTGCCATCGTAGGTTGCCATAAACCAAGGGGAAAACGCCACCCGACTGTAAGTTCCATTGGGCATTTCTGTTTGTACCTGCCGTCCGACAGCATCGTAATACAGGATCGGGGTAACTCCGATTTCCTGGGGTTCTTCAAATCGATGATCTGGTTCGCCTAATTCGTTTTGGCTAAAGTAGGGTTCGTACTGTTTGACGGGGTTGCCCTTGTTGTTGAGAATTGTTTTTCCTGTCGCTATCCAGCGTAAGGGACCATTAGGTATTTCGGGTTCGGCCTGAACTTTTTTCACTAATACAGTCCCCATCCCGTCCGAATATTCAAACCCTACCTGAATCGGACTATCCTCATTGCTATGCTGTTCACGCAGGATACTACAGGCAGAAGCGGGATGTTCACCCCAGGTTGTTCTGCCATCATCATTTTCTTGTTCGCCAAAATAATATACATACCGGGCCGTTGCATTTTCCAACCAAATACGGGCTTGGTTTTCGTTGTAAGCATTCTCCGCAAAAAAGGCATTGAGTTGGGCCGAGGTGGGATTAGCCAATTCATCATCGAAGGAATTTAGACTGTCTGCTTGATTTCCCTTACCCATGATGGCCATCGCCGTTGGTAAACCAAAAGCATCAAAGTAAACCTGTGAAAGATTGCCATTAATGTCCCGCATTTCCGATGGGGTCAGCACTCGAAAGTCAAACTGAGTCACCTGGGTAGTATTGCCAATGGGATCAGTGCTGGATTCAATATAGAGATCCCGTGAGTCGTAGGCCAGTGTTGTCGTTTGCCCAAAAGGATCGGTGTAGCGTTCCGGCAAGTAGTAATGTTCTGCTGCATCAGGTGCGAAACCAGCAACACCAGAACGAATCCAATATTGACCCGTCGTATCCATATCGGGAAAGCGTTCTGCGAGGGTAACACCACTCAAATAGCCACTTAAATCAGCGTTATCTAAATTACCATGTACTTCTGTTGTCAGGTGTTCTGAGTTAAAGATTGCATTGAGTAAATCATTGGTAAGTGCCAGCTTGTAAGTTTCGTAGGGTAAACCTAGATAGTTCAGTTCTCCCCAAGGTAGAGGTGTTTCGAGATCGTCACTGAAATATAACATTCGCACCCACTCAACTCGTCGTTTCTGAGGAGTGGTGCGATCGGGAAATTCGTGATAGGCAATTTCTTCAACCATCTCATCGTTAGCTATGTCAGCTTGTTGAAGCTCCAATAAAGTATAGTAAAAACCGTCTTGGGGACTAATTCCGGTGAGTTCGTAGGTTTTAACCTCACAGGGAACTCTCAAACGATAACGATCAGGGTGTTGAGGATCATCAACATCGTTCGTAAAGCGATTTTCCGTGTAAACTAAATGGCGTTCCTGTTGTACCTGATTAATGAGTCCTTCTGTTCCTTCTGGCAGTGTTTCATTTTGGTACTGTTTAATGCGAGGATAAGCTACCGCTACTGATTCCAGCACGTTACCATATTCATCAATTTGTAAGTTTAGAGTGTGAGAAATACGGGGATCGGGTTCGAGTATATCCGTTGTCAAATCCAGTTCATAGTGATAGGTAATCGCCTCACTTTCAGTTACTAAAAAAACGGCATGACGATTCTCCCCATGAGCCTGAAGTCGCTGAATATGACAGTTATGAAATGCTGTTGAAAATAGCTTTACTTTTCTTTCTTCACCTTGTTTGAGCGCATCCACATCTAATTCATACACTTCCTGACGCAACATCATTCCCTTGCAAGCTCTCAATGCTTCTCGCCATTCTTCGGTATTGAGGTTTTCGTCCATTAGATCGGGTTCAGGCAAACTATTCTCTTGAAAATCTCCCAAGATATTCGTTTCATGGGGATTAAGTTCCTCAAACCAGTGGGGAAAATATTCATCAGCAAACTGGGAAAGGATCTGTTCGCGATCTAAAAAGGCTCCTGTATGAAACCAAGTAATTGTTTTAACTGGAGGTTGATACAACGTTTGGTCATCATCTATGTAGGGACTGGAGATATTGCCGGTTGTAAAGGTTCCAAAATCTTCTACATCGGTTTGTTCTACTCGCCCAAATCCTCGAAATTCTCGTTCTATCCCGTCAAAGTATCCGTGATGATAGCTGTAGGTCGATGTAAAATGAGTCTGTCGCCACTTATCAAAAATGGTGACTTTTTCGACGACATGAACGGGAAATGGTAACTTGGTAATCCACGGTTTTCCTGCTAAGCTGTCTTGCAAATAAAACTTAGTCGAAGGTGCATATTCAACGGTGGTTTCTGCACCTAAGTTGTTGATCGTTTTGATTAATAAATGGGGTTTTTGTCCACCGATTAAATCGATATAACGCATGACACTACGACCCTTCCCAGGCAAAGGAGAAGACCAAACCAAACAGGTCGTTCCATTTCCTAATAAATCGATTGCTGTTACTGATGCAACATTATCAATTGTCGGAAAACTCCGCAATATTTGTTTTGTCGACCAACTATTACCAGACTGGTTAAAATAAACCTGCACTCCTTCTGCACTTAAATACAAAATATCCGTTGTTCCCGAACCATCAATATCTGCTAAAATAATCCTACGCTGATTAAAGATGTCGGGCGTATCAAACCAAGGGGAATTATCCATCGTCACCTTTGCTCCAAACTGTCCATAACCAAAATTCGGCCAGTAACAAACTTCGCCATTGCGAATTCGCACAATATCTGTTAGCCCATCACCTGAAAAATCTGCTAAATAAATTGACTGGGTACTATCAGCAAATACAACACGGGGACCTTTTTCCTCATCCCAAGGTTGAGGCGATCGCTCTGCTGTCCCAAAACCATCTTCCGCTAGGGAAGCGTGCCAAACAAAGCAATTATTTTCGGTTATCAGAATATCGCTGTGTCCATCTCCATTTAAGTCAATAAACTTTAAATTCGGATTATTCCAATCTAATACGGGTAAAGATTGAAAAGGAATAAAAGGTTTCCAGCCTTCTGTTGTGGTTCGTTCATAAAATCCCGGTGTCAAACTGCGAAGCGTTACCAAATCGAGTTGTCCATCCCCTGCTAAGTCCATAAATTGAGCGTTATCAGCTAAAGCTGTTGCAGGTTTACTGGTTATTAATTCAATTGGGGCAAATTTAACGGTAATCGTGTTTTGAGCATCTTCTTGAACCTTAGAAATAGGGCTGAGATTGCGTTTGTAGAACCAACTATCTCCCTGTTCAGTGAGAATTCCTGATAAACCTTCTCCATCCAAATCTACCCATTGATAGTTTGTCCCATCCAATCCTTGGGGTAAATTTTCTAAACTTTCGAGGTCAATATCCCGCACTGTTTCATCAATTTCCGATTCACTGTAAGTAAACTCTAGTGGGGGTAAAGATTTATGAATATAGCCACCTTCTGAATTTCGTTTGTAGCCAATTTGAGAAACTGAAATAAGTTTAGAATAAATCGGATTACGAACATCTGTTAGATTTTCTTCGTAGGAATAGTTAAAGTTTGTGGATCTCACCAAACAATTTTGTCGGACTTCTTCTTCTTCCGGAAAATGATGAAACATGAGTACCCGTTGGCAGAGACGATAGGTACGCACTTCAAAACCCGCTCGATAGGAAGAAAACGGATCGTTACGAACTGACCAAATTCCTATATCATTGGGGGTAGGATTTTCCAAGTCGTGTTCTCCATAGTCAAACACTGTCTCGAACATCCAATCCGTTTGTAAACTTAAATCTTCATGGGATTGTCGGGGTGTTTGGTTACCGTATTTAATGCGTTTGAGGTAACGGTTAGCAGAACGGATGTTATCGTTGCGGTTGCGTTCGTGGACTTGGGTTGTATCAATCCCCTCTGAATTCTCTGACTTGTATTCATAGCTAATAACATTTCCTTTATCGTCATAACTTTCACAGATTAGCCAGCTAAATATGCGAGTAGCATCATTTGGATCAACGATTCGACTTTCAGCCGTTTTACCATAAAGTGTTGTGACATTGTCTTTGGAAAGCGATCGCCAATGAGTCTCACCTGATTCTAAATTTGTCCAACATTCAATTCGAGCGAATAACCCTTCAGTTCGAGGTCGATAGCGTTGGATGCAGTAGGATGTACCATTGAGGTTTCTTGGTGCTAAGGTTTCTTTTCTCCACTTTCCTAACTCATCTTGCACTAATACAGGTACGATATCTTCTCCCCCTGAAAGAATGAAGACATCAGTTTCTTCTGCATCAAAATAGCGAGGTAATCCTTTATCTGTTTTACGAGTAATTGAGGGAATTGATAGACTCCAACCAAAGCCAAAATTGCTATTGCTTGCACCGGAATCGTAGGAAAGAGAAAGCTGTGGTCCAAACCCTGAGCGACCGGGACTAGTCGCTATCGGTACTGACATTGAACCCGTCCCCGTTATCGGATTGGCTGTAAATTTTTCTCCCATCCCCTTAATTGCACCACCACCCTTGGGTAACGACAAAGCGGGAGGCACTGTCACAAATTCGCTACTGTAATCTGCTCTAGAATCGTTAGTCTTTTGAGTTGAGGGAGTGAGCATCTGCTTTTTCCATAAACGCGCTTTCCTCCTTGCGAGGAGCTAGGAAATATGATCAAAAAAAAAATCCTTAGCAAAATGTTACCTCGTAGCAGATTGTGAAGTACCCCAACTTGCTTCGCTGAAGTTGGGGCTTCCCAACGACAACTCAACTCAAGGACGGTTTTATTCGTCTTCGAGGTTTCCCGTCTCATTGGCCGTTGCCTCAATAAG
>NZ_JASJEB010000070.1 GCF_030064895.1 Crocosphaera sp. | reverse complement strand
AGTGGTCAAAGAATATATCAAAAACCAGTCAGGAGGGTTAGAAACTAAGAAATAAGGATGCTTCGCAGTTTTATATGTTGGTCGGGCATTCATCCCTAAGTTATGGAACGTTAGGGAATTCTGCCCGACATTCGGTTAAAAAACGAAAACCACCCTAGATAATAGGGTGGAGGAGGTCATCTGGTACATCTGAGGAGGAAATCTCGATGTAGGGAAAACTTTTTTCTTGCTGTAATTACTATCCCATCATTTCCTCGTTAAAGTCTTCATCTACTTGGGTGAATTAACACAATTGAAATGAAGAAAACTGCCCTTTTTAATCATGAATTCCTGACAGGAATTAAGCTTCTTCTTCTGTGGTAACACTATCACCCATGAGGGGATTGGACAAAGGAGTTTCTAATATATAGTTAAAAATTAAACCTGTCCCAATCAAGAAAGCAAGAATAACAACGGTGTCGAAGGTTATTTTTTTAATAGACATGGTGTCACGCTCCTATAAGGAATATTTGTATTTATACGTCCTATGCGCACTAGGATACTCCTTAACCTTGGGTCATTACTTCATCCATCTTAGGGATTCTTATTCACCCATCTAGGTGAATTTACAGTGAACAGTAACTGGTAACTGATAACTGATAACTGATAACTAAAAAAAAGGAGAGAGGACAATATTTGTCCTCTCCAGGGTTTAGCGTCCACTTTTTTTATCTCGGTCTTGACGACGACGATCGCGCCATTCTACGGTTGTTAAATAAAGTATCCCCCCACTTACCAAAACGAGTAATATTAAGGCAGTGAGAAAGAGTACATTGAGAAGAGATGATGTTTCCACAGTGCTAGAAACCGTTACGTCCCCAAACAACCATAGCGATAGACCAAGTAAATAAAGCTAATACGCTAACCCAACCGAGAGCTAAAATATCCATAGCGTTGATGTCTATAAAATGACGTGAGTATTAAAACAACAAAACTATGATACTTCTATTCGGTAAGGTTGTGGAGGGAATAGTAAAACCGAAGAAAACTCAAGGATTATTAGATTGTCCTTGGTTCTCCAGTAATACTTTTGAAAGAGAAGGTTCCCACATTCTCTCTATAGGTCTTTTTAATGTCTCGTAACATACTGATGGCCATGGTTTCCCCTAATAAGTTGCCACCGGTATCTTTATTAAGACCCGAGGGACCAGAAGTTGTGCCATCGGTACGCCAGTGCATTCCTGCACCATCTCGGAAGAGGGTAATATTAGCAATAAGCTTGTTGAGTTCTCCGTGAACTGTTAAGGTTTCGCCTCCAGTATAGGCAGTCAAACCTTGACCATCGGCAGTGGGAACTAGAGGACTAGCAATAGGACAATCTTCAAAAAATGCCTTGGCTATAGTTGCACCAGCAGCGACAAAGACAGAGTGTCCTCCTGGATATGCCGGGTGGGCCGGAGAACCTTCAGGGAAGCCCATAGGTAATAAATAAGTGCCTTCTTTATCCTCTTTATCTCCCCTGACAAACTTAATATTTTGTAGTCTGTTGTGTTGCTTGATGCGATCGAGTACCTTGGTCTTATCCCAAACATCTGCCCCATCCCCAAATAATTGTTTGAAGGCTTGACCCTTAAAGGAACCCAATATATCACGTCGGAATAACTCTAAGCGTTGTGCATAGACTTCAGGACGTAAACGTAGGTGAACACACCATTTTTGGAACCAAGCGTGTTTGAGTCCATAAACACCAGCTAAGGCACTATTAACGGTGATATCGGGTCCACCGAGACTACCAAAGGGTTCAGATGTTGTAATCTCTCCGTTAGCATAAGGACTCGCCGCAGAAATGGCGGCCATTTCTCCCAATAAAATAATAGTTGCCCAAAGACTAGATTGATGGGGAAAATCTACATGAACCCATTGACCAGCATCCCGTAAAGTAATAATATAGCGTCTGCCGTCGAGAATATCGGTACCAGTTGGATCGCTGTCCCCGTTATTGACTGAATTCCAGGTGTCGAGATCCGTCATGTAGTCTAGTCCTTCTCTGGGGTAGAGGGAGGTTTGAGCAATGGGTTGATTCCCAAAATTAAAGTCTTTGAGCAAAAATTGAGAAACATGGGGACCCACATCGCATCCTTCATAAGGACCACGGAAAATGTTTTCTGGGGTTACTTCAAATCCAAACTCATCGTCAAACTGCAAGTTATTGAGATCATCGCAAGCTTCTTGAATCAATGGGCTTTTTTCGTACTGATCAAAGCGCACATCTCGACATAACGCCATCCAATAGCGTTCTACCATATCAACGGCAATGTTGCGAGTGTTAAAAGCTGGTGCCTCTGCCATGCGGGCCCCGTTGGAGTCATTGCCAATCAGTTGGAAAGAGTAGGCATTGAGGGGGTTAACCAGTTTCCGTTCTCCGCCCCCTAAAATCACATTTTGAAACTCTTTCTGGGTTCCTGCTGCGATCGCCGTTAAAAGAGATTCAAAAGAAGCACGATCAACCAAACCATTCTCGTTGTGTTTTAAGGTTTTGGTGAAAGAACCAAATCCGAATAAATTAATGTTCCTCCCTTTGACGTTAACCGACTCATTTTTAAACCGTTGTCGATCGCCATTTTCCTCGGGTTCTGATGTTATAAATTCATCAAAAGCTTTTTGATCTGTCTGATCACGAAGTTCTTGTGCTTTTTGGCGACGGGAATCAAAATCTCTGCTTTCTGGTGGTTGTGGATAAGTCATCGAATTCTCCTGTGTTTAAACCCCGTTTTTAAGAACGGGAGGTTATATAGCATTCTCATATTTGTGAGGTACACGGGTTTTTAGTATTAGGGAACGGGGAATAGGGAACAGGGAATAGAAAATAAAAGCAAGGTCTACCTCACTCGTTGAGAAAAAAGCCACATCTAAAATCCTACTACTAACCATTTGAGAAGTTATGCTGTGATTTGAGAAAGTTAATAAAAAGTTAATTATTTTAAAGCTAGCCGTTATAGCGGTTTTCATTAGAAAACATAATAGAAATCATTGGCAAAGATTAGGGAACACCCCATAAGTCAACTGGTTCTATGAGTAGAAAGTAACTGAGACCATAACTTAGATAACCTCTCCTCATCAACTATGTTTAATCGTATCCGTCGCTATTTTGCTTCCCTCCCTTTGACTTTAGTAATGTTGCAAGGGATGACTCCCTTAACCCTTGCTACACCACCTCGTAACCCCGATAAAACGGTAGAATGTGAATTATTAATAGTCGGTGGTGGACTGGCAGGAACCGGAGCCGCTTATGAGGGGTTATTAGCAGGAAAAACCGTCTGTATGACGGAGATCACGGACTGGGTTGGGGGACAACTTTCTTCTCAGGGAACGTCTGCTTTAGATGAACGTCCCACCCAGCGAGCAGAGTTAATCTATCCACGGGGTTATCTACAGTTACGAGAACGCATCGAAGACTATTACGGGGAACTTAACCCTGGAGACTGTTGGGTAAGTTATTCTTGTTTTCTCCCAGAAGATGGTCATAAAATCCTCCAGGGGATGTTAGAAGAGGCGGCCAGAAAAGGTGGGGGCGAACTTAACTGGTTCCCCTCAACGGTGGTCAAAGATTTAAGCATCGAAAACAACCCGAACGGGGGAACGGGAAAACAGATCATGAGTGCGATCGCTATTCAACACACCCCTAGAGAGGGCGCACCTCCTTTAAATACTTATCCTCTCTCCCAAACTATCGAGGATGCTTATACTTACGAAGATTCTAAGTTATTTGACAAGACTATTATTAAGTTTATTCCTAAACCCCGCGATGAAGGGGGACCGGCAGACTGGTATGTTATCGAAGCCACAGAAACAGGGGAAATAGTCGGTCTAACTGATGTTCCCTACCGTTTGGGTATCGATCCTCGTTCTTATCTAGAACCGTCTTCCGCAAGTGTCACTGGCGATCCTTATTGTACTCAAGGGTTTACTTATACTTTTGCTATGGAAACCAAGGAAGATCGCCAGGAATACGATATACCGGATTTTTATGCTCAATACGCTCCTTATTATAGCTATGAGTTGGAGAGGTTAGCGGATTTTGATTTAGTCTATACTTACCGACGTATTTGGAGTCCTCAAAAGGGAGAACAAGCGGAGTTTGGGGGGATCGGTTTTACTGCACCAACTCCTGGGGATATTTCTATGCAAAACTGGACTTGGGGCAATGATTATCGCCCCGGAACGTCTAGAGATAACCTCATCTATAGTCGTCGGCAACTAGAAGAAATGGGACAACTAGAACCCGGACAGTGGATGGGTGGGTTACGCACAGAAACTCTACGGAAAGGTGAAGAACATTCTATTGGTTATTTTTATTGGTTAGTATCAGGAACTACGGACTCCCAGTTAGGAGATGGGGTCAAAACTCCCGATCCCTATCATGTTTATTTAAAGGGTTTAGAGTCTCCTATGGGAACGGTTCATGGGTTATCTAAATACCCTTATATGCGTGAAGCAAGGCGTATTATTGGTCGTAAGTCTTTTCTTTATGAAAATGGATTTATGATCAACGAAATTGATATTTCTCGTCGTAACTATCAAGATGATTTTTATCAAGAAAACCTTTCTCCTAGTACCTATCGTCGTTTACACGCTGCTTTAGCCGGTTTAGAAGGGTTTAAGGTTCTCAGTGGAGATGCTTCCCCGGAACAAGTTACCCGACGCAAGCGATCGACTATTTATCCTGACTCTGTGGGTACTGGTCATTATGCTATTGATTTTCACCCCTGTATGACTGAATATCCGGCGGAAAAACCAGGCAATACTGAACGAAAAGGGGAAAGAGAGGGTCAAGGTCAAGCTTATCCTTTCCAAGTGCCTCTAAGGTCGATGATACCCCAAAATATTGATAATTTACTGGTAACGGGTAAGAGTATTGCTGTTAGTCATATTGCTGCTGCTGCTTATCGGGTACACTCTTTTGAATGGTCATCTGGTGCTGCGGCCGGAACCACTGCTGCTTTTGCTATGAATCGACAAATTTTACCCTATCAGTTAGTAGAAGAACCTATTTTTCGCTCTAAAAAATTACAAGAATTACGGCAAAAATTAGACGCGAATAATAATCCGACTACTTTCCCCAATACTTCTATTTTCAATGATGATTGGAGTGATTGGAGATAAATATACAATTGAGAATTAAGAATCCATAATTTGATTGATTCTTAATTCTTGGTGTATTTAATTCCTAAATAGGTCTTGCTATATATAAACTAATTTTAAAATCTTAAGAAGAGCTAATGAATCGTTATTATTTAGGGTTAAGAGGGGTTAGAATAGGTTGGTTTATTCTGTGCTTTTTATTTATGTTTTCTGTCCCTTTGCAAGCTAAGGAAATTAATTCTACTCTCAAACAACAAGATATAGATATATCAGTTTGTCAAGCTGATTTAAAAAGCAAAATAGATACTATTTTAGAGCAAGAAGACTTAAAGCGATCGCATTGGGGAATATTAGTTAAAACCTTAGATAATAAAAGGACATTATATGAGTTAAATTCCCAAAAATATTTTATTCCTGCTTCTAATGTTAAATTACTGATAACAGCAGCAACATTAATTAAGTTTGGAGCTAATTATCAAATTAAAACTCCTGTTTATGCTTCGGGTTCATATCCTAATTTAAGTGTTTTGAAAATAGTAGGAAACGGTGATCCCACTTTCAAGAGTGAACAGTTAGAAAAGTTAGCGCAAGAATTAAAGGCAAGAGGAATTCAACGTATTGATAATTTAATTGTCCAAGATAGTCCTCTGGAAAGGCCATCTATTAATCCTACATGGGAATGGGAAGATATACAGTTTTATTACGCACCAGCAGTTAACAAACTAATTCTTAATGAAAATGCAGTTATTTTAACTTTAACATCCCAAGAGCTAGGAGATAAATTAACAATAGAATGGTCTGATGCTATTGCGGCAAAACAATGGATGATTGATAATAAAGCTATAACAGGGGAAGAGGATAGTCCTTATACTGTTTCAATTAATCGCAATTTTGAGAAACCTTTATTAACAATCACAGGAAGTTTAGCTATTAATTCTAAGCCTAGAATTTTAGGAATGGCAGTGGTTAACCCAGGAGAATATTTTTTAAATTCATTAAAATTTTATTTAGAACAAGAAGGAATAAATATTATAAATTCTCAAGTTGTTTATGGAGAGAGTGAAACAGATAATTTAGTTAAAATAACAGAAATTAGATCCGATATTTTGCAAGAAATTATTACAAATACAAATCAAGATAGTAATAATTTATATGCAGAAAGCTTACTAAATCTTTTAGTTAATAATACAGAAAAAGATAATTCTATTGATAACCTAAAAGAAATACTTACTACATTAGGATTAGATGCTAATTTATATCACTTAAAAGATGGTTCAGGATTATCTCGCCATAATTTAGTAACTCCAGAAACATTAGTTAACTTATTGATCCTAATTGCAACAACTCCAGAAGGGAGAAATTATCGTGATTCTTTGCCAATTAGTGGTGTCAATGGAACTATTAAAAATCGTTTTAAAGATACAATTATTGAAGGAAAAGTACAAGCTAAAACAGGAACTTTGTCAGGAACTTCAGCACTATCAGGTTATATCAATCCTCCAAATTATTCTCCCTTAGCTTTTAGTATCATTGTTAATAAATCTGACCTAAAACCCTCACAATTAAGAAAAATTATTGATGAAATTGTTATTAATTTAGGCTCTCTTAAACAGTGTTAATCTACACTAACTGGTAAAAATCATAACTCCGAACTCCCACCACTATTCATTTTTCTTGGAGAATGAGGTTTACAAGGAGTTCCCCAAGCTACCATAGCAGCAGGAATATCCTTAAAAACACTACTTCTAGCCCCAATAACAGCATTTGAGCCAATTTTAATCCCCGGACCAATAAAACAGTCTGTGGCTATCCAAACGCCGTTATCAATGGTGATTGGTTGAACGATTAAATTAAAGCTTGGATCTCGAAAATCATGGCTTCCTGTACATAAATAACTCTTCTGAGAAATGACAGTTTGAGAACCAATGTTTATGCTTTCTAAACTATAGAAAACAACATCATCTCCGACCCAACAATAGTCACCAATATCAACTTTCCAAGGGTAGGTAAAACGGGCAGTAGGACGGATAATAACTTGTTTACCAATCTTCGCCCCAAAACGACGTAATAACCAGCAGCGAAAACCATTGGCATTGTGTAAACTTAAGGGAAAAGCAATGGACTGTATTAACCACCATAATAATATATACCATCCAGGGCGACCGCGATCGTACCAAGACTGATCATATTGACGTAAATCTACCCAAGGATTATTATCAACAATTGGAAGACTATTCGGTTCTCTTTCCATTATTTTTTAGTTAATATTTTTGTTTATAATTTTAAACATTCAGCTTAAAAGTAACGGTTAGCTATAAATATTTTATTTTAAAAATAAAGAGTATCGAAGAAAATAGGTAATATTTTCTTTCAAAGCTAAACGCTAAACAAAGAATGCTGAATGTTTACTATAGTTTTACTTGTACAGGTTCTGAGGTGGTTTGAGAATCGTCTTCTGTCTCATTTTCATTAACATTTAATTTTCCTCCAAACTGTCGCAATTCATAAAGTTTTACTCCAATTTGATATTCGTATTGACTCAGTAAACGTCCATAAATATAGCCGGCATGACCATCTAAAAATCCTAAGCGAATAAAATAAAATAAAACAAATCTGAGTAAGGGTTTAAAAGGTAGTTTAACCCAGATTTTTTTGAGGAATCTTTTTCTTTGAACCGCATCTCCAAAGAGATTTGCTCCAATAGTGCCACTTTCATCCTGTCCTATTAATAAATTATAATAAACTCTGGCTTCCCAATTAGAATAACGATTATGTCTTTGTAACCAATGATAAATATCACGAAAATCAATATGTAACATATCTTCTTTGAGATAGCCTACATTTCCCTGCAAAATAACGTGTTCGTGAACTTCATTGTCTCCTGTATTGGGAATATCTTCTGTGTTTAAGTTCTCATAACGTCCTAATTTATGACGGAATAATCTTAAATTCCAATCAGGATATTTGCCCCCGTAACGAATCCATTTCCCTAAGAAAAATACTTTACGATTGAGATAATATCCATTGTAATTATCCTCTTTAATTGCTGTTGCTATTTCATCCCATAATTCAGGGGTAATTCTTTCATCACAATCTACAATCAAAACCCATTCGTTACGGAAAGGTAAATTTTCTAAAGACCAATTTTTCTTTTTTGGCCAACGTCCGTTAAAATCGAATTGGACTACATTAGCTCCATACTCTTGACTAATTTCTACGGAGCGATCGCTACTTTGGGAGTCAACCACAAAGACTTCATCCGCTCGAGCAACACTTTCTAAACACGCTGGTAGATTAAGTTCTTCATTCAAAGCGGGAATAAGAACGGAAACTGGAACTTTAGTGGTTATTTTAGCCATTGATGTTAAGGGTTAATATTAATCAATATTATAGGTAATAGGGAATGGTAAGTAACAGGGTAACTTTAGAGCAAATGAACTGTATTCTTTCTAGCTTAAACATTTCTTCATAACTGGTATATTAAGAAATATAAATAAAAAAGACCATAAAAAAAGAGACAATTAAAGAAAGGACTCATGCTCAATAAACATAGACCCCCTTCTACTGCATCAGTATCTAATCAGGAATTGAAAGAAATGTCTCTAAAGGAACCATTACGGTCTAAAAGGAAACGTTTGCCTATTATTATAGGCATCTTAGTCATCCTAGCAGGAGCCGGCTCAGGGGTTACTTGGTGGTTGACTCAACAGAACGATAACACATCATTGGGGGCTTTTGCCCAAAAAACTCCTCCAACTTCGGTAAAATTGGCAACAATCACCACAGGAGTTGTTAAAAGCGTCTCGGAGGTTGTAGGAACCCTCGAAGCTGATGAGGCGGTGGTTTTAAGGCCCGAAATTAGAGGCCGTATCAATCGAATTCTAGTCAAAGAAGGCGATCGCATCTCCAAAGGCCAATTAATCATGGAGTTGGATAATAGCGATTGGCAAACGGAATTATTAGAAGCACAGGCCCAACTAGCCAACGCTAAAGCCCGTTTAGCGGAACGAGAGGCGGGCAACCGTGTGGAAGACATTGAAGAGGCTAAAGCCCGTTTAAGGGAGGCTAAAGCTCGTTTACGCAACGCTCAAACAGGTAGTAGTCTAGAAGAAATTGCCCAAGCTAAGGCTCAAGTTAAGGCTGCCGAGGCCAGTGCGGAGTTGGCACAGCAACGGGTGGGACGTTATGAAAATTTACAGGCAGAAGGGGCTATTTCTGCCGATGAATATCAAGAGTTTGTCACAGAGTCCCGTAATGCGATCGCTGAACTTGAACAGGCCCAACGTCGTTTGTCTCAACTGGAAAAGCGTCGTCTCATGGATGTGGATGAGTTACAAGCGGTGGTTGACAGGGAAGCACAAAACCTGCGTAGATTGGAAAGCGGTCCACGTCAAGAAGTGATTGCTCAAGCGAGGGCCGATGTGGCAGAGTCCCTTGCTCAAGTGCGTCGGGCTGAGGTAAATGTGGGTAAAACGCGCATTATTGCCCCTATTTCTGGTGTGATTGGCAATATTCCTGTAGATGCAGGTGATTTTGTGGATCAAGGAGATACTTTGACCAGTTTAACCGCTAATAACGTCCTCGAACTTAATCTATCTATTCCCTTAGAAGATGCCCCCCGTTTACGTTTGGGTTTACCTGTAGAAATTATGGATAAGCAAGGTGGAACGGTGGCCAGGGGGAACATTAGCTTTATTTCTCCGAATGTGACGGCTGACTCTCAATTAGTGTTAGCTAAAGCGGATTTTCAGGGCAACAATAGAACTCTATTAAATCGTCAGTTTACCCAAGCAAGAATCATCTGGCGACAAGAACCAGGCTTATTGATTCCTACTACTGCTGTTTCTCGTTTAGGAGGGCAAACTTTTGTTTTTGTAGCTAAACCAAATGACTCACAAGAAGAAGATGCTGCACCTTTTATTGCGGAACAAAGACAAGTGGAATTAGGAGAAATTCAGGGTAACAGCTATCAGGTAATTAATGGTTTAACAGCAGGGGAAAAACTGGTCACTGCTGGTATTCTTCAATTAAGAGACGGTGCGCCTATTGCAGAAGTAAAAACCCCGTAGGATCTTAATATTATTAAGCCCGATAGCAGTTATTGATAATTAAAAGGTTTGAGTAATGAATTTCGTTGATTTTTTCATTAAACGTCCCGTTTTTTCTTCTGTTTGCGCCCTACTAATTTTATTAGTAGGCTCAATTAGTTTATTTAATTTACCTCTTGCTAGATTTCCTGAAATTGCCCCCACTAGAGTTCAAGTTGAATCTACTTATAACGGGGCGAGTGCTGAAGTAGTTGAAAATGCTGTTACTAATGTTTTAGAACGACAGATTAATGGGATTGAAGGACTAAAATATATTAGTTCTAGTAGTAGTAATAGCGGAACCAGTAGTATTACTGTTACCTTCGATTCTTCTAGAGACCCCAATCTAGCTGCTGTTGACGTGCAAAACCAAGTTTCTGTTGTGCAATCTCAGTTACCAGATGCAGTGCAAAGAACAGGGGTTCAAGTAAGAAGACAAGATGATAATTTACTGTTAGGAATTGGTTTATTTAGTGATGATAATCGTTATGATAATGTCTTTTTAAGTAACTACACAGATCAATATTTATTAGATGCTGTAAAACGTCTTGATGGTGTGGGAAATGTTCGCATTTTTGGAGAACGTCGTTATGCCATGCGTCTCTGGTTAGATCCCAATAAATTAGCCAGTCGAGGGTTAACTACCCAAGATGTTGTTGTGGCTTTATCCGAACAAAACTTACAAGTAGGTGCAGGAAAAATAGGTGCTGAACCCGCCCCCGAAGGACAACAATTTCAGTATGATTTACGAGCAATTAGTCAATTAAAAGATCCTAAAGATTTTGAAAATCTCTTATTAAAAACCGATGAAAATGGTGGTTTAGTTTATTTTAAAGATGTGGGTAGGGCAGAGTTAGGAGCGCAAGATTATAATACTTTTCTGCGCTTTCGGGGACAAGAAGCAGTGGGTATGGGTATTTATCAAAGAAGTGGCTCAAATGCTTTAGAAGTTGCCCAAAAAGTAAAGCAGGAAATGGATAGATTATCCGCATTTTTCCCCCCTGGTTTAAAATATGTTGTTGCTTTTGATACTACTCAATTTGTAGAAGAGTCTTTATCAGAAGTAGTGAAAACTTTGCTCATCGCTGTGGGCTTAGTTATTATAGTCATTTTAATCTTTTTACAAAATTGGAGAACCACCTTAATTCCAGCTTTAACTATTCCTTTAGCCCTGATCGGAACCTTTGCTTTTATTAAAGCATTCAACTTTTCAATCAATAGTTTAACCCTGTTCGGTCTAACCCTAGCTACCGGAATGGTGGTGGATGATGCCATCATTGTCGTTGAACAAATTAACCGTTATATCGAAGAACAAGATATGTCTCCCCAAGCTGCTGCTAGTAAAGCGATGGGGGAATTATCATCGGCAGTTGTCGCCACTTCTTTAGTGTTAATGGCGGTGTTTGTTCCAGTGGCATTTTTTCCAGGAACTACCGGTGCTTTATACCGTCAATTTGCCTTAACTATTGCTTTTTCTATTGTTATTTCTACTTTTTTAGCCTTAACTTTAACCCCTTCTTTATGCGCTTTACTATTAGAAAAGGGACAGAAGTTACCTGGAATTTTTGGAACAATTTTTAACCAATTTAATCACCTTTTGGAATGGTTAGGAAGACAATACCGGCGATCGCTTTATACTCTTAACAACCTACGTTTGGCAGTTATAGGTGTCTTCGTGGCCCTATTATTGGTCACAGTCTGGTTATATAACCTAGTTCCCACTGCTTTTACCCCAGAAGAAGATCAAGGCTATTTCATCACTATTATTCAAGCCCCTCAAGGGGTTTCCTTGCAATACACCAGCGAGGTGATGAGAAAGGTAGAAAACACTATTTTAGAAGAACCCGACGTAAGAGCAACCTTTGCCGTGGGTGGGTTCGCTTTTGGGGGAAGTAGTGCTAGTCAAGGGGTAATTTTTAGCCCCCTGAAACCCTTTAAAGAACGTCCTGGACCCCAACATTCGGCACAAGCAATCATCGGTAAACTATGGGGTAAGTTTAGTCAAATACCAGAGGCTAATATTTTTCCCGTTAACCCCCCTTCTATTCGAGGTTTAGGGAGTTTTGGCGGTTTTGTTTATCAACTGCAAGATCAACAGGGAAACGAAGATATTAACAAGTTAGTAGGGGTGATGGGTCAATTATTGGGAGCCGCTAACCAAAACCCTGCAATTGGTCGCGCATTTAGTCGCTTTTCAGCTAATACTCCTCAATATATCATCGAGGTGAACCGTAATAAGGCTCAAGCGTTGCAAGTCTCCGTCGACGACATTTTTAGCACCCTACAAACCGCTTTAGGTTCTAGTTATGTCAACGATTTTACCCTACAACAGCGTACCTATCGGGTTTATGTACAAGCTGATAAACAGTTTCGCGCTAACCCTCAAGATATCAATAAATTATATGTGCGTTCCCAAACCGGTCAAATGGTTCCCTTATCTAACCTCGTCAGTTTGACTGCTACTACCGGGGCCCAAACCATTAACCACTATAATTTATACCGTTCTGTGGAAGTTAATGGTGGTCCTGCGCCGGGGGTGGGTTCCGGTACTGTTATAGAAGCGATGGAAAGTCTTTCTAAACAGCTACTTCCTCCAGGGTTTGGTTACGAATGGTCCGGAACTTCCTTGGAAGAACTAAACTCAGCCGGTTTAGCACCGATTATTTTTGGTTTAGGATTACTGTTTGTTTTCTTAGTATTGGCTGCACAATACGAAAATTACATCGATCCCTTGATTATTATTTTGGCTGTTCCCTTGGCTATTTTAGGCGCATTAACGGCACAATTATCAAGAGGGTTTGCTAACGATGTTTATTGTCAGATAGGGTTAGTTATGTTGATTGGTTTAGCGAGTAAAAATGCTATTTTAATTGTGGAGTTTGCTAACCAGTTACGGGATGAGGGTTTACCTTTAGTAAAAGCAGCTATAGAAGCAGCACAAGAACGCTTAAGACCTATTTTAATGACGGCAGTTTCTACATTACTCGGAATCTTTCCTTTAGTAGTAGCAACCGGTGCCGGTTCGGGTAGTCGTCAGTCTTTGGGTACAGCAGTTTTTGGAGGAATGTTAGTCGCTTCTTTCTTGAGTTTATTTGTGGTTCCTATTCTCTATATTGTGATTAAAATGACCACTGAAAAATTCTTACCTAAAAAATCATCATAATACTGTCGGGGTTTAATATTATTAAACCCTTCTCTTACTAAAAAAACTCTAACACGAGGGTTTTGTCTCAAAATATTGTTGTTAAATGGTTCTATTTTTTTGAGTTAAATACTGTTTTTAGTTGACACTTTTTTAAGGGATGAACAATCGTCCTGATCCCATATAATAAGGACTATCAATAACAATTTCAATCAGTCGTTCCAGACAGCTTTCTCGATAATTATCCCTCTTTAATCACTTTCGGAACCCCCTTGTTATTTCAAGTCCTCAAACCCTTTGATAATAAGCGATCTCTAACTTTTTTCTGATAATAACTCAAATTTTTGATTTCTATTAGTTAGTGATCGCCGAAAAGCTTACTCAGAAAAAGGTACAGAGTTTAACTCCTATCTGGTTTTACCCCAGAGTGATGAAAGAGGGATATATTCATTAATGCGTTTAGGATCGCCAATCGTAATAATAGGAATAGTATAAAAAACTTAACAAAAGATAGTTAAGCATAATAATATCTTATTTATTAGATTATGCTTTTTACAAAAATCTTTTACGCTCTAAAAGTCAATATACAGTATATTTTAATCAAAAATAGATTCTGTAACACAAAGTTAGAAAATTATTTAACCAAGGTATAGAGATAGGAAATTTATAAAACTTCAGATTAAAGTTTTATAAAGACTATTACCAAAGATATTCAAATTGACTGTGTACCTACTAAATAAATTTTTATTACGAAACCGATTTTCTCTGAAAAAATATTATATACTTTTTATAATAAAGTTCATCAATAATTCTTTAGGACAATGATAGTATAAGTGTTTTTTTAGTGATTTAAGATATAAACTTTGTCTTATAGATTATAAGTTTATAAAGAATAAAACACTGTTAAGGGTATTATTAATGATACTGACTAAAACTAGCTCATTATGAGGTAAAGATTCCATGTCTAATAACTACACGAAAAATACCACACTTTCTATAGGACTATTTGAGGTCTTTAGTGATGTAAACGAACCTGAAATTCAATTTTTCTTGTCATATACAGGAAATAAATTTAACCATTGTGGAATTTGCATTAGGACAACCTCATTTGTTTCTCCAGAAGATGTTCACAAAGTAATCCAAATATCTAATAATAAAGATTCAGATATTGGGGAGATTATTACAGACAAGATGGGGGAGAAAATCTTAATCGCTTCAATATCAACTGATCCAACTATCAGTACATATGGGGAGTCTTTTACTATCAGTACTAGAAATGATAAGTCATTATCATCTGTTTTTGAGGAACTTAGTGATCAAAATTTAATTTCTGCAATTGTCGAAGTGATGGGATGTAGATAAAAGCTAATATCCCTCTTTCATCACTCTGGGAGAAGACCAGATAGAGGTTAAACTCTGTACCTCTTTCTGGGTAAGCTTTTCGGCGATTACTAACTAATAGAAATCAAAAAAATGAAAGATAAATTCAATTCAAAAACCTCAAAAATACGACCCAGGAAGCCAATACCCTGACCGAAAGCTATAGAATAAAGAGGATTACGAGTACCAAAGGCAGAAATAGCCCCTAACGCTCCGTCACCGTCCAGGAAGTTGACTGTAGGTACAAAATCATCGAAAAATCCCCCAACTGGTTCGATAAATACTCTCACATTTTCTGCCAGGTCAAACTCATAAATAATCAGGTCTATAGCCAGATCACTATCTTCACTATCTTCAGGGAAAACAGAATCTAATCCCCCTTCAAAGGTCCCTGTGATATCAGAATAGTTAAGCATTTATAGTTGAAAATTTGCTCTCGTTTGATAATAAAAATCCTGATTCTAAAGGTTTTAATTTTAATCATTAAAGCCAAAAATCCAGAAAAGTTCGGGAACCCGTACCCAGACAACTATTGCCATGACTCCCCTTATTTCGCTAAATTAGCACTCGTAAGGTTAGAGTGCTAAAAGTTGAAAGAAAGCACTCAGTTCCAATTATAAACACCAGGAGGATTCGTTCATGGCAGCAATTAGTATCAACGTCTCTACCGTTAAACCCCTCGGCGATCGCATTTTTGTAAAAGTTAGCCCCGCCGAAGAAAAAACCGCAGGAGGCATCTTATTACCCGATAACGCCCAAGAAAAGCCCCAAATCGGTGAAGTTGTGGCAGTTGGACCCGGAAAACGCAACGACGATGGCAGTCGTTCTGAATTAGATGTCAAAGTTGGCGATAAAGTTCTTTACTCCAAATACGCCGGCACCGATGTCAAACTGTCTGGAGATGACTACGTTTTACTATCTGAAAAAGATATCCTCGCTGCCGTTGCTTAATCAGATCATAGGCAACCTAAAAGCTACTTTATCGATTATTGATTCAGAATTGACCAAAAAGAGGCATAACCTATGGCTAAATCCATTGTTTACAACGAAGATGCACGTCGTGCTTTAGAAAGAGGTATGGACATCCTTGCAGAGTCCGTAGCAGTCACCCTTGGACCTAAAGGCCGCAACGTTGTTCTAGAAAAGAAATTTGGCGCCCCGCAAATTATTAATGACGGGATCACCATTGCAAAAGAAATTGAATTAGAAGATCATATCGAAAATACTGGAGTTTCCTTGATTCGTCAAGCAGCTTCCAAAACCAACGATGTCGCTGGAGACGGAACCACCACCGCTACAGTTTTAGCCCATGCGATCGTTAAAGAGGGTTTACGTAACGTTGCAGCCGGTGCTAACCCCATCGCTTTGAAACGGGGTATCGATAAAGCTACCGACTTCTTAGTAGAAAAAATCGCCTCCCACGCTCAACCCATCGCAGACTCCAAAGCGATCGCTCAAGTCGGTGCCATCTCCGCAGGAAACGACGAAGAAGTAGGTGCAATGATCGCCGAAGCGATGGATAAAGTAGGTAAAGAAGGTGTTATTTCCTTAGAAGAAGGAAAGTCCATGTTCACCGAACTGGAAATTACCGAAGGGATGCGCTTTGATAAAGGGTATATTTCCCCTTATTTTGTCACCGATGCAGAACGCATGGAAGCAGTATTTGAAGAACCCTGCATCCTCTTAACCGACAAAAAAATTAACCTCGTACAAGACTTAGTACCTGTTTTAGAGCAAGTTGCTCGTCAAGGTAAGTCTTTAATGATCATCGCTGAAGATATCGAAAAAGAAGCCTTAGCAACCCTGGTAGTTAACCGTTTACGAGGTGTATTAAACGTAGCTGCGGTGAAAGCTCCTGGATTTGGCGATCGCCGTAAACAGATGCTCGAAGACATCGCTGTTTTAACCGGTGGTACCGTTATCAGCGAAGATGCTGGCCTCAAGTTAGAGAATGCCAAGCTAGAAATGTTAGGCTCTGCTCGTCGCGTAACTTTAACTAAAGACGACACCACCATTGTGGCCGAAGGCAACGAGGAAGGCGTTAAATCTCGTTGTGAGCTTATCCGTCGTCAAATGGAAGATACAGAGTCTTCTTATGATAAAGAGAAGTTACAAGAGCGTTTAGCTAAGTTATCCGGTGGTGTAGCTGTCATCAAAGTGGGTGCTGCTACCGAAACCGAAATGAAGGACCGTAAACTTCGTTTAGAAGATGCCATCAACGCCACCAAAGCGGCCGTAGAAGAAGGTATTGTTCCTGGTGGTGGTACAACCTTAGCGCACCTCACTCCTGCCCTAGAAGAATGGTCTAACGGCAATCTAGCCAACGAAGAGTTAACCGGTGCTTTGATTGTTGCTCGCGCCTTAACTGCACCCTTAAAACGTATTGCTGAAAACGCAGGTCAAAATGGTGCAGTAGTTGCTGAGAGAGTTAAAGAACAAGACTTTAACACCGGTTACGACGCTGCTAGTGGTGAGTTCACCGATATGTTAGCTGCTGGTATCGTTGATCCAGCGAAAGTGACTCGTTCCGGTTTACAAAATGCTGCTTCGATCGCAGGTATGATTTTGACCACCGAATGTATCGTAGTGGATAAACCCGAGAAAGAAAAAGCACCTGCTGGTGGTGGTGGAGATTTCGACTACTAAACCTGAAACTTAAACTTGTTGAAAAACCCCGACTTTTGAAAAATCGGGGTTTTTGAATATTAATGGTCTTACTTATTCATGTCTCCCAAGGCGTGAATTTCGGGATGCCCTAGCCTATAGTGCCATCCCACTATATTACGTCCTCAAGGACGGGGTTTTAAACCCTTGATTTTCCGATAATTGCTATCATGGTAAGCTAAAAATCTATACAATAGTAGCATCTATATTAATATTCTTAAACTATTATGGCTCCCCCAATTGTTAAACGATTTGCTATTTCCTTTCAACAAAACTACTGGTTAGGATTTTTGACCATGGTTGCAGGTTGTGGGGTGTCGGGGTTAATCGCCTTACAACCACCACCACCACCACCGGCCCCTACCTATTCAGCATCTGGAGGATTGACCTTTACGGAACCACCACCAGCCTTTACCACCACAGGGAATGAACTACAAGCTCAAGGACGAGGAATATCCCTGAACAAAGGAACCCTCTTATCGGGGCGGGTATTTCAGAGAGCGTTAGCTAGACTAGAGAAAAATGGAGTAAGGCTATCAGAGCGAGAAATTATCAGAATGCGAGACAGAACTTTAGATATAAATATACCTGAAGGAGGACAAAGCGGAAACATTGCATTACAATACACCGATAGAGAATCCCCCACTCGTGCCACACTAATCTTAGAAGTTTTTATGGAAGAGATGGTGGAGAATAGTCGTTGGTTAAACACTTCTGAATTGAGAAGTCGCATTGATGCCCTAAGTAAACGACTGGCCCAAGTTAAAGATGAGTTAACCGAAGCAGAGAACCGATTTTATCGCTACGTTTCCCAACAAGGATCAGATTTACTCGCCATTCAAGATGGGAGTCTTTTTAGTGGAATTACCAGCAGTCAACAGAGGCAACGGGAATTAGCATTGGCACTACAATCAGTGGATGGTCAAATCAATAATTTAACCAATCAATTAGGATTGACCCCAGAACAGGCTTATGCTTCAGTCGCTTTAAGTGCCGATCCCATTTTAGGGCAGCTACGGGGGCAAATTCTGGGAATAGAACGACAACTGGAACGATTACAATTGGATTTACGCCCCGAACACCCCAACATTGAAAGACTCCTCAAGGAAAAACAAGTTAATGAAAACCTTTTTAAACAAAGGGCTGAAGAATTAATTGGAGCTAGGAACTTAGCTGAGATTCCCCTGGATCAAATTCGTCAAGATAGTAGTTTAGACCCCAGTAGACAACAGTTAGCTAGTCAACTCTTAACCCTAGAAACCAGAAGGGCTGGCTTAATAAACCAATTAAATTCAGTGATTGCTACAGAACAACAATTACGGGAACAGTACGAAAAATTCCCAGATAAACAACTGCAACAAGCAAAACTGGTTCAAGAGGTTGAATTTCAACGGATTGTTTATCAAAATATTCTCACGGCATTAGTGGATGCACAAGCAGCAGAAGCAGAAACAGTGGGCAGTTTATCCGTAGCGGTTCCCGCCAATTATCGCCCCTCTCCTCCCCCACAACCCCAAGAAAAAAATGAGGTGTTAATTATCGCGGCAGGGGCTGGTGTTGGTTTGGTGGCAGGGTTAGGGATCATTCTTTTACTGGCTTTAATTGACGATCGCTTACACACACCGCAAGAAATACGGGATGCTCTGGTTGACCGTGAAGTACCGGTTTTGGGTCAGTTGCCATTTATCTATAGTTCTCTTTACCGAGAGGATCTCAGTCCTGTTTTATTGGACGCAGACGCAGGAGACCTAAGTTTCTATGAGCGATTTCGTAGTAACTTACGTCGTCTGGGATCGGATATATCGAAAGTTGTCATGATAACTAGTGTTAGTAACGAAGAAGGTAAAAGTGCAACGGCTTATAATCTAGCCATTGCTTCGGCACAAGCAGGAAAACGAACTTTACTCGTGGAAACTGACTTAAGATCCCCTTCTAAAGCCCAATGGTTGGAAGTTAACCCTGATCCCAATAATAATTTAGAACCCTTACGTTTCTACGACAATCGTACTGATGCCGTTGTTTTAGTCCCCGCAGTGGCAAATTTGTACCTTTTACCTAGTCCTGGTCCCCAACGTCAAGCAGCAGCTATAATGGAATCTAGCGAGTTACAATTAGTCTTAAAGGATGCCAGAGGACGCTACGATATGGTGATTATTGACTCTCCATCCCTCTCTCGCTGTAATGATGCTCTGTTATTAGAGTCCTTAACTGATGGCTTAGTTTTGGTCACTAGACCCGGTGTGACTCGTTCTAGTTTGTTAAACGAGGCTATAGATCAATTATCGGATGCAGAGGTTCCTGTTTTGGGAGCAGTGGTTAACGGTATAGAAGATTTAGTGGCACCAACAGTGGATGTCCCAGAAACCAACGATAATGGCAATGGGAACGGTAATGGGAACGGTAGTGCGGATATCACAGACATTCCTATACTGAACGAAAATCCGATCTAAACGCTCTTGTCTCACAGGAGTCCTGTTTGGGAAGCCCAAAAGCATAGCCTTCTTTAGGCGCAGGCTTCCCGACGACCACTACTTCGATTTTAGTATTTTAGCGTAGCGTAGTCGTGGCAACCTTACCTAAAATGTCGGATGAATGCCCCCGCTATATTTTTCCACAAAATACTCATTAAAATTAGCGGGGGATGAAATTCGACCAATAAATTAACGCAAAGCAACGATTTTAATTCTAGGTAATTTGGGTAAACTCTGTTATAATAAGTGCATCCAAGGTCGAAAATTAATCAATGCTAGTCGTAGAAGCAAAATTAAAAAACGGAACACCAGAGCAATACCAGAAACTAGATGAAGCAATTAGAACATCTCAGTTTGTGCGTAATACCTGCGTTCGTTATTGGATGGATAATAAGGGGATAACCCGTAATGACCTCCAAAAACTTTGCTCTACATTAGCTAAAAATAAAGAGACACCTTGGGTAACTTTATTAAACTCTCAAGCCCGTCAATCTGCTGCTGATAGGGCATGGCAATCAATTAACAGGTTCTACCAGAATTGTCGTGCCAAGATATCAGGGAAGAAAGGGTTTCCTAAGTTTAAAAAATATAGTCGTTCTGTTGAGTATAAATTAACGGGATACAAGCTATGCGATGACAGACGTAAAATTAAATTCACTGATGGTTTTAAAGCAGGAGAATTTGATTTATGGTGTAGTCAAAGAACATTAGTTTATTATTC
>NZ_JASJEB010000072.1 GCF_030064895.1 Crocosphaera sp. | reverse complement strand
AAGAATAAGTGGTTAATCTGTCAATAGAAACAGCGACTAAAAGAACCCCAGATATAATGAATCCCCAGGTATCAACTGCTTTTGCATAAATAGTAGCTAATGGTTGAGTCTTTTGCTTTAAATAACTCCAAATTAACCAGAACAAAGTTAAGGTTAAACTCTCGGTTAGTATCCAGATAGGAATAGTCGGTAATTTAAGAATTTCTGTAAGTGTTAAAACAATAAGAGAATGAGAAAATATAGCCATTCCCATTGTTATAAATGCTGTTGAAAAATGAGGCAAAAAATAACTATTAATAAACAGCAATATAGTTCCATTTACTGGGGTTATATTTTTAGGTATTAAAAGATTAGGATTAGAAAGTTGTAGAATTAAAGTAATAACAATACTGAACCATAATAAGCTATTTTTTTGTGGTTTTTGCCAACTACGGTAAGCTGCCCCTATCATCAATAAATTAATAGTAATCAGCAAAATTAAATCGTTATTCAACAGATAATCACTTGTCAATCTACCAACAGTAATAGTCCCAACCGTAATCGTACATAAACTTATTGACCATAAATTCAATGCTTTTTTGTAATAATCAATACTATGGACTTGAAAATAATTAAGAGCATTATAAATAATCCAAAATAAGATAGTAATAACTGCTGCTAATAGTGACCAATATATCCAAAATTGTTCTCCATACTTTAAACCATTATCTTCTAAAATAACGACTATAAATTCTAATATAAAACCAATACTAATAAATGCTAAATCGACTTGTTTAAAAATCTGTGTTTGTACCATCATCAAAATAGTAGCAATTCCTAATTCTATCCATCCCCATAATGGCAATGATAAAGCAGGAATAGGCACAACAGCTAAGATTACTATACTATATAATAACGGTATCCTATTGTTTCTTATCAAAGGTTGCCAACTACGATAAGCAACACTTCCCATCAAAAGAATAGAAGAAATTAAAGTATTAGTTGTTGAAGTATGAACCAAAGAAACATCAATTAATCTAGTTAAAATTATCGTGGACAAAATATAGGCATAACTATCAAAAGTTTGAGCATAAGTAACAGTTAAATCTGATGTATTATCATGCAAAACATGACGAATAAACCACAAAATAAGAGTTATTATTACTCCTGAAAGTAATAAAATAGAGGGAGATAAACCCAAAATATATAGATAGGATAAAATTGCTGTTAACCCTAGTCCAACAGTTATAATAACTGAGTATAAATGTCGTAAATATTGAGTATTTATGATCATTAAAACTGTTCCAGTTACTAATCCTATTAGTTGGGTTTCTGGAAAATAAATTGTTAGTGCTTGCAGCAGACAAATAGCAATAACACTTAATTCACTTGCTTGTTTTTTCCGAGGTAAATACCAAGTAGCGATCGCTGTTAATAACGAGGGAACAATCAACCAAATTAAACCCCAAAAAACAGAATTCAATGGTAAGTAAAACCAAAGTATAACATAGGATAATGTAGCTAGGGATAGTCCAATATTCCAAGAATTATTATTAAATAATTGCAGTAAAGATTCTTCTGGAAAGGTAATTAAAGATACTAAAACTTCAATAATCATTAACCCTAAGAAAATTAAAGACCAAATATTAATAGGAAGTTCAGGGAAATAATAATTAATTCCAGAGGTTAAAGTTAACAGTAAACTAATAGGAGTTATTAAAGCTAAAGGTTTAAGCAAAAAAGGTCGATTATTTCTTAGTTTATGTCTTGTTTCGTAAGCTAATGTTAAAGTTGATAATGTTAAGTTAACAGTTCTAACTAAAGGATTAATTAAGCTAATAGCTGTTAAAATAAAGCCAAATAAGAAAAGCAATTCGCCACTAAAATTATATAGTTTTATTTTGCTTTTTTTTAGCCACCAATGTCGCACTAATACAATAATAAATAAATAAGGAAAAAGAATAATACTACTCAACACAAAAGATTGATTACTGGTGTTAGTAAAATCAATAATATTACTCCATATAGGTTGAAAAATAGCCACCCGAAGCAATAACCAATGGATTTGTAAACCAATCAGAAAAATAATAAAAAAATCTCGTCTTGACCCAGAATATTTTAACCTTCTTCCTAACCAAATAATTGCTAATAAACTAATAGCGATCGCTTGACTAGGAATCACAAAAACCGATAATAACCACCCCAGAGTTAATAAACCACTTCCTATCAATTTCCAACCAGTTTTTGGAGGCGATCGCCAACCCATTAACCAACCACATAAACCTATGGCTAAACTTAGTTGAAAAGGATTAACTTGAGCAATAAAAATAGCCCTAACTAAGACAATAATTAACGCATAAATAATAATTCCTTCGCTTAAACTAAATGGCAAAAATTTGTGATTATTTCTAGAACTATTTTTAGGAGAAATTAAAGTAATAATTGTTGTTCCAATAACCCCAATATAAGTGGCCAATAAAGGAATTACTGGGAATGTCCATCCCCACTGTAAATAAGTTAAACCTAAGTGATTCAAGAAAGGCAAAAAATTAGAAGTAGAGCGGTTTTGATTCTTAAAACAATTAACTGTTAAGATAGTTAAAGATAAACTTCCCACCAACATTATGACTAATCCTAACAAACTATCCCAAAGGGGAAAAGTATCCATGGCCAAGAAATTAATAGGAACTAATAATAAAGTGACAATACGTAACCCTTGAGTTGTTAATTGTAAATTAGCTTTTTTTCCTGTCCACCAACTAGCAAACCCAAACCCTAATGTATATAACCAAAGGATTCCATATTGTAAAACAGCAGGAAATTTTTCCCACCAACTAGCTGCTATTACCCCCGAAGAAACTACCACCATAAACACCCCTAACAACAGTAACCAAATAACACTTAATTCTGCCATTAAAGATTGAACTATTTGTGTAATTTTTGGTGTTCTTCTAGTTTTTTTACGAACCCTCATATCCTGAGAATCAGGAGGAGAATTTGTAGCTTTTTGACGTTGTTTAGGACTGTTTGGAACTTGAGAATTAGGAGTAGAATTTGTAGCTTTTTGACGTTGCTTAGGACTGTTTGATGTCTGAGATTTCGGGATAGGTAAAGATGAAGTTGGAGGAGGATTAACAGGAGTCAAAGTTTCAGTTTTACGAGGAATGATAACAACAGGAAAACTCAAATCTTGTCTGGCAATATCTTTAATCTGCTTATCCGTTAATAAACCCAATTGTATCCAACGATCTAAACCTTGCAAAAGTAGGGGGTCAGAAGCAGAAATCTTAATACTAAGAGTAATCTTTTTTCCCTCATTAAAAGAATCAACCTCTTCTAAAAGTCGTAATTGTTGAATTATATTTGTTATTGTTAGGGTAGTTTTAAAATTAACTTTAAACGAATCATTACCACCCACAAGTTTAGCTGGTACACCGTCCTCAGAAATTAAGCCTAAGTCTAGCCAATATTGCCATCCTTCTAATATTTCAGAAATAGCGTTTTCTCGAGTTATTTGAATAAAGATGGAGTTAGAGTGATCCCTTGACGATGACATGAGAAAGTCTTAAATAGCTTATGTTGACCATTCTCTGTAGTTTAATATATTATTCCCATAAGCGTCTTCGAGAAGTCCCCTTTAATCTACTATGAGCATCTTTTAATAACTTGGGAATCTCCAAATTTTCAGGACAACGAGGTAAACATTCACCACAGTCTGTACAACGATTTCCCTTGTTACCAGGAAACCAATGTCCAGTATTTTCTAACATTCCATAACGATATTGCCCATAGTTTTTCAAATCATAAGCAATTGTTAAATTTCTTAGGCGCAAAATTTCAGGAATATTAATAGATTCAGGACAAGGTAAACATTGATAACATTGACTACATTTATCCGTATTTAAAACCCTGTTTAAATGCTCTTCTAGTTGCTTTAATTTCTGACTTTCTTCGGGACTTAACTTGTTATTTTGCTCAAATAGTGATAACATTTGATCGAATTCTCGAGGATGGGATGCCCCAGTGCTTAAAGTTGTAACACGGTCATCGCTCAGTAGAAAGCGATAGGTTAAAGCCAAGGGTGAAAAAGGCAAGCATAACTCCTCGAGTAGAGCAGAAGGTGTGTATAGTAAACCCCCCTTATCCCCAGGAGAAATAATAAAAATTCCCATGTCCTTTTCAGACGCTAACGTGATAGCAGGCTCATTGCGTTGAAAAAAATAGTAATAATGGAGGTTGACAAAATCAAATAAATTCGTCTCTATGGCTGCTAGAATAACCTCTAAGCTGCCGTGAGTGGAAAAACCCAGGTTAAGTATCTTACCTTCATCTAACGCCCGTTTTAGGGACAAAAAACAGCCATTCGGTTTTGTTATCCATTGCAGATGTTCCCAAGTATTGAGGCCATGAATAGCAACACAATCAATATAATCTAATTGTAACCGTTGTAAAGATTCATCAATCCACTGACCCATTTTCTCAGCATCAGGGGTTGGAGTTAACTTAGTTGTAATATAAACTTTGTCTCGAGAAACAAATCTTTGTTCTTGTAAAAAACGACCTAAAAACTGTTCACTTTTGCCATATCCTCTGGCCGTTTCCAGATGATTTATACCCAAAGAGATAGCCCTTTCTAAAGTCTCATTAAAAACTGCCTCTGATGCTAAACAGCGCATGGTTCCCAAAGAAAAAATAGACAAATTCAAATCCGTTTTACCAAAACGCCGATATCGCATTGTCACTCATACTAAATTCTACATTACCAATTATTATTGTTCATCATTTTTTTCAAGTCTTGCCCGTTTAATCAACTCTTCAGGACTTAACTTTTCCACAAAATCTCGAAAAGCCTGACGTTCTTCTTCATCAGCTTCCCTATCAACAGGAATAGACGCATCAGCAATAACTTCTTCCATAACCCAGATAGAACTATTAGTACGTAAAGCAATAGCAATAGCATCGCTAGGACGACAATCAATTTCCTTTGTTGTTTTGCCCTGTTTCATACAAAGGATAGCATAAAACGTATTATCCTGTAGAGAATGAATAATAATTTTCTCCAAAGACATTTCCCAAGCTTCAAATAAATTAGCAATTAAATCATGGGTCAAAGGTCGAGGCGGTTTTTGATTTTCGATCGCCCCAATAATAGACTTAGCTTGATCTTGTCCAATATAAATAGGTAAAGCACGACGTTCAGAACCATCTTTTAACAAAACAATGGGACTACGACTAACTGCATCTAAAGCTATTCCTGCCACTTTCATTTCAATCATTGACTTATCCTCTAGAATCTCTGTTTAAAAAACAATTATTGGGATGGCAAACACTGACCATTTTAATGTTAATAACTTGATCCTGTATGAATCAGGTTTAATTAAATAATAGGCTATACTCACAGTATGCCCCAAAAAATAGATTAAGATGTCTGTCTATAACAAAGGGGAGATGTTATTAAGGAAAGCTTAGTTAATGTTTACTGGTTTAGTTCAAGGTCTTGGTATTATCCGTCCCCTCGAATCTGATCGCTTTACCCTTTCGATTCCCGATGGACACTCCTCCCCCATTTTATCAGATTTGGCCATTGGGGACAGTGTGGCGGTTGATGGGGTTTGTTTAACCGTAGAAGAAATAGTCAGCGATGGGTTTGTAGCCACTGCTTCCCCAGAAACCCTACAAAGAACAACCCTCAGCCAAAAAATTGCCAATGCTAGTTATGTTAACTTAGAACCCTCTTTGCGAGTTGGCAGTAAACTGGGGGGGCATTTTGTCACCGGCCATGTGGATGGGTTAGGATGTTTACAAGAAGCGATCTCCACTGACAAGGCTTGGGAAATCACCTTTACTGCCCCCTCGTCGCGATGGCAACAATGGGAGAACTTTATTCAACCCTATTTGATACCCAAAGGGAGTGTGGCCGTTAATGGTATTAGTTTGACAGTGGCCGAATGCGATGCTGAGGGAACTTGGTTTAAAGCTGCTGTCATTCCCCACAGCTATAGTCAAACAAATCTTTGTTATCTCAAAAACGGAGACTTAGTTAATATTGAAGGGGATATTTTAGGCAAATATGTAGCAAAATTGCTAGGAAAACAATTCAAATCTGAGCAATCCTTAGATGAAGTTAACTTGACTTTTTTAGCAGAACATGGTTATCTTTAGTCTCAATAATTTTGCCTAAGATTCTAAACTTAGGTTGTGAATTTGGAAATATGAGGCATACCGGATATAGTAGATATTAAATCTCTTAATAAAATCCCGTCCTGAAAGACAGGGGTTGAAAGAACAATAAACACTACAGACATTAGTGGTTATCTGTAGTGGGTGTGAGAAATTTAAGATAATTACTGATGTCTCTCGAAGATAGCGTATACTCCTATGGTAAGCCGTGAACCTATGGGTGTTGCTGTCCCAATTTGCAGTTGACTAGGAAAAAACCCGATGAATCACGGACAAAATATACCTAATTTGAAGCAGTCGCTTGTTTATAAGTCTGAAAAGCAGGAAAAACCTCTTCAAGACCATAAAAAAGATGGAAAGCAACAAAAATCACGAATTATAACTGTCAATCAAACCTCTCTAAGGAAAGAGAACATTTCTTCCTGGACTCCTCAAACACCGAGTCATCAAGAAGATTACTGGAAAACTATTAATTCCTCTTCTCCTAAGAAAGCATCGACTCCATCTCATCCTGTCTTATTTTGGGAAGTCTTGATGACAGTCGCTTTGTTAATTATGGCCTTATGGATGCAGGGTTTGCCGAGCAGACAAACTCCACACTATAGAGATAGGCATAGTCTACCCTCTTTTGAGATTACCAAGCCCCAGATGGAATTTTAAGACAAGAGAGTTACCACTGAAATCTTAGTAAATCTTAAAAATTTTGTTTAGTAGTTGACACTGATGTTAAAAATTGTGTACTATTAAGGAATGCAAATAGCTTTATCGTTCATCTCTACATTGGCCTAAATAAACACAGTGAAGAGACGGAAGTAGGCTGTAAGTATATAGCCGAAGGAACGCTTCAACTGCCGATCCAAATTAGGTTGTAACATAACAATGCTTATTATTTCTTTAATCACTTTAGTAATTGCATCAGTATCAGCTTTTTTGAGTGTTAACTTACAAGAAGATGTCGTCAAAGTGTCTATGGGATGTGTTGCCCTACTCTCTGCCCTGTTAACGCTAATATGCGCCCCTTGGGTTTTAAAGCTGAGTATCATAGCCATTCCCCTACTCATTGATAGACTGAACAACCTAACCACTGAGGAATACACTCGTTAGGTAAGTTCTATTGCTTCGCGAATACCAGAAAAAGCTCACAAGACTTAAGCTAAAAGTGATAGGCTTTGTGAGTCTCAGGGTCAAACTTAAAGCGTTTCAAAGCATTTGTCTCCCCGTATAGATTCAAAGTCACAGTGGGTTCATCACCTATCGCTTCAACGCAATGAATGGCATCCGTTGTGAAACTAATAATATCCCCAGTTTGAAAGACTTGCTCACCAACCTTTTCAATATTTTGGGGATATTTCCTTGTGGGAGAAAGCTTCCAGAAAGTATTTTTCTGTTGTCCTTGCAAAGTAGCAACCACTCCCCAAGTACCATGATTATGAATGGTGGTGGTAGTTCCTGGTGCCATAATTTCGGTTTGTACTGTAAAAGGGAAGCCTAGTTCATCGTAGAGTAAAGTGAACCCTGTTCCTGTTTGGGAGGAAGGTGTAGGAATATTTTGACTTATCCAATAAACATTAAGCACTAACTTGCGTGTCAAACGACGTAGAATAGGAAGGTACTCCGTTTCTGGTTGTTGGCTGATTTCTGCTTCGTTAATAACATCGTCTAACTCAGTCAAAAAGCGATGTAGTCGATAGGGTGTAGTTGTAGTTAATAAGTCCCACTGCCGAGGGGAAGGGAATGATAAACATTGGCCCTCATCTTGAATCAACCAATCTTGTTGTGGCATCTAAATTCAGTCTCCTTGCACTGCTATCAAAATAATTTGTCCCCTCAAGGTCAATCATAGGCTATGGTTTAAGGGAATTAAAGCAGAGTTCAACGAAACTTAACCTTTGTAGCGCATTAATATCTAAAGCTTGTTATTGTGAAAGAGGCAAAGTTATTAATGGTCACTAATATGGAAGATAAACAAAAAAAAGCAAAAAATGAGGCGATTCAACGAGAAATTTTAGCAGGGCGTAAATTTTCTTTAGCTGAAGCCATAGGTAGAGAAGGAGGGGACTTTTTAAAAGGTGAATCTCCTGTCCCTAAATTAGTACAAGCTACTACAGAAATTAATACCTTTATTGCCATCAATTTACAAGATTCATCGGGGGCATTACAAGCAGTTTTACAAACCTGGATTAGCACAGACGAAGCAGAAGTTAGTAAGAATTTAGACAGTCCTTTACAAGCCTTAAAACAAATGTTAGATAAAATTTTAGACAATTCTGAATTACTCTATGAATTGGTAAGGCAAGTAGACTTTCAATGGGGAAAAATGTATGATGAACGCCCCTATTTTCAATCTCCAGGACAACCCCCTCATCCTGATGATGAATATACCCATGAATCTGTAGAAGAAAAGTTGAAAAGTTTCCGAAATAAGTTATAAAAATAACAAGAGTAATTATCATATATTTAATTGTTACACAGTCTAGAAGAATGTGTTACGATTAGAGACAATTTATGAGGTAATTAACCATGTCAAATCAATCAGTAATTCCGCCTTGGGAAGAACTATTAGAAAAATCTAAAAACAAGACGAATGTAAAATGGGAAATTAGAGCAGGGCAAACCCCTTCTAATGTTGCTATATCTAGTTATTTTAATTGTCATAGCTACGAGGGAAAACCACAAGTTTTATTATACCGTGATACCAATGCTTGGTGTCCTTTTTGTGAAAGAGTATGGTTAGCATTAGAAGAAAAACAAATTCCTTTTGAAGTAGAATTAATTGATTTAAGAAACAAGCCAAAATGGTACACTGATTTAGTTCCCACTGGTTTAGTTCCTGCGGTAAAAATTGACGGAGAATTAGTTTATGAATCAAAATCAATTCTTTTAAGCTTAGAAGAAAATTTTACCAAACATGGCTTATTACCTGAAGACAAACAAGAAAAAGAAATTGCTTTAGAAATGATTGAAGCTTGCGAAAAAGGAAATTTTTCCAGAGCAGGTTATCAATTTCTCTTGGGTAAACCTCTCAATTCAACAATAGAAGACTTATCAGAAAAAGAGTTAATCGCTGAACTTCAAGAAAATTTTGAAACGCAGCTTAATCAACTAGAAAAAGCTCTGGAAAAGTATCCTAGTGATTACTTTATGAGAGACTTTGGTTTAGTGGATATTATGTATATTCCCTCCATAGAAAGATTAGCAGCTAATTTACCTACATTTCGGGGTTATCATTTATTGGGGAATGAAAAGTATCCTTTGCTTAATCGTTGGCTAAAAGCGATGAATAAACGACCAAATTATCAAAGGATAAAATCCGATGCTCGCACTCATAATTTAGTAATGAAAAATGTATTTAAACTTGAACCTCTTAGTCAAGAACTTCAAGTTATGGAAGATGAGCAAGAAAATAATAGTCAACAAGATAGGCTAGAAGCAGCAGCAAAATTAAGTGATAACCATGAAAATGTTGTTCAAGATATTCTAAAAAATTCTGGTATTAAAAGCTGGATTACTGATGAAAATTTAGAACAGGTTGAAGAATATATTAACTTATATATGCGATTTTTAGCCAATCAATTGCTACAAAATTATCCTATTCCTTTAGCAGATGAGCAACTGATGAAAAATAACGAAATAGCGGTTATTGGTGCAGTTTCCCTTTCTTATATCAGAAATCGTGTTTGTGTTCCCCGTGATTTAACCGCAGGTGCAGCTAGTCAATTTAAGGAAGCTATTGATAAAATATTGAAGTGTCTATATTCATCCGCTTTTTAAATACTAAGTCTTCAAAATCTCTGTTTTTAATCATTTAATAACCATCATTATGTCTAGCGTCAGTTTATTATCAGCCCATTCCTACCACCGCCCTTTACTAAAAACATCTTTAGAACAACTTTTAGAACCATTAGGAGGAATTAAATCCTTTGTTAAACCCAGTCAAAAAGTGTTATTAAAACCCAATTTATTAACCGCAAGTCGTCCTACCAAAGAATGTGTAACCCGTCGAGAAATGGTCTATTGTGTTGCACAGTTGGTCAAAGAAGCAGGAGGAACACCCTTTTTAGGAGATAGTCCCGCTTTTGGTTCGGCCCGTGGTGTTGCCTTGGCCAACGGTTACGGGGAGATAATAGAAGAATTAGGCTTAGAAGTGGTAGAATTTCAAGGCAAGCGTTACAGCCACGATAGCAATAATTTTAATCATTTGCGTCTATCTAAAGAAGCGATGGATGCGGATGTTGTTATTAACCTGCCCAAAGTTAAATCCCATGTTCAGTTAACCCTAACCTTGGGAGTGAAAAACTTGTTTGGTTGTGTCCCTGGTAAAATGAAAGCTTGGTGGCACATGGAAGCTGGAAAAGATGCCAACCGTTTTGGAGAAATGTTGGTGGAGACGGCCAAAGCAATCGCTCCAAATTTAACCATTATGGATGGTATTATCGGTCATGAGGGAAATGGTCCGAGTAATGGAGAACCAAGAGAATTGGGCATTTTAGGGGCTTCTGCGGACGTTTTTGCCTTAGATTGCGCCATGATCGAACTCTTAAAGGTATATCCTTCATCTATTCCCACCTACGTTGCTCAAAAACGCTTAGGGTTAACCAGCAATATTGCAGACATAGAATTTCCCCTCTGCCATCCCAGTGAGTTAGAAGTTAATGATTGGCAGTTACCTAAACACAAAACCCCCATTGATTTTGGACTACCTCGGGTGATTCGTTCTACCTTCAAACATCTATATATTCGTTTACTGCGAGAACCGTTGAAGATAGGATAAAAATAAATTAATCATTAATAATTTTCTAGGGGCTTAATATTATTAAGCCCCTACTGGTGTTAAAGAAGGATAAATTTTATTTTCTTTTTATAGCTTAGATTGATGATAACTTCTAAATTGAAGGAAAGGAAAAAATACTCATAATAGAGGTTGTCAAATTTTGCAACAACCTCGTTTATTTACTCATAGAGGACATAATTAAATGAACAGATTTTTATTTGGCATAATTTCAATTTTTGCCTTAGTTTCTGTTGCGAAAATAACTCCAGCAGAACCCATTAAACACAATTCTCCACAAACAAATTCTAATTCTGAAAATATAGCGAGACAGTCTGAGTATGAAGTTGGTACAATTACAGGGGTTGTTTCTGGTGCTTATGGGAGTATTATTTTTGTAGAATTATCAGATAACACTAAACTAAAATTTCATCATCCCAGTAGTTCATTAGCTAGAGGTGAGCGAGTTCTCGTATATGAAAAAGATGGAGAACATTTTCTGATAGAAGCTTCTAACCCTCGTCGTTAATTGACCAAACATTGAACATTGAACTGCCGACCCACCTCGAATTGAATTCGAGGTGGAAAGCGGCAGTGCATTCCGCACATTGAACATTTTAGTTTCAAGCCTACTTCCAAACGAATGATAAATGATAAATGTTAAATGATAAATGAAATGACAATTAATTAATTCCACCAAAAACCTCTCCTTTAAAGAAGAAAGATACAAATTTTATTTGTTTCAAGACTTTCCTCTTTTAGGGAGAGATAAATTTACATTATCGATTATCTATTATAAATCCAGTTTAAGCTGCACAGAATTCTTCTTCAGCTTGAAGATTTTGGAATAAGATTTTAGCAACTTCAGCAGCCATTTTAACAGGAAAATTGCTGGAACCTACTGAATGCAAAATACAGTTATCAGCGTTAATTGCTCGTTCTGACTTCAGTTGAAAACCGACTAATAATTCTTGATTGTAATTATAGGTATTAATTTTAGGATAAATCTTTTTCTTTAATGTTCTCTCAGAAAATAAGTCAGATAAGTCGGTTTCGTATTCGAGTTTAAGAGTGTCTTCGTATTCGTCAACAATAACCAGTAATAAACCTTCGCCTTTTTGTTGGCGAAAATGCCAGAAACAACTAGATAAAATAGAATAATTACACTGTAAAAATTTCTGCCTCATTTCTCGCTCAGATAAGTTTATCATCGTAGCTACTCCATTTGTTTTTACTTCAGATTCGTTAATAATTATGACTTATTCTTGCTATGGAGACTGTGAGGGTGTTATTCAAAGAATGTGATTTATCTCACTAATTAATAGTAAATTGCTAATAATGACAACACAACCCCCTCAAAACCTAGATAACCATCCAGAAACTTTCATTGATGTTAATTCTTCTCTTTCCTTGTCTCCCATGGGATGTGGTACTTGGGCGTGGGGAAATCGTTTATTGTGGGGTTATGAGCAAAAGATGGATGAGGGGTTGCAGCAAGTGTTTAACTTAGCTGTGAGTCGTGGTGTCACCTTATTTGATACGGGAGACTCTTACGGTACGGGAAAACTCCAGGGACGCAGCGAAACCTTATTAGGACAATTTAGCCAAGCTTATCAAGGACCGAATCAAGATAAAATTTGTCTGGCCACTAAATTAGCTGCTTATCCTTGGCGATGGACTCGTCAGTCTATGGTAAACGCTGGAAAAGCTTCGGCGCAACGCTTAGGCAGGAATATTGATTTAGTTCAAATGCACTGGCCAACGGCTAATTATTTTCCTTGGCAAGAATGGCCTTTGTTGGATGGGTTAGGGGACTTGTACGAACAGGGTTTAGTGAAAGGGGTTGGTTTATCGAATTATGGTCCGCAACGAATCAAACAAATAATTAAAAGGTTTACTGAAAGGAACATCCCCATCGCAACTTTACAGATACAATATTCATTATTATCTACTTACCCTGTGACAGAATTAGGGGTTAAAGAGGTGTGTGATGAATTAGGGATAAAATTAATTGCTTATAGTCCTTTGGCTTTAGGATTATTAACAGGAAAGTATCAAGAAAATGGTCAGGTTCCCAAGGGTTTTAGGGGTGTATTTTTTAAGCAAATGTTGCCGAAAATTCGTCCTTTATTACAGGGGTTAGAAGAAATTGCGAACTTGAGAGAAAAAACGATGGCACAGGTTGCTATTAATTGGTGTATTTGTAAAGGGTTTATTCCTATTCCTGGGGCAAAAAATTGTCAACAAATGGAACAAAATTTAGGGGCAATGGGTTGGCGACTGAGTGAAGGAGAAGTGATGGAATTGGATAAATTAACCCAAAAAGTTGATAAACAAATGGTTCAAAATCCTTTTCAAACAAAATAATTATCATTCCGAGGGAACTAATAATCTCTTTAACAATAGATTAATTGTCATTCCGAGGTACGAGGAATCTCTTTCGCATTTCTTAAAGTTAGAGTAAAAAATAGATAACCAAAAGGGTAAAAGTGGAGGTTATCACTTTATTTATTATCTTAAGACTTCAAACAAGATTATTTTAGTAACTATTTATTGAAAATCTGATCAGCAAGACGTACCTATTACTAAAATAAAACAAATTATAGATGGTTTTTCAACCTAGTAAGGCAAATTTCAGTTTAGTCATGACAATCTTATTAATGTAGTTAATCATTTTTGGATGTATTTAATCACTTCTAATTAGCTAGAAAAATCTGCATAGGATGAGATTCAGCTACTAATTGATTTGCTTGAGTTTCAATCTTTAGATTAGATTGAAACGGAGATTTTGGCTGATTTTCTTCAAAATCCAGTAAGGTTTTAATGCGCTGATATGCTTGATAAGCAACGGTAGGAAAGAAGGAAAACTTACCTGGTAAAACACATAGATAGTTACTGTCTTCATCAGATTCAATCCAATAACTATAACGTCGTTTTTGTTCCTCTTGACTAATAAATTCGGTTTTAACACATTCGTAACTATATAGTTGACGACTATATAACTTTTCTTTGCCAAAATAACGTTCTGCTGACTCTAAAATAGGTTCTATATCTACTCCATCATTACTATCATCATTAGCATAACCAGAATCAGCTAATAAAGAGTAAATATATTTTTCATTTCCTAGTTCTCTTTGTTGGACAAAATGATTAAAATGAAAACGGTTTTTAGTTGACATTCTTACAAAATTAGTATCCACTAAAGCAGGATAGGCGACTACCATTGCGCTGCGACTTCTCTTTAATTTTGCCCTTACTTGTAAATCCTTTAAAAAAGGTTCAAATCCTTCTCCAACTGCAAAGATAAATAACTTGGCTTTTAATCGTTTTGAACGTCCTTCTTTTGTTTCACATAATAAACTTTTGATTTTCAGTTTACCATAACTATCGATTAATAATTTTTCGATTTTAATCCCTGTTTCAAATGTCACCCCATTACTCAAACAACTTGCTACTAAATCTTGTAATATTCTGCTGGTGTGCATGGAACAATCTAGGGTTTTAATAAAGTCGTAATTAGAAGGCTCCATGTTGTAAGATTTGTCAAATTGATTGCAAAGATTATTAATAATGTCTGTTGATTTTTTCAAAGAACAGTCTAACTTTTCGTAATTTTCTACTTGTTTATAAGTTGGTGCTAAACATTTATTATTAACTAACCAATTATGTTGTTTTCCGTAGGCAACTTCTAACCTTCCTAAAACTCTATTCCGTTGAATGTTTATTTGTATAGCATCACTTTTTAAGCGAGATGAGCGAATTTCTGGTGCATCTTCTTGGGGATGAATTAAATAAACTGGTGCGTCATTAAACCAACCTTTTGAGTTAGGAGAAATAGCAGGGCTGAAAAAATTATTATTTTTTTCTACTAAATTAACGTTACATTGCTCTTTAAAATAAGGGGTATAAAGGTTAATTAAATCTTCTAATCCATTGACACAATTAATAAATGTTTGAGCATCATCTTGACCGGAATATAACGCTCCGGTATGATACCATCCTTCTAATTTTCCTGATGCTAAAGTACCTATTTGGGGAGCTTTTTCTAATAGTTTAACGGATAAATTACTATGACGGGCTAAAAATTCAGCAATGGATACTCCAGCAATACCACCACCTACTACAATAACATCAACGTATTCAATTTCTGAGACTTGAAGAGGGTTCATAAACGGGATAATGAAACGATTTTTCAGATTAATTTTATAGATTAAAATAGATTATAACGTAAAATAAAAAAATAGGTTGTCATTGATTTAAAATTTAATAATTATTTTGGAATTTCATAGAATTATTGTTCCGATACGACTATCTATTAACATGATGACGTTAATGACACTCTTAGTTTACTTAGAATGACAATTATACTAAATTCAATCAGTAATATCTTAGCTAAACTAAAAATTAGGTATAATATGGTTTTTAGTTACCTTCAGAAATGACAATTAGCTATCTATATGAATTTTTCCCTTCCTGTTGAATATCGTAGCTTTTTACCTCGTTTTTATCGTCTTGCTTCGGTGAGTGTTTTATCTAACATGATGGTTCCCTTAGCAGGGTTATGTGACACTGCTTTTTTAGGACATTTAGAGGACATTACATACTTAGCAGGTGTCATTCTGGGAAGTATTCTTTTTGACTATTTATATCGAGTTTTAAAGTTCATTCGTTCCGGAACCAATGCTATCACAGCACAAGCAATGGGAAGGGATGATGAAGAAGGAATATTACTCGCTATTTTACGCAGTGGTTTAATTGCTTTAATCATTGCTTTTATTATTCTTATTTTGCAGTATCCTATTGAGAAAATAGGATTTACTTTATTATCGGGTTCTCCCGAAATTGAAGTATCAGGAATTAACTATTTTTATGCTAGAATTTGGGGCGCGCCGGCTGTATTACTGAATTTTGTTTTCATTGGTTGGTTCTTAGGAAGAGAAATGAAAGCAGCAATTTTCTTGTTATCTTTTGTCGGCAATTTCTCTAATATTGGTCTAGATTATCTCATGATTTATCGTTGGTCTTGGGGGAGTATGGGAGCAGGTTTAGCTACAGCTATTAGTCAATATTTAGCTTTATTTATTGCTCTTATTTTTATGATATTCAGTGTTAGATGGAATGGAATTCCAAAACTGATAAGCAAAATATTAGACATGGAAGAATTGAAATCAATCATTGTTTTAAAAGGAAACATCTTAATTAGGTTTTTAGGTCTAATTACAACCTATTCTATTTTTACTAATTTAAGTGCCTTACTAGGAACAGAAGTTTTAGCAGCGAATGGTTTATTATTACAAATTGCTCTTTTGAGTCAATTTACAGTTCAGGGAATAGGAATGACCACCCAAACTTTAACAGGAAATTTTAAAGGAAAGGGAACCATTGAACAAATACTACCTTTATTAGTTGTATCTATTATTAATAGTTTATTGATTGCTTCAAGCTTTGCATTTATTCCTTTTTTCTTTCCTAAAACTATCTTTAAAATCTTAACAGATCACTCAGAAATTAGTGAAACAGCTATACAATATAGTTTATGGTTATTACCTCTTTTATGTTTAACTGCTACTGCGTTTATGTTAGAAGGTTATTTTATTGGTTTAAAAGAAGGTTCCACCTTGAGAAATGGAGTATTAACGGCATTTTCTCTAGGATTTTTACCTCTAGCAATTTTGTCTTATTATTGGCAGAATAATCATCTATTATGGTCAGCATTAACTGCTTATATGGCAACTTTAATGATTACGCTATTTCTACAGTTACCTAAAGTGCAGAAAAATCATACTTTTCAATTTCAAGAGTCAGAATAAGGAATTGAAAAATTTCGTAAAACACATTTTATTAACTCTCTTCAATAGACAATGAAAAACTCACAAAATATTTCTGAACAACAATTAGAATCATTTCGTCATCAAATTCTTGATTCTTATCTTAGTATTATTCAAGATAGTTTTACAAACAATCGTTCCCAACTCAAACTAATTAATTATGGTACGGGTTCGGGAAAAACTCATCAACTTTTTCAAGCAATATTTCAAACAATTCAAGAGCATTCTGATACTCAAATAATTGGTGTTTATGTGGCACCATTAAGAGAACATTTATCGGTTCCAAGATCAATTAAAGAGCAATATCCAAACATTCCTGTTTATACTATAAATGGTCTGGACATGAAAATGACAGATGATAAGATAAAATCATATAAAAAATGGATACCTTCAATTTTAGAAGACGATAATCTTTGGACAAGTCAAAGTGAAGAAATTAATGTAGAAAAACAAAACTTAAATCTTATTAAAGCTATAATTAACCGTCTTGAATATTTCAAAAAAGCTGATTTCGGAGATCAAAAAATTAATGATGAGCAAATTTTAAAAGCTAGGCGTGATTTAGAAATGTCTATAAAGAAATTTTTGGATTTTCTTATAAAAACTAATCCTAATGAAGATAGTTGGTCACAAGAATGTTTTGAGTTAATAAAAATATTCTTTCCTCTATATCTTCTAAGAGAAAAATCTGGGATTTTGATGCTTACTTATGATAAATTTGAAACCAAGATCAATTATTTTCAGCGTAACGGAGAAAAATGGAAAAAAGAAAGTGATTATCTAGATAAATATGCGGTTACTAAAACACAAAATTCTAGAAAATTTATCTTTGCTTTTGATGAACAAGAAGACGGTTATCAAATTATTCTTAAGAAAAAAATTGATATTATTTCTCCTCAAGAGATGGCCATTAATAATGCACTCTCATCTATCATTAGAGAATTTTCTCTTCTGTTTTCCCCTCAAAATAAAAATAACAGAAAATTCTTAAACTTTATCGGGAATAAGAAAGGAATAATAGAGCAATTTGAGAAATATTTTCAAACTAATAAAATTCTTGATCCTCAACTCAAAGAATATGCTCCTATCTATAAAAGATTAATTCTTGAGGAAGGAAACTCATTCGACTATTTAAAAGAGGTACGAACAATTAATCAAGGTTTTGAGCAATCTTTAAAGGATATTATAGAGATTTTTAATTATGCTGATGAAAACAATCCTATTACCTTAGATTTTGATATGTTATCTAGAGTGTTAGCAAAATTTAAAACTGCTAAAAGTTTGCTAATTTCTCAACAAATATATAACAAAATTAGTGATGATTTAATGAACATTTTTTCATATAATAATCTCTATATTTATAACATAGACTGTCTCAACAATTTATTTCTAAAAAAACCTGATGATGGTCATGTTCATATTGTCGATAAAAAGACTTCAGATAACACCTCTGTCGCTGAATTAATATATACAATTTTAGCGATGCGATCGCAGATTGAAAAGATTAAAAAGATATTAAAAAATGTTTTAAAAGTTGATGATTCTCAGTCTCGTTCTTTAAGTATTTGGTCTGAACAAATATCTAGGGGTAAACGAGAAGATGAAGAGATTATAAAAGACAATAAACCTTCTATTTACATCAACCGAAGTTATGTTTATGAAAGTAATAAATCTATCATAAATATTAAAGAGATCTCTCGATATAAAGAGTTAATTTATCATGAACTGAGAGAAATTTCTATTGGTAGCACTGCTATATTTACATCCCCTGAACATAAGCTAAATTCTATATTAGCTAATAGTTCTAATATTATCTTCCTCATCTCAGCAACTGGTGGTATTTCTGGGGACTTAACTACCAGTTACGACTTCAAATATTTAGAAGATGAATTACGAGGTGAGTCTGGGGAAAGTGCTTTTAAGGTAATGAATAAACAAGAGATTAAACTTTGTGAAGATATTAGAAAATACCGTCAAGAAAAGAGAGATATTGAAGTTAATTTTTTTAATCAAGAAACCTTATCTTTTCCTAATGAACAAATAAAAGTAGTTATTGAAAGATTCAAAGAACTTATTTCAGATAAATTTATTGATAGTTTTGGAGAAGATAAACGTAAATTTCATCGTTATAAAAAACAAGAATTAGAAAGGTTTATTCACTTCTTATTATATCTATTTGAAGATGATTCAACTCAAGAAACTATTGCTTTTACTCAAAGTTTACGGTGGATAAGACAATTAATTAATTATTGCAATAGTAGTAACTCGACTAACTTTATCTTTGCAGAATCAGAAGAACATCCCGATATCTATTATGTTGAAGTAAAACATAATAGATATAAGACTGACATTAAAATTAAACTTATTCTATATCAAGCATCTTTTAATAAAAATTACTATAACAAGGAGAATGAAAAAACTTATTTAGATGAACTGGTAGAAGAAGAAAATCAAAAAATATTCTTTATCTCTGCATATCAATCAGCTTCTAAAGGATTAAATCCTATTATTAAAACTAAAGACAAGCAAGAAAAAGATTTTGATTGTTTAGTATTATTGATGGATAGCTATTATACAGTAATGAACTCTTACACAAAAAAATCAAAAGAGTCTGATAAAGAAACTACATTGTATCATTTTGCTTTGATGAAAAATCTTCTTAAATTTGGCAACTCTCAGGAAAAAATAAAAGATTTTAATAAATATCTCAGCAACCCAGAAGCTAATAAATTTAAAGGAGAACAACATCAAATATTACTAGGTAAAGGAATTTTACAATCAATTGGTCGATCAGAGAGACGAGACTTTGCTAATCAAGTGATCAAAATATTTATTAATGAAGAAACCCGTAGAAACTTACTTGGTTTTTATAGCTACTTAGAAAAAAAAGAACCGAAAGAAATTAATAAATTCTCTGTCAATAATCATCAAGTGTATTTAATGGTTAAAGAAGAGGAAAAAAAGCGAAAAATTCAAGATTACGACGATCACGTTTATGATGAAATTGATGCTTATGATGCTTTTCAAGATTTTAGAGACGAAATGTTAAAAGAAATAGACTTATTTCATGAAAATAAAAACACTTTTAATATTGTAAAAGTGTGGGAGACTTTACGAGATTCCATTGTTTTTAAAGATCCAGAGAAGTATTTAGAAAAGTTAAGAAAACTCAAACCAGTTCCTAATGAGTTTATTAATTCACTTTTTTATGATAAAGAAAATAAAACTGATTTTATTCCCTATTTAACATCAGAAGAAAGCAATAATGGTACAAAATTTCAAATGATCAGTGATAGTATTAACGGAGAAAAACCCTATACTTATCAACAACGACTATATCCTGAAAAATTTAAAATGAATGCACTTAGTGATGATGAAGTAGTCTCATTTGATCCTTCTACTGATTTAATTTATCAATTTTATAATAAATTGCTTCCTAAACCTGAAATTTTTGAGCGTTATATTCCTCGTCCCTATTTCTTTTACGATATTTTATACCCATCCTTAACAGAAAATTTTGTAGAATCTTGGATTAAAGATAAAATTTTTGAAGGGAAAGACTGGGAAAACATTAAAACTTTCTTCCGTTTTGAGCAGTTATCAGATTTCAAGAGATATAACAAACTTTATGAGAAATTTGATCTATACTATATTAAAGAGGATACCCTCTTTTGTATCGATGTTAAAGCATGGAGTAAACCATCAGGCGATCGCCTTTCAAAAGAGACACTGGATAAGACGAAAGCAAAGTTAAAGATGATTGTAGAAAATTATACAGAATTTAGGGAAGTAAAAGGTTTACTGTTAAATTTACACTCAGCAAAAGAAAAGAATGAGCAACACTCATCAAATCTATCTTCTGGTAATTTAATTTACTTTGACTCTAATAATTGTCCAGTAGAATCTAATATACTAACAGAATTTTTACGTAATCAGTAAACACAAAATGAAACAACAAATAATCAAAGAATTATCAGCTATTTCAAGCACTAACCAACTACAAATATTAGACGATCCAGAAACAGTTGCTGAAAAACTTTATCAATATCTCTTTAAAAACGGTAGAGGAATTGAATGTTTCACTCCTAAAAAGTTGAACTTTAAAAATGAAGATTCTGAACCAAATAACTCAGAAAACAATGAAAAATCTGATTATTATAAGAAACGTCATCAGTCTATTAAAAACCAGATAAAAGGGAGACTCGAAGAACATAACAAAAATGTAAAAACGTCAGATATTCAATATTTTTTATCCTATTATGATGGGAAACCTCATGTATTTTTCTCATCCCCTGATAAAACCCATTCTGGATGGAAAGAGTTATTTAATAAGAATAATAGCAATAGAGAAAGAATTTTTAACTTAGTTTTTAGAGACTGTTTGTAAAAAGAAAATGAAAAGACTTTTTTAAAAAATCATCCCTAATAAACCTATGAGAAGTTTATTAGTTTTTAAGAATGGAGGAAAATTAATAGTGGGGAAGCCAGGT
>NZ_JASJEB010000174.1 GCF_030064895.1 Crocosphaera sp. | reverse complement strand
CAATTATCGGTCTTGGGAACCAGGACTGCTGCTGAAGGAGGGGAAGTAAGACCAAAAGGTGGCCGTAAGTCTGTCTTGAGGCATACCCCTGTGAGTTCAGAAGCCCCAACTTCAGCGTAAGCAAGTTGGGGTAGTTCACTAGTATTACTATAAAAAATAGAAAAATCTTTGGGCTAGATCCCTTATTCAAGAATAGGTTGTTAGTGCTATGCAGGTATTTTTGCAGAGAAGTTTACTTATTGGTGGTATTTCTAGCTTAATGAATTTATTTATCGGTATAGAAACTACTGTAGCAAGTCCTTTGTGTTACATGGTTGATGAATTAGGTCAAACTGTTGACCTGTCCTATATGTGCGTTCACAATGCAATTAAGGAGAATTTAGAAGCCAATAGACAACAAAGAAATGAAAATGAAGGAGAAAGGGCTATTCTCAATCGGAGAATTGCGTTAAGTGAAGAAAATCAATCTCAACCTATTCAAAATTCAAGGTCTGAAAGGCTGAATGCTCCTGAATTTCAAGGTTCTGATGCAAGAGATTATTATGGAACCAGAAGAACAGTAAGTCTAGACGGTTTATCCAATAATTTTTCCCGTAGTAGTGCAAGTAATATTTCAGGTCAATATGTTTTGAATAATCAAGGAGAACTACAATTAAGGCATAAAAATAATCAATGATTGAAAGATATTTTAAAATACTTTGAAAATTTTAAAATAGGTTTGTTTCATAGTTTTAAAATTCTCAATCTTAGTTGATCACCGAACATCAGATCACTTATCATTAACATTGACAGATAACATAAGTGTGTCTACGGTTCTACCTTTCAATTCAATATTCACTACAAAGAGAGCAAAAATAGTTTATGAGTGCAACTACCCTTGAAGCTAGAGAATTGTTTCGCACTGCTTACGAAAACCGTTACACTTGGGACGGAAACTTTCCAGGTTATACAGCGGATGTAACTTTTAAGGATAACGATCGCACCTTTAACGGTCAAGTGCGAGTTAACCAAGATATGTCCACAGAAGTGTTTAATATAGAAGACGAACAAGCAGCAGCACAGGTTAAATCTCAATTATGGGAAACGTCTATTCATCGGGTTCGTCGCTCCTTTGAACAAGTTCATGGTCAAAATATCTTCAGTTACGGTAACACCGATGAAAGTGGTGCTGTAGAAATCCTCATGGGAGGCAAATCAGAAGGCGATCGTTATAAACTCCGTGATAACGAAGTTTGCCATGTTCACCGTCATATTCACGGGGTTGTGGTTACTATTGACACCTTCAGCAGCCATAAAACAGAAGAAGGGTATCTTTCCCATCGTTACGACTCCATTTATCATGATCCCAAAACAGGGGAACTCAAAGCCGGAAAAACCGATTTTGAGGATAATTATGAACAAGTGGGTGGTTACTATATTTTAACCAGTCGTGTGATTACTTCAGAAGAAAACGAAGAAAAAGCAACCAAAGAATTCGGTTTTTCTAACGTTAAATTATTACAACCGGCAATGGTTTAATTATTAGTTTACAGTTGGGTGTTAAAGAGTAGGAAGTTTCTTATTTTTGACACCCAACTTGTTCATTTATATCTGCGAACATTATTTTTTATTTTTGTCAAGAGCAGCTTTACGTTGGTTTACATCATTTTAGTACACTTGCTCAAAAAAATTCTTGTTTTTTCTCTAATTACCCTTATTTTGGAATGGTTTATAGCTTCAAGTAAGGTAGTAATGGGGATATTCAGACTTGTTTTAAAGGTAGATATAACACGCCTCAAGTATCAGTCTCTAACATAATACCATAAGCCCGTAAACTCGTTGCTTATTGATAATAATTATCACACATTGCGAAGTATAAAGAGAGGCGAATATTTTTATTTTCTTTGTTATTTCAATTTTAGATAATTTTTGCTTATAGTTAACTTTAGGCTCTGTCTGCAAACTATTAGAATATTAAAAATAAACTAATTTCCCCCTCTGCTTCCTCTGCTTCCTCTGCCTCCCTCAACTAAGATTTTGAACTTTGCAGACACGCCCTAATCTTAGGCTGAGTACCACGCTATAATGCCTAGCAGTCAGCGTGGGAGAATGTAACTAATCGGCCGTCTTCCAGATGAACAATACGATCAGCAATATCAAGAATTCGATCATCATGGGTAACTAAAAGAATAGTGCTACCTTGTTCTTTGGCGAGCTTTTGCATAAGATTGACTACATCCCGTCCCGATTTACTGTCTAAAGCTGCTGTTGGTTCATCGGCTAAAACAATAGCAGGATGAGCTACTAAAGCACGAGCGATCGCAACTCTCTGTTTTTGTCCTCCAGACAAATTATCGGGATAGTAATCTACCCGCTCACTTAACCCCACTTCTTCTAGCATTGCTATAGAGCGATCGCGCATTTGAGCCTTGGAATACTTGCCATGTAGTTCTAAACCCATCTGTACATTTTGACTAGCGGTTAAACTATGGTGTAAGTTATGGGCTTGAAAGATATAGCCGTTATTACGCCTAGCTTGGACTAACTCTGCTGAACTTGCGCCACACAATTCCTTACCAAGAATTTTGCAGCTTCCTATTTGGGGTGATCGTAATCCACTAACTAATGTCAATAAAGTTGTTTTACCCGAACCTGAAGGTCCTGTCATCAAGACAATTTCACCCCGATTTATTTCTAAGTTAATGTCAAATAAAACCTGTTTACGAAGTTCCCCTTTTCCAAAATAATGATCTAAATTATGAATATCTATTACTGCTTGTTGATTAACCATAATTAATATATTTGTTGAGTTTTTGAAGAAGATTGAGCTTAAAGTTGAGAACTTGTTTAAAAAATATCGGCTGGATCTGCTGATTGTAACTTACGAGTAGCGATCGCTCCAGAAATACCACACATAATAATTGTCATAATTAAAACTGTAATTGCTCTAGATACAGGCATCATAATTGGCAAAGCTGTTGCTGTTGCAGTTAAGCTATAAAGTCCTAATGAGAGGATCACACTGGGAATAAAGCCCGCTAAAGATAAAATAAGAGCTTCTTCAAACACCACAAACAACAGGTAAGAATTCTTATATCCCATGGCCTTGAAAGTGGCGTATTCTGCTATATGATCGTTAACGTCAGTAGAAAGAACCTGATAAACAATGACAATACCGACAATAAAACCCATTGTCGTTCCCAGAGTAAACACAAATCCAATAGGGGAACGATTTTGAATATAGGTTACTTCTTTATCCACATATTCCTCATGGGTATAAGCTTGGACATCATCAGAAAGATGAATATTTAAAGCCTGTCTGACAGCTACGGGATCTTGTCCTGGTTCAAGATTAATAATACCTAAACTAACCGTTCCCTGTTCCTTTTTAGGAAACAAGCGTAAAAAGTTATAGTCGCTCGTTATTAAAGCTCCATCATCGGCAAAAGAAGCACCTACTTCAAATAAACCCCCAATGGTTACAGTATTGCGATCTCTTTCGGTAGTGACTACTTTTCCCTGTTCAACCATAGAAATTACTTCTTCATATTTTCCTCTAGATGCGCGATCAAATAGTACCGTATCGGGGATTTTGACCTTATCTAACTGACGATTAACTTCAGGCAAATTAAATGCAGGTTGTTCTGGATCAAATCCAACAACCATCATCGAAGTTTTTTCCCTAGTTTGAGGATTACGCCAATTAAGAGAACCAATATAAACGGGTTGGGCGGATTGGACTCCCGAAACATCCATTGACTGATAAAGTCGTCGTCGTGGAAAGGTATATAACTGGTTAAAATTGGTTGCTTGATTACTTAGTAAAACAATATCTCCTTTAATTAGCCTGGGATACTGGGTGTTAGTGGTAAATAAAGCATCTTTGAAGCCTAACTGCATAAACATCAAGATGTCTGCAAAAGCAATTCCTGCTAATGCTGTGAGCATTTTCATTTTGTCGTGTTTAAGTTGTAATAAACCAAGAGGCGTACGGTTTTTTAGTGATTTGAACATAGTTTTTTCAATGGATAATGGATAAGAGATAATTGAAGAATTAGTATTCTTAATTCTTGATTAATTTTATAGTTCAATCCTCACATTTACTTGTAAATTAGTTAGTCCTTCTACCTTCTGACTGGATGCTTTGTCTAGCCTGACTTTGACCTCAACAACTCTGGCATCTATATTGCTAGTAGGATCAGTGTTGACTACATTTTGTCTTTCTATTTGCAAGCCAATTTTTTCCACTGTTCCTGTTAATTTACCTGTAATTGCACTACTGGTAACTGTCACTGATTGCCCGATTTTGACTTTATTGACATCGCTTTGATAGACTTCAGCCACTGCATACATTTCTTTTGTTTGCCCAATTCTGGCGATTCCTTCATCACTGTTAACTATCTCTCCTGGACGAATCATTGTTTTGATGACTCTTCCAGCTTGAGGTGATTTGATATATGCTTGATTAAGTTCTGCTTGCTTCATTCTAACGGTTGCTTTAGCCTGTCTGACTTCGGCTTCAGCTACTGCTACATCTACAGGACGAATTTCAGTAATTTCATCTAACTTAGCTTGTGCTTCAATAATTTGTTTTTTCAAGCTATCTTTTCTTTGAATTGCTAAAGCTTGTACTTCTTTAATTTCTTCTTGGAGAGTAGCAACTATTCTATTATAAATGGCTTGTGCTTCTTGATAACTTTGTTGATTAGTTGCTAAGATTAATTCCTTGCTATCTAATTCAGAATTGGAAATAACACCATCTTCTGCTAATTGTTTATAACGTTGAAATTCGACTTGAGCATTATTAATTTCTGCTTGAAAGCGATTAATAGTGGCTTGCTTTTCTTTGCTTTCAGTTTCTAATTGAGCTTGTAATCGAGATATCTTTGCTTCATCTGTGGCAATCACTCCTTTGAGTTCTGTTTTTAACCTCTCAATGATCGCGAGTTGAGCCTCAACTTCTCCTGTTTTTGCCCCTGCTTTCACTAAATCTAGATTGGCTTGGGCTAGTCTTACTTGTTCTTGAGACTGATTTAGAGAAGCTAAGGCATGATCGCGACTATCTAAAATGGCAATTACCTGACCTTTTTTGACTTCATCTCCTTCATCAACCAACAATTCATCAATCCGATTTCCCTGCGCAGCTGAAGAAACTGAAATTTGAGTAATTTCTCCACTGGGTTCTAGTCTTCCTAATGCTGTTACGGTTTTAATTTCGGGAATGGTCACGACATGGACTTCAGATTCAGAAGTGTCAGTTTGAGTCGAGCGATAAACGGCTAATCCACTGAACAACAAGGCTAATCCTACCATTAATACAGGGATTCTCTTCACTAGGGAGTTGCCAAATTTGGTTTTGTTGTTTGCTGTATATTCCATAGTTTTTAGGAGGTCTTCCTTATGTAACTGAACCGTTTAGTTCAGTTACCACTATGCTAAACTAAACTGATTAGTATTGCAATATTTTTTAATCCTGAGTAAATATGACCAATAGTGACCCCCAAATTTCCGAACGGACAAAATCTGAAGTGAAGACAGAAGCTATCCTAAAAGGAGCAATGAAAGAGTTTCTCAAGAATGGTTATGCTGCTACCAGTATGGATAAGGTAGCGAAGTCTGCCGGGGTTTCTAAAGCGACAGTGTACAGCCATTTTGGGGATAAAGAAAAGCTGTTTAATGCGGTGATGCAGGATTTAGTCAAAGACAAGTTTCAGACGGTGATGGGCTTAGAAAAGCCTCAATCGTTGGAACAAGATCCTCAAGTGGTCTTGTCCGCAATGGCAACAAAAATGCTTGCTGATGCTGAATGCGATCGCTCTCGTCAAGACTTTATGCGGATTATTATTGGCGAGTCGGGGCGTTTTCCAGAATTAGCAAAAGCATATATAAATCATGTGGCAAAACCCAGTATCGAAATTCTGACCAAGTATTTTAAATCTCATCCTGCTTTAGAATTAGCAGATCCAGAAGCTACAGTGCGAGTGATGATGGGAACAATGGTTTATTTTGTCATACTACAAGAAATGTTGCACGGGAAAGATATTGTGCCATTAGAAAGTGAGCGTCTGATTAAGACATTGACCTATTTAATTACGATTGAACTACCCCAACTTTAGAAGTTGGGGATTCTTTACACGATAAAGTATCGTCTTGGAGCGTCCAAAAGCCCCTCTAATACCTCTCTCTTTTCAAAGAGATTGGCTTTACTTTTACGTCCAATGT
>NZ_JASJEB010000173.1 GCF_030064895.1 Crocosphaera sp. | reverse complement strand
GATCTTAATAAAATTGAGCGATGCTGGTCATGGTTAAAGAGTCGAATTCGTAAAAAAATTAGTCAATTCAAGTGTCTTCGGGATGCCATAGAAGATGTGCTTCGCACAGTGTCCTAACCGCCTTGGCGGTTGCTATAACTGACGAGAAAATTCAACAGCAATTAATTGCTCTGATTGAAACAATTATTGTTTACAAATTTCCACAACAAACTAGGGAGGAAATTACAGCTATGTTTGAATTAAGTGATTTAAAGAAAACTCGATTTTATCAGGAAGCTTGGGGAGAAGGAAGACAGGAAGAAGCTGTTAATATAGTCTTACGCCAACTTAAACGTCGCTTTAGAGAAATTCCTGTTTCTTTAACTGAACAAATTCAAGGATTATCTGTTGAGCAATTAGAAAGTTTAGGAGAGGATTTGTTAGATTTTGAAACTCAAGATGATTTAGTTCAATGGTTGAAAAAGTAATGGTTGATTAATCCTTTTTTTCACTAAAATAGGATGTTAAAATCACACTTTATGTCGAGAATTATCTAGGAACCAGACGAATTTTTATACCGTAAGTTTTTTAACTGTAAATAGTAGGAAAAACCCATGCAAATTATTATTGAACTACCTGACGAGATCCAAACTAGAATGGAGAAAAAATGGGGGAGTTTATCTCAGAAAATGATAACCAATTTAGCTTTAGAAGCTTATCAAAATCAATTGATTAGTACCGCAGAATTAGGTAAAATTTTAAAGCTACCCTCTCGTTTAGAAATCCATCAATTTCTTAAAGAAGCAGGAATTTATCTTAATTATGATGATGAAGAACTGGAAAAAGATTTAAGGACACTTCAGGAATTAAGACAACAATGATTATTATTTCTGATACGTCTCCTCTTTGTTATTTGATCTTAATCGATTGTATAGAAGTGTTACCAATTTTATATGAAAAGGTAATTATTCCTCAAGCTGTTTATCAAGAACTACAAGCAGAAGCTACCCCGAAAGTAGTTAAAAAGTGGATACAAAATCATCCTGATTGGTTAGTTATTAGAAACATCATGAATGCTTCAGATTCACAACTTGCTCAATTAGATAAAGGAGAACGAGAAGGGATTATTTTAGCAGAAGAAATGAACGCTAATTTACTGATACTTGATGATAAATTAGCGAGAACTATAGCTACTCAAAGAGGATTAAAAATTATTGGTTTATTAGGAATTCTTCTTGATGCAGCTAGAAATAATCTCATTGATTTACCTACTAAAGTTAACCAATTACAAGAAACCAGTTTTTTTGTTTCTCCTAAATTATTACAATCTATCCTCTCTCAATATCAAGAAAACTTGTGAATACAAAAACCTTTTACAAAGGATTATCTGTTGAACAATTAGAAAGTTTGGGTGAGGATTTGTTAGACTTTAAAACTCAAGATTATTTAGTTGAATGGTTGAGGAAATAAGTGTTAATTAATACTTACAACCTATACTATTTATGATATCCTATGGAACAACTATCTGCTCGACTGCTTCGCCAAGAAAGGGAACGCTTCTCATCGTCACCATCAATCATCTCGATTGTATCATCTTCGTCATTTTGTCTGTCGTTATTATTTACTATACAATCAACATCTCCATCGCCAATTTTTTTTGCGTAAATCAACAAAGAGAAATTACCTGTGTCATCAAAAAAAGACACAGGATGAAGGCATTTTTCAAAGTAGTTGTTAAGTCGTGGTATTCGGTTTGAAATCAATAAAGGTATTGTTTGCGTTCCATTCGGCAAAAGCTGTTTAATAGCTGTTTTCATTTGTTCGTCTGTAGGACCTTTAAGTGTCTTCGCTACTTTTATTACATTCTTACAACCCACCAAAACTTGCATTATGTTATATGGTTCCTTGATGTTCACAGTAAGAAGTTTGCCTGCGTCTTTGATGAGAGCTTGTTTAAGCTTTGATGGGTCTATTTGGCTTCGTGTTTCAACTTTAATTTCTATCACAGTAGGGGGGAATTGATTATGCCACAAAGTTAAATCAGCCCGTAACGAATTTGAATAATATAGATTCTCCTCTCTTTGTATATTAGAGTAAAGACCATTCTGATTGTTGCCCTGGTCAAAACTACTGTACATCTGTACCTGTAGCCAACCTTCCCATCCTCCGGGTATTTTGGTTAAATAATTCACAGGTAAGGGTAATTTCTGACATATCTCTGAAATTTGGTGAGCTATCCAAGCTAGATATGGAATTATAGTTCTAGACATAACTTTTTCCTCCCGTTAGATGTAGGGTGGGCATTGCCCACCACAACCTTATTAACTCAGTCCGTTTACAAGAAACGAACGATCGCACCGGACTCCTCTTCCCGCAACATAATATGCTGCATCAACGCTTCATCCTGGAACCAGTCGGGGTTATCATCCCAGGTATAGGACACCATGCTTTGTCCATTCATCTCCTGACTTAACGCCCCTTCCTTCTTACCATCCACCAAAACTTGCCACTTACCAGGGAATAACGGTTGCTTCAAACTCAAGCGAATCTCATGGTTCGTTGCATCCGTCCACAAACGGGTTAAACAGTTACCCGCAGAACCACTCAAACGAGAAGCCAACGCTTGCTGATACAACCCTTCCGCTTGTTTGGCAAACACTTCCGCGGCCCGATAGCGAACCTCTTGTCGGCGCATTTCTTCCGAATCTTACTTTTCACGGGATCTTTGGTTCGCGAACGACATTCGAGAACCAAATGACTACTTTTTCTGGTTTCTTTCCATTTGATCAGCTAGATCAATGAGTCCCGATTTCAAAGTTTGGATAGCCCTTTCTAATCCTTCGATTTGGGCGCGACGGAGAACCGATGCTACGGCATCCAAATAAGCAGGACTACCAGCTTTTCCTAAATGTTTGTATTTGCTATTTATGTCTGGATCACCGGTGGAAAAAATCCTTTCAGTTGAATGTAACTTATAGTACCAATAACGTGCTTTCCGTCCTCTAGCTTGATAACGAACAATCCAACAGCCAGGGGGAGCTACCTCTCCAGATTCCATGATATCATTAATTTGTTGCTGATAGATAGCGATTAATTTAGAAATATTGTTTGGATAGTCTATTTCTTGAGTTTTTTGTTTATTTCTTTGTTTTTTAACCATAAATACTATTTGCTTTTAAATTAAATCGCGGATGACATTCGCGAACCGTTGTCCCAATTATAGAATCACTTATGTCTCTATTTAACATAACTTTTATTTTAAAAGGTTTCTCTCAATTCCCATCCTTCACATAAAGACATTAATTCCAACCATCCTCTCCATAAAACGGTAATTCTGAAATACTCTCAACTTTTTCAGTCGTTAGTAACATCCAAGAAATCGCTTCTTCTCCTTCAGGGACATTAATTTCAGTTGCATAAACAGCATAAACATTAAAGCCATCTGATTCCTTTAATCGCTGTGGTGAACGTAACTTAACTGGACAAAATCTTACCTCAAAAACTCCAGTCCTTTTCTTTCTTGTCTCATGAGGAGAAATCTCCAATTCAAAACAAAACTGAACTGCCTGTTTCCTCATATAATCCCAAAGATAATTTGGCTCATCGCCTATTACTCTATTATGAGTTGCACGGACTAATAGTCCAGCTTTCTCAAGGTTTTGCACTTCTTCAAATACTTCGGCAATATCTCCTTCTCTGTCAAAAATATGAATAATTTTTGGCAACTTAATTGAGGAAGTTTTTTGCAAAATGTCAGGAATATTTTTGATAGCTTCTACCCATTTATAAGATTCTTTTTCTTCAAAGGGTCTTGTTCTTTTTGTCTTTTTGCCTTTCTCTAGCTTCTCTCTTTTCCAAACTTTTTCCCATAAGATTCCTAATGGCTGACCATAATCTGGATCGACGGCTAAACTCGTATGTAGAATTAATCCATTGCCTCCATTTCCAGTAGGACCATACTCTTCTCGTTTAACTTTTATGTTCTTATAATCGAGAAATGAAGTATCTCCAACCGACAAAATTATCGGTAAATTTTTAACCAAATTTGCTGTTTGATAATGAGAGGGTTCGGTCACAAGTTGAAATGAAGTTTTTGAATTGGCTAAAAACTCATAAGTTCTTTTAAGATCACTAGCATTCTTAAAAACTTTTGAGAGAGGCTGACCATATTTTACTCTTAAATGGTCTTGAATGTATAATGCTCTGTCTGTTAACCTTTTATCACCGAAATTACACTTTGTATGACAGTCTGAATCGTAATCTCGCAGCTTCATGCTTTTTTCTCTCTAAAACTAATAAATCCTTGTCAGTATAACGAGATTGATTAGTTTAGACATGGTTCTCGAATGTCATCCGCGAACCAAAGATCCCGTGAAAAGTAAGCTTCCGAATAAGGTTCCGTACTGGGGTTAGCACTAACAATGGTATCCAAATAAAGACCCGGAGACGTAATAATCAAATCTTGGGGTTCTAGGGGTTCCTGACTGTCGATAGTGACACTGCGTAACCATTCGGCGATCGCATTCACCCGCGCAACCACGTCCTTGTCTACCCCATTTTCTGTCGCAGGGGTTGAAAGTTGACCTGTTTTCAGAGGTTCCTGATATTCCTTGTGTAACAGGTTATTAATGGTTTCAATGGCCTGTGAAGTTACCTTATGCTTATCCTCCACATCAAAAGGCAAATGATTCGCTTGAAACTCATTCACCACCTTACTCAACTCACTCAAACTATAGCGACGCGCCTCATAAACCCCACTACCATCAATGCTTTCCAGACTAGGAATAACCTCAAACTCCAGATTATCCAGATATAGCCCACCTTTGAACTTATTATTGATGCGGTAGAACATCAAATTTAACGCCCGTCCCTCATTAATATTCTTCACCGTGGCCTCGGTTTTATCTTCTGTTTCCACCGTCGTCTTGGCCGTAGAAGAGGTACTCACCTCCTGCTTATTCTGCTGACTCAAAGACTGTGCCGCTTTTTTAGCCGTTTTATTAATCGCTTGGTTAAAATCTTTCAGAGAATTACTGGTTCCGGCACTAGCACTGGCCTGCGCACTCACGGGACCCCAACCCCCTGAAACCGAGGTACTCACCTCCATCTTACTTGAATTTTCCTTCTCACGACGGGTGGTATCTTCCATTTCTGAGGCCAAATCTGAGCTATCAGATTGGGTAATATCAAAAATAGAGGTACTGGACTTACTGATTGTCGTTTCTTGGGTAAATTTCTTGGTTAAAGTAATGGTACGCTGTTCTCCAGGGGCGAGATTAATGGTATTGACCAGTTCTCCTAACAACGCTTTTTCCCAACTGGTGCGATAAGACAAGGATTCCACCACCGTTAAACGGGGTAAAATGGTGGGGTTCATCGCTTTGAGGGGACGTTTAAAAATGGTGTATTTGGTCAACACTCGCATCCCTGTTAAAGATTCCTCGTAAACCGGGAGGAAGACTGCACAATGACGACGGAACGCTTCATTATAGTCACAGCGATCGATCACGGAACTCAAACTTATGCCTTCGTCGGTAAAAAATCCTTTAGGGGTTCGTTGGAAAATATAAACATCAAAACCAGCTTCCCGTAACTCACCTTCTTTTTTAACCACAACATCCGCACTGGTATCAACTTTTTGATAATCTTTCACCTGTTGACTGTGTTGTTTGGTGTATTTAACTTTTTTTCTTCCCCAACCAAACAAACCACATCTTTCTGTCCTGGTATGGTCTGTGGTCCATCGTAAAATGCGTTTAAATTGGGAGTAAAGTTCCCCTGCATAGACTTCTTGTTCTGTCTTATTAGGGAAAGTCATTGTCTCATTATTAAGAAAGAGATAATAACCTAAATCAGCAGCTTGAGATTTTAAACGACGTAAGCGACGGTTAACATTATACTCACCCATTTCTAACCGTAGACATTGTTGCTGAATTTTTTCTAAACTTTCTGGAGCGTTAGAAATATCTTCTTTCTCAAGAATTTTATCAATCAAGTCTTGGGTTAGTTTTTCAACTTTGGCGTTAACTTTTTCGGCAAATTGTTTTTGAATTGATAGTTCTTGATACTGTCTTTCGATCAATTCTGGCCTTAAGTCTAAGAGACTGTTTGTAAAGAAAAGATAAAGAAATTAGGCGGCACAGATTTGTGGTTATAAAACTATGGAATAAGTTTTTATGACAGTTTTATGAAGAGACGTTCTTATCCGTCAGATATAACAGATTCCCAATG
>NZ_JASJEB010000025.1 GCF_030064895.1 Crocosphaera sp. | reverse complement strand
TAGGGTTTTAAACACAATAACCTACTTATTTATGAAATTTAGATACTAATATAAGTAATTTTAGGGAATATTAGGTAGGTTTTTGGGAGCAGCATCAACCCCCTCCAATGAAATAAATCTGAAATGATTAACGAACGCGATGGCCAATATCACGACGATAATATATACCAGGAAAATCAATAGCTTCGATACAACCATAAACCTTTTCGATCGCAGTTTGAAAATCTTTTCCCGTAGATGTAACTCCTAATACTCGTCCCCCGTCAGTCAAGAGTTTATCACCGTTTAACTTAGTTCCTGCTTGAAATACTGTTGATCCTAAGTTTTCCGCTTCCGTTATACCTGTAATGACTTTTCCCTTCTCATAAATTCCAGGATATCCTTCAGAAGCAGCTACCACACACACAGCACTACCGTCATACCATTGTAAAGGGGGAAACTCTGCTAAACGGCCTTCGATACAGGCCATCAATAACTCATCCAAGGGCGTTTCCAATAGAGGTAACACCGCTTGAGTTTCGGGATCACCAAAGCGACAATTATATTCTAGAACCTTGGGATCACCCTCTGGAGTCACCATCAAACCAGCATAGAGTACCCCACAATAATGAATCCCCTGTTGACGCAAAGCAGACACAGTAGCTTCTAAAATCTCAGTTTGTACCCTTTCTAATAACTCAGGAGTAGCGATGGGTGCCGGTGCATAAACCCCCATTCCCCCCGTATTCGGGCCAGTGTCCCCTTCTCCAATGCGTTTATGATCCTGTGCAGGAAGTAAAGGCCGTACCGTTTTCCCATCGGTAACAGCTAAAATAGACACCTCTTCCCCTTCTAAAAATTCTTCGACCACCAGGGAAGAGAACCCTGTTTCTATTAACTCATCTACTGCAGCTTGCGCTTCTTCCACCGTTTGAGCAACAATAACCCCTTTTCCGGCAGCTAACTTATCTGCTTTGACTACAATCGGGGCCCCTTGTTTAGCAATATAAGTCTTAGCTGCATCTGGATCTTTAAAAGTTTTCCCTTCGGCGATCGCAATACCAGCAGAGGCCATCAATTTTTTTGCCCAAGACTTACTGGACTCGATTTGCGCACCATCCTGAGTTGGTCCAAACACCTTAACATTGTAGCGTTGTAAATAATCAGTGATCCCTTTGGCCAAGGGAACTTCTGGCCCCACGACCACGAGATCAATTTTATGTTTCTGCACAGACTCAGCAATCTTAGCAAAGTCATCCACGGAATAAGGGAGGTTTTCGCATTTTTCCAACAAAGCAGTGCCTCCATTACCAGGAGTACAAAAACACTGCTCAACTTGAGGGGACTGAAGTAGTTTCCAAACTAGGGCGTGTTCGCGCCCTCCATTGCCAACAACTAATACTTTCACGCTTCAATAATGGATAATTGATAATGGATAATTGATAATGGATAATTAACCCATCTCTCAATTGCATAACCCATCAATATAATAAATCTGTGAGTGCTATTATTGCAATCTTCATCAAGAAGAAGAAAGTGTCAACAACTAAAAACTGATCACCGATCACTGATAACTGATAACTGAAAAAACTGATGTTTCGCATATATACGAATCAATTACTAGGACAAAAATGGGTTAAAAACTATCAAGGATATTTACCCATTTTTGCTTGTATTTTAGGCTTTACTGATACCGGTTTAATTCCTGGTATTTCGGCAGCAGGGGCGACTCCAGAATCACGAAAATATACTGCGATCGCCGATGCAGAATTTTTAATTAATGGGGTACGATCTTCTTATAAATATCAGTTACCTCCTTTACATCAAGGAGTTTCTCCTGTGTTTATTACTCGTGCAGTTATAGAAGATTGCAATATCCCCATTCATTTATTTAATGCTGGTTTACCTATACCTCCTGCTGTTTCTTATATTGATTTAAAAGGACAACCTGCACAATGTTTAACCACAGGAAAAGCCTTGCCAATATCCTTAGTTTATGATTTATTTCAACAAGGATTAAACTGGGGACAAAATTTGTCTAAAAATGCAACAAATAATTATTTAATTATCAGTGAATGTGTAGTTGGTGGAACAACAACAGCTTTAGCAATTTTAACAGGATTAGGTATTGATTCCAACGGAAAAGTTAATAGTAGTCATCCTAATTGTAATCATGAACAAAAAGAATTGATTGTCAAAAAAGGGTTAAAAAATTCTGGATATTATAATTTTTTTCAACCTATTAATCCTTTTCAATTAGTCGCTGCTGTATGTGATCCCATGCAAATTGTAGTAGCAGGAATGGCTATTAGTGCGAGTAGAAAAACAGGAGTAATGTTAGCAGGTGGTACCCAAATGTTAGCGGTTTATGCTTTAATTAAAACCATTATTAATACATCTCAATATAAGGCTAATTTAGATAATATTATTGTGGGGACAACTCGTTGGGTAGCAGAAGATTTGACAGGGGATACTGTCGGTTTAGCTGATTCTATTGGGACAGTTCCTTTATTAGCAAGTAAACTAAATTTTTCTAACTCTTCTTATCAACAATTAAAAATGTATGAACAGGGTTATGTTAAAGAGGGTGTGGGTGCTGGAGGAGCTGCGATCGCGGCTTCTTTATCTTTTAATTGGACACAAGAAAAGTTATTAAATAGTATTGAAAATCTTGTTAATAATTATCACAGAATAATAAATTAGGTATATTTTGACTAGCCAATTCAACACTATTATGATCAAGAACCGCTATAATCTTAAAAAAAGGCAATCCAATGTTTAGAAAAAATGCCCAAGAAGATTAGAGAATTAAAGAAAATATTAAAAAAAGTAGGATTTACTGTTAAACCTGCCAAAGGAAGTCATAGTAAATAGACAAATCCTAAACTCTCTCAATCTATTATTATTGCAGGAAAAGATAGTAATGACGCTAAACCTTATCTTGAAAAACAAGTTACCGAAGCACTTTTAGCCTTAAAACAACTTAATCAAGAGGACAATTAATTATGAAATATACAATTGTTATTCAATGGTCAAATGAAGATAACTGTTTTGTTGTATTTTTACCCGAATTTGAGGATGTAATGCAACCAGTTACTCATGGTGAAACGTATCAAGAAGCCTTTGAAAATGCCCAGGAAGTGCTAGAATTATTAACTGAATCTTTAATTGAAGAAAATAAACCTTTACCCAGTATTAAACCACTTTTTAAAGTTGCATAGTGGTTAACTTGAGGTGAGAAATTTTATTAATGTACTCAAGGAATTAGTATGATCCCAAAATCACTATTCTCGAATGATTTATAATTTTCCATATTAAGATAAATGTTCCCTTAGCTTCTGTTTTTGCGAATCATAATTATCATTTAGTAATCAATATATTAAGTAATTTCTAGTTTATTAGAGTATAACCTCTTAGCTATTGATGATTAACTCTTTTTGATTTTAAATTGTTATGATGTATTAACGAAATATAATTTTAGGAGAGTCAAACTATCGATGTTTCAATTACTTTTGAATTCCTTGGTATTACTATCTTTAAATATTGATAATCAATCATCAACTAATCCACCAAAAAGTATTGTTGAAGTTATTAAAAATAGTCAAATAATTGCTCAAAATAGTAAAAAAAATCAACAATTTAATCAATTAAAACAAGAATTAGAAACAGCAGGATTTGAGGTCATTATTGCCTTACCACCAAAAAGAGGTGCTTATGGACTCTTACAAGTTAGCACAAAAAAAATATGGATTAATCCTGTCGTTTTCGATCTTAATATTGCCCTACCGACTCTTATTCATGAATCGGTTCATGCGTCACAAGTTTGTGCAGGAAATGGACAAATAACAACATTAGGATTAACCCTAAACCCAATGAATCAAGCGCGTCCATTTTTTCAAGGCTATACTGATACTCATCGAAGAGACTTAGAAAGAGAAGCGTATACCGTACAAACCCAACCAAATAGTTTTGAACTAGCATTATCTTTACTCAGAGAAAATTGTAAACTAAGTAATTAATTATTAACTGTTAACTGATAACAGATAACCGCTTCAATTTTCCCCCAATACTTCCTGAAAATTAAACTCAGATGCAGCTAAAACAAAGACAGTAGTTGGTAAATCTTGAGTCCATTGTTGTAGTTTTTCGTAGTTAGTAACAAACAACTTATCCTCAGTAGGAGAAGGCATTCCCAAAAAGATAAAATCGGCCCCTTTTGATGACTGTTTAAGAATAGTAGCAAAAGTACGTCCATCAGCTACAATAATCTCAGATACAGCATCAATACGTAAATCTTCGACTAATTTATCTAAATTATTTTGTGCCTCACTAACAGCACTCTCATCCATTACCACTAACTTAAGATGAATCTCGCCCTTTTGCCACTTAGGATTAGAATGGAGCAAATAAGCCAAAATCAGCATTAAACTACCATTACCTTGTATTCCTCCACTCCACCAAACATCGATGCGAAAACGGCGGCTTTTCGACTCATTCCAGGGATCATAAGGTAAATTAGGATTTTCTCGCAAAACAATCACATTGCGTTTTGCCTTATAAAGATTAGCGATCATTTGACAATAGCGATCGCGGTGAATCATTTGCTGAGAATCTCCCAGTAAGATGGTATTAGGAACAATGGATCCTAAACCGTAGGTTTCCACCAGTCTTTCTGCCCCATCAAAAGGATCCGGGGCCGTAATTAATCTCACTAAAGCTTCTACCCCATGACGTTCCAAATAGTCCCGAATGCGCCTTTCTAAAACAGCTTGACTAGCAACATCTCGTGATCCTTCGGGCAAAACACTCGACACAGTAATTAACCCTCGATTATGGGTTAAAGCTTGTGCTAACTGGATCAACGGCCAGCGTTTGCGTGGGGCCCCAGACAACACCAAAAATTGAGGCCGCCAATTTTTCGTATCATCAGTCTGACGATCCATTTGTAAAACGGCCATCCGCAATAAAGCCATCCAAATACCCCGTCTTACATCCCCCCAAGTCACCATCAACTCCCGTTGACGAACCCAGAAATAGATAGCAATAACAACAATTCCTGCCACACAAGTTGCTACAGGATCGATGAGAAACATCACCCCTAAACAACCGATCGCCCCTAACCAAGATAAAGCCCAATGTACCCGAAAAGATGGACGAAAAGAAGGACTATTTAACAACCCTTCTAACCCGGCCGAAATATTTAACACCAGATAAGTGGTTAAGAAAAACATCGTCAATACCGGGGCAATTAAATTTAAGTCCCCAATAAAAACAGCCGCGATCGCCACAGTAAAGGTGACTAAAGTGCCTATTCTCGGTTCATCCTTAAACCCACTCCCTTGGCCTAAAAAGCGCATCCAGGGGGGTAAAATACCGTCTCTGGCCAACGCTTGCAGAATACGTGGGGCCCCTAAAATACTGCCAATAGCACTACTGAGGGTTGCCCCCCAAACCCCTAAAGAAATAGCTGGCCCCCAAACCGCCATCTTTTCCATGATGAAAGGTTCTGCGATCAAGGTGCTAGTATCAGCCCGCATCGCTAAAAAAAGAGGTAAAGTAATATAAATGACAAATCCCGTACCAACGGCGGCTAAAGTTCCCGTAGGTAAGGCTTTAATAGGATCACGTAGATCACCCGACATATTCACCCCGGCCATGATCCCTGTTACCGCCGGAAAAAATACAGCAAATACCGTCCAAAAGGGTTCTTTGTCTGTTACCCCCCAGAGTTCAATGGAAGTCTCTTCTACAGGATGTCCAAAATAGAAGGATAATAAGGAGAGAATAATCGCTCCCATAATAAAGTATTGCGCTTTGATGGCGATATCTGCCGAAGCAAAGGCTAATATTCCTACCCCAACGGTAACTATTAAGGCAATATAGAGTTGATTGAGGTTATATTGAGGAAAAGCTGTTACCACACTTTCCGCAAAACCGATGGTGTATAGGGCTACGGATAAGGCTTGAGCAAAATAGAGAGGGATACCTACTGCCCCTCCAGTTTCCACACCCAGAGAACGACTAATCATATAATAAGCCCCTCCTGTCCTGACCACACGGTCCGTAGCGATCGCACAAACAGAAAGAGCGGTTAAAAAGGTGATAGCATTAGCTAAAATAACAATTAAGGCGGTTCCAATTAAACCCGCATTCCCTACTACCCAACCGAAGCGTAAGTACATGATTACGCCCAGGATGGTGAGAATGGAAGGTGTGTAAACGCCCCCGAAGGTTCCTAAACCCGGTGTAGGGTCTTTGAGGGTTGGTTTGGAGAAGAAAGGCAATTTCACAGATGACTCTAACCATATCTAGTTTCTCATCGTTAATTATGCCAGATTTTTTTTGATTGGGAATTTCTAAGAGGTCATAAGTTAGCTGCCCCTAACTTTTGAAAGATAGGGGAGATGGGGAGACTTGGGAGACGGGGGGACTGGGAGATGGGGGGACTGGGAGATGGGGGGACTGGGGGACTGGGAGATGGGGGGACTGGGAGACTGGCAGATGGGGAGACTGGCAGATGGGGAGACTGGGAGATGGGGAGACGGGGGGACTGGGAGATGGGGGGACTGGGAGACTGGGAGATGGGGGGAAAAATATTAATTTTGTTTTTATTCTTTCCACATTTTCCACACTCCCTCCCCAGGAGAGAATTAGCGGTTTTTCAATTGCTAGTTTCTGATTCTTGAGTTTCTGGAGTTTCTTTTTTCTCAAGAAGTTCTGCTGTTTTTTCTGCTTCAGTTGAAGCGCGTTTTTTGCGATCAGCTTCTAAGGTATCTTCTATAACCGTTAATAACTGCTGCATTTTGTCGAGGTTACCACGATAGATATCGAGATCCTTTTGTAGTTTTTCTGAGGAAAATTTGAGACCTTCGGAAATCTGTGTAATGGTTTCAGTGCGTTTTTCCTCATCTTTGACGAGATCAGCGTCAATTTCCATCAATAAGGTGTATAAACCGATGGCAAATAAACGACTATACTTAAATTTGGGGTTAGCTGCGATCGACCCAAAGGTTCCCCATAAAATACCTTCTCCTGCTTGGACATCGGTAACATGGGTGAGTTTGTCTTTAAAATCAGCAATAGGCAGTCCTTTAGCTTCGTTTAAGATAGCCTCAGCTTCTTGATGATACTTATCACTACTATCATCAACTGCTTGACATAGGCCGTTAAAAATAGAAGCTTTATCGCTTTCGGGACTGTACCCCTGCATAAAACGTTGAAAAGAGGTAACAACACCTAAAGCATAGATGGGATCGTAGCGAAAATCGATGTTGACGGACAGGAGGTGCATTTCTACCAGCAATTCTTCTACAAACCGCCGATAAATGGAGTTTATGGGCCGGGTGTGATAGCCATAAAATTTACGCTTGGTATCAGAAACAGTACGAATATTATCCACGAAGTAGAAATAAATAAATTTTCAATAGTCACTGTTATCTATTGTCCCCTGTAAGGAGTCCTTTGCCAAGTTTTCCGTGTTTGGTGTGTGTGTGGGGAGTGTGGGAAGGGTGGGAGGAGTGGGGAGTGTGGGGAGAATTTGTATTTTGAACGTTTTAGAAAAAAATTATTGTTTATAATCGAGCCATAATGTTTAAAACTGTTCCCTTTCTTGTCTCTCTCAACCCCCATAATTAACCCTGTAGGGGCGAACGGCCGTTCGCCCCTACCTAGAAACTATTATGAAAGCATCAACAGTTATAAACAATTATAAAAATGGACAACGAGACTTCTCAGGGCAAAAACTGAGGGGACAAAACTTTACTGGACAAAACTTATCAGGTGCAAACTTTAGTAACTGTGATATCCGAGGTGCAAACTTTAAAGGAGCAACCCTTATAGGGACAAACTTTGCAGGGGCAACGGCAGGGCTACAAAAACGCTGGATGATAGGATTATTATTGGTGGTATTCCTGTTTATTGGGCTATCTAGCTTCTTTTCCACTGTTCTTGGAGGTTTGGTTACTGATATTTATAGCTCCAGTGTCGAAAACCAAGTGGCAGGATGGACTAATTTACTGGGACTGCTTATTTTTTGTATTTTTAGTTACTTTCGTGGACTATGGGGGGGGCTAGTAGCTGTAGCCATAGCCTTCGCCATAGCCTTCCCCGTAGGCATAACTTTCACCGTCACTATACCTTTCGCCGTAGGGATAGCCTTTGCTGGAGTCTTCACAGCAGCAGTAGTCTTGGTCGGAGCCGTAACTTTCGCCGTAGCTTTCGCCGTAGCTTCCGCTTTATATGGAGCCTTAGTCGGAGTCGTAGCTTTCGCCGGAGCCGTATACGGAGCCATAGCCGTATACAGATTCATAGCCGTAGCCATAGCCACAGCGTTAACCCTATTTGCCTTTTATAGCAGTCGCCAAAGCTATTAGGACATTTTTCTGTTCCCTGTTCCCTGTTCCCTGTTCCCTTAAAATATAATTTATGTGTCCTAACTAGCCTGTCTATTGCTATATATTGCTTATCGTGCCATCAAAGGAGATCCTAGAGATGCTTGGATAAGAAACTTTGCGGTTGCTTTTGCTGCAACCGGCGGCACAACCTTTAAAAATGCTGATCTTACTGATGCTAACTTCACCAAAGCTAGACTAAAAAGTACAGACTTTCGAGACGCTATTTTAATCCGTACTTGTTTTAAAAACACCCAAAAATTAGATCGTATTCGTCCAGGGAAAACACTTCTTAGGCAACCCCGTGTCAGAGACTTATTAATAACAGGAGATGGCTACAAAGAGAACTATCAAAATGATGATTTACGGGGTGCAAACTTGGATGGAGCTAACTTAAATAAAGCAAATTTAAAACAATGCGATCTCAGTGAAGCATCATTAAGAGCCACTAATTTAGAATGGGCAAACTTAACAGAAGTTTCCGCATTACAAACAAATTTTACCAGATGTAATTTAACAGGAGCTTGTTTAGAAGCTTGGAATATTGATAAAACAACTATTTTAGATAATGTAGATTGTCAGTATGTTTTCTTGTTAGAAAAACCAGATAAAAACGGCAATAGAGATAGGCATCCCCACGATCCTGATAAAGTGTTTCAACCAGGAGATTTTGAACAACTGTACAGTAAAATTATGGAGACAGTACAGTTATTATTACGTAATGGGGTTAATTCCGAAGCTTTTAAAATTGCCTTTCAAAAAATCATGGCAGAAAATCCCGAAATTACTTATGATTCTATCCAAGGTATTGAGAAAAAAGGTAAAGATGTAGTGGTTACTGTGGAAGTTCCCAAAGATGCTGATAAAGGAAACATTGAACATCAATTTAATGAAGCTTATGAAATGAGATTAGAAGCGGTTAAAAAAACTGTTTTATTGGAAGCAGCAGAAAAATCTAAAAAAGAAATGAAAGAATACAATAAAAATCTTACAGAAATTGCTAAACTAGCTTTAACCAATCAACCCAAATTAACCAATATTATCGATAATAAAGCTATGAATAACAGTCCAGACAATAGCCAAAATATTACCGCAGGTGGAGATGTTACTTTAACTAATTCTAATGCAAATTTACGAGAAATGAGCGGTAAGATTAATAACCTAATTCAACAATTACCTGATCAAAAAAATGAACAAATTCATAGCATAAAAGAGCTATTAAGTCAATTAAAAACCCTAATAGAAACTGACGAAAATCTTGATAATGAAAACCAAAAAGACGCATTAGAAGCTGTTGAAAGTTTGGCAGAAGCAGCTAATAAACCAGAAGATAGTAAGTTGAAAAAATATGCAAAACTTTCTAAAAATGCCTTAATTGGAATTGGAAAAAACTTACCCCATGCGACAAAATTAGTGGAAGGATGTAATGAATTATTACCTGTGATCGCTGAATTATTAGGGTTAGGTTAATATATCATTGTAGGGTGTATTACGCCACGCTAATACACCGAAAAACTCGATTCTGGTGGGTTACGACGGATTCTTATCATCTCGTTATGACCAAACATTGAACATTGAACATTGAACATTGAATATTTTGGTTTCAAGCCTCTCCCTTTAGGGAGAAAGAAGTTTGGGAGAGGTTTCAAGCCTACTTCCAAACGAATGATAAATGATAAATGTTAAATGATAAATGAAATGACCTAAATTATAGTCGTCTAACCCACCCTACTTGAATTAACTGTTAACTGCTAACTGTTCACTGATATTACGGGCGAATTAATAATTCTCCTTCACAGACTAATTTATCGGTGTCTAACTGAAAGGAATTAATAGAAACATCTGAACCTAAATCCACTGAAAAATCTTTAACATTATGATTATTTATATCAGGAATACCCTGAATTTCAACTTCAGATAATTGTAATGTTTGTGGAGGAATCAAAGTTAATTTTGCTTTAATATTTAAAGGATTAGTAACACCATTATGAGTTAAATTTCCTTGTAAAATAAAATAATTATTATCTAAATAAGCTCCGTGCCAATCAATATCATAACTTTCTAATAATCGAGAGGGTTCTGAGATTCCTTGATGTTCTAATAAAGTTTCCAGTAACCCTTTAAACCCTTCTCCTAATAAAGCAGATGAAATAGAAGCTTGTAGATTTTGATTACTAATTGCTACCGCTCCAGATACCCGAATAGTCTCCAATAATTGTAGAGGTTTGCCTCGTAAAACTTGACCAATATTAATACGAATATTTTCCCCTTTTAATTGAACTTCTCCTAAATGTAAACCTTGATAAATAGCTTGATTACCATTTAAAGTAACCCCAGAAACATGACCTTTCAAAATTTGGCGATCGCTGCCTTGAATAGAAATATCTAGGGTTTCCACTTCCTCAACTTGGGAACGTAACCAAAACTGCATAGCAGGGGATAGAACCTTACTGATAACACGACTCATAAATTTTTCACTCCACACACACATATCAACCTAAAGTTTAGGCTATTTGTGAATTATATTGCAATCAATTTTAATTATCAGTAACAGCATAGCGTAGCCACTTTCCGAACTCCGAACTCCGAACTCCGAACTCAACTTAAGATTTTTTGGCTTTTTCAGCCCCTTCAATATGGAAACGTTCCACAGAAGACAGTAAATCACGGGAAATACCCACCAAATTTTGTAAAGAACCAGCCACCCGTTGAGATTCTTGGGAAGTTTCTTGAGCAGTTAATTCCACCGACTGCATAACTTGACTCACAGCCTTAGAATTTTCCTGTTGTTGAACCGTATCCCCAGTAATCGATCGCACCAAGGTATTAATGTGATTAGAAACATCGATAATATCTTCTAGAGAACGTTTCGCTTGTTCCGATCTATCCGTCACATCAATCACCTGTTGAATACCCTCTTCCATCGCCGTCATTACCGAACCAGTTTCACTTTGAATTTGCAGTACAATTTGTTCAATTTCTTTCAAAGATTTTGCCGAACGATCAGCCAACTGACGAACTTCATCAGCTACGATCGCGAAACCTCGTCCAGCTTCTCCTGCCCTAGCTGCTTGAATAGAAGCATTGAGAGCCAGTAAATTGGTTCTAGAAGCAATTTGAGAGATTAGAGCAACAATTTTGGAAATTTCTTGAGACGCTTCTGCTAAACGTTTTACCTTACGAGTGGTTTCAGACACAGTTTCTCGAATTTGCAGAATACCAGCCACAGTTCGTTCTACCGCTTCACCCCCTTTCAGAGCAGTTACCGAGGAGGTATGAGCAACTTCCTCCGCTTCACGGGCATTTTCTGCCACCCGTTGGATAGATTCCGTCATCACCTGAACCGAGTTCAAAGTAACAGCTAATTCTTCCGCCATCCGTAGCGCGTCACGGGAATTATTCCGAGCGAACAATTCACTATCAGTAGAACTCTTATTAACCTGTTTAGCGGTGCGTTTCACCTGGGCGACAATTTCCCGTAGATTATGAATAGTCAAGTTAAAGGCATCAGCAACCGCCCCTAATACGTCGGCAGTCACTTCAGCTTCTACAGTTAAATCCCCTCTAGCTGCCCCTTCCACATCATCCAGAAGGCGAATAACCTGCCGTTGCAGTTCTTCTCTAGCTTGTTCTATTTCCGCAGCCCGTTGTTGCGCCTCTTTGGTGGTAGTGAGGATGACACTGGAAAGTTGGTTAAAACTATGGGATAACTGACCTAACTCATCTTCCGAGTAAACCGTCGCCTTAACATTGAAATCACCAGCATACATGGAATCGAACTGGGTCTGAAGATCCTCGATAGTGCGTTTTAGTTGATAAGAACTGAGTAGGCCAAAAAGGAGAGTCCCTCCAAACCCGACTAAACCGCCCGTTAAAGCCAGTAACAATAGAGTATTACCTTTTTTGGGTTCCGACGAAACTTCCGCCCCCTCTTCCGATGGTTTCACTTGTTCAGTGGCCGGCCGTTCTTCCTTTACCTCAGTAGCTTTTGGTTTAGGAGACATTAACCAAGCGAAACCACTAACCAACAAAATAGCCATAAAAGAAGCAACTCCCGTGCTACCGGCCGCTATCCAGGGTTTTGATTTCAGAGGAGCATTGAAAAACCAACGGAAGTAACCTTGTTCCGTTTCTACCTGTGGTTTGTTTACTTTGAGACTACTATCAGACAAAGAGGTATTACCCCCATCATCAGACTTGACCCAATTAATCGTTTCCGGTTCTTGTTCCGATAAGAGATTATCAGTTTGTAACCCGAAACTATCACTCAAATTCTCTGTCCCTTGGCTAAAGAGACCAGAATCAGGTAACTGATCGTTCATCTCTGTGAAATCAAAATTAGATAAATCCTCTAAAGCCTCATCTTGAAACGAATCAAGCTCATTTAATACTTGCTTATGTTCTTCGATTTGGCCAGATGTCATCATTTCGGGATTGGCCTTAATAGTGGGAGTATCCTCACCAGCATGATTAGACCAATGATTAGCAGAGTCCAGTGAGGAGGTTGTGTTCTCACGGTTGGCCAAAGAAGGAGGGTTAAGATTGGAGGAGACAACAAAAGTATTATCTTCGTCGTCTGCTATTACTGAGTTGGTAATGGCTTCAGTTTCTAAACCTTGTTCATCACTAAAAGGAAAGTCAGGAAAGTCCTCGTCAACAAAATCGGACCAATCATTGTCTTCGGAGTCGGATTCATCGCTGTCAGCCAGATCAGTTTGAGAATCAAAAGGTTTAACCTCGCTGAGGGTGCTAAAAGGATCAACTTCCATTTGAAAGCCGCTTACTTCTTGCTCCTGATGATTCTGATGATTATTGTCTAAAGGTTTCCCTTGAGATCCTTGTTGCCCAATAGTGGGTTCTCCTAAATCTTCGTCATCAAAAATAGTACTATCCCAGTCTAGTGCATCGAGATCAAAATCTTGAGATCCCCAATCATCTGATGAGGATTCCGACTCTGACCATTTTTCTTCCATATCAATGTCTCCAGAACTGATATTAGAGGATTGAGTCAGGTTATTACCGTTATGATTATTCTCAGACTGATCCAGTAGTTGTTGTGCTTGTGTCAATCCTTGTTTAGCACAGTCTACTAAATCGGGGCGATCGCTACGACTAATGACCAATTGATATTGCTGACAAGCAGTTTCGTATCTTCCTAAACTGAAATAAATATGACCCCGTAATAACAAAACATCAGGATCTTCAGGGAAAGCCTCAACCATTGGTTCCATAAGGGTAGCGGCCTGTTCAAAGTTTCCCTGTCCGTAAGCGGAATAGGCTTCATTATACAATTTTGCGTAGTCGGTCCCTGATGTCATTGCCTTTCTCCTATGGGTTAAATATGGTCAGTTATGGGTTTTAAGTTAAGGGTTATCAATTAGGTATATCTATGTAAATGAATCTCTGCCTCAGATGATTCGTTTATGTCGCCCATCGGGCTGAGCGTAAAATTGCAATTTGGTCTAGTAGTCTTAAAACTTGATTGCTATTGTCTTGGTTTACCCATTCTCCTTGAACATAGGGAGCAATGTGATCGGCAACATTATTGGGGGCTTGTAATTGTTCAATATCAAGCCACTCCATATCACCTAACTGATCGATGGCTAAACCTAAAAGGGTGTCTTGTTCTTCTACAGCAATCACAGGAATTTCTGGGCGATCGGTTCGTAAAGGAACAATGTTGCCCAAAAATTGTCCCAAGTCCGCTACCCAAATCACTTGTCCCCTCAAATTGAGAGTTCCTAAGAGTAAGGGAGAGGCATTAGGAATGGGAGTGATACGTTCTGGACTTTGCTGCATTACTTCGCGAATGGCAATAGCCGGAAGGGCAAATTCTTCTTTTGAAGGCAGATGAAACCGTAAATATAGCTCGCCTTCAGGGGTTTTTAATTCCTGAAGTTCAGGGGAAATATCCTGCTGCTTGTCTTGATCGAAATCTAAATCTAAATTCCCAACCATAGTTTGTTCGATGTTATCAATAAGAGTGGGTTTATTAACGTAGCAGTTGTTGAATTGTGCCAATCAGTTCAACATCTTCAAAAGGTTTAGCGATGTACGCATCTGCCCCTTGTTTCATACCCCAATAACGATCAAATTCTTCTCCTTTAGAAGAACACATGACAATAGGAACATTTTGGGTGCTAGGATTGGTTTTAATACGACGACAGACTTCATAGCCATTCATCTTGGGCATGACGATATCTAAGACAATTAGATCCGGATTAGATTCTTCAATCTCTTTGAGGGCTTTAATACCGTCCTCTGCTACTGTTACTTTCCAACCATTCTTTTTGAGAATATTGGCAATCATTTTTTGTTGTGCTGGACTATCTTCTACCAGTAAAACTGCTCTCATAATGTTTTCTCTATAGACTGGGGATTTAGATAAATCACTCACTTTCTGGCTGATAGATGATTGTTTAGTCATAATGAATAAATGAGAAACTAAAATCTTTAAACTCAACCGAATTGTTGGGGACTGATAAGACTCCGTCGGGACGGACAGGGTTGAAAAAACACTTCTTTTCCCCAAGTGTACATACTTAATTTGCCCAAATTTTCTGAGAAAACAACAAGACAAACAGAGAAATTTTTTTGGTTCTCTAGTGAGAGCGACTTCTCATTTTTGGTGTGACATATTTTTCAATCAATAACAATAACTCTTGTTCTCCGAAGGGTTTGGTGAGATAGTCCGTTGCTCCTACCATACGCGCTCTAATGCGATCGATAAAGCCTTCTTTTCCTGTAAGCATCATGATTGGTGTATATTTAAACACTTTTGAGTGTCGGAGCATGGCACAAATCTCATAGCCATCTAATTTTGGCATGGCAATGTCACAGAGAATGACATCGGGTTTTAGTTCAAAGATTAGACTTAAGCCTGGAAGAGGATCGGTAATTAGGGAGATTTGATAACCGTTTTTCTTTAAAATACTCTCTACTGTTTTGCTAACGGAGAGATCGTCATCGATACAGACTACGTGAGGGCTATTTCTACTTTTGGCTTCTGTTGATGGTTTTTTTGTCTTAGATATTGAGGGGGATATGGTCATGACTGGGTGTAACCATCCTCTTTCCACATAAGGATAAAGTCCCCGTGCCAGGGTTCCTAAATTCCTTTGTAAGCGACGGGAAAGTCGTCTCAGGGAAGTTTTCCCATCAGCCCAGTGCAATAATTGTTCATAAGCTTTTTGCGGCAAGGTATTTTGTAATTGTTGTGGTGCAGCAATAGTTAATGCTTGTTGGGGACTCTCAAAGTAAGGATGTAATTGTTTCCACTGTTGCACCTCTTGCATCATTTCCCTGACTAATGGCTCAATTTCTATACTGATTAAAAGTGGATCTAATGCTAAACCCATTTCAAAGACAAATGCTCCTTGTCTTAAACTGAGTAAGTCAAAGAGGGTTTCTCTTACCATTTGTTGTATGATACTTTTTCCTTGATCTGGAGTTAAGCGATTTTGTTTAATTAATTGCCATAAATACGCATATTCAGCTTCATTATGACTGATTCTCTGTATTTTTTCCAGGTCTTCTGGAACAATATTCACCTGATAACGAAATAAATAGTCTCGCAGCCTACGACACCCTCTATTTTGACTTTGGGTGGCATAAACGATTTCCCCATTGACAAAAAAAACTAACCAAAATATCCCGGGGGAGTCAATCTTCTCAGTTGCTGATGAGTATAATAGCGATGCCTCCCCTAGTGATGTTTGATCTGCTTCGATCAAAAGCTCTCCTGTTCGTTGTCCTAGTTTGATCAATTGCAGGATGCTACGTATATCAATTTCATTTAAAGTTCCCTGCATAATGATTTACACGAATTGGGTATTCTTATGTTAGATGCGGGTTAAATCTCCATCTATACCGATGTCCTGCCTCGGAGCCTTTCAACGGCTGGTAGTTGAGCAAATGGGGTTTCAACCCAGTGTATCTATGATACAATTATAGAGTTTAATTATAGCTTAGTTGTTTAGACTTTAAGCCGCAAAGGAAGGGGCTTAATCCCCTAATTTATAGGTCGAAATAGTAAACATTTTTATAAGTTCTTTAATCAAGTTGTGTGGATATGTGACAATAATAGATTCAGGTAATGCCAGAGAGGCGATTTTGTGATCACGCGGACTAACACTGTTGAATATTGCATTACTACCTCGACATTATCCCCATGTTAACAATCTAGACAACAGCAATATCGAGAGGATTGTGGCTAGTGCTATATCTTGCAGAAGTCAAAAAACAAACAAGAGGTTTTATTGGTGGTTATCGGACAGAGATTAAACTCTTAGCTTGTCAACATAACGATCAAACCTGGAGTCCTGTTCCTGGGGAAGAAGTCATCGCCCTTGACGAATTTGATCAGATGGGGGAAGGAACTCTCTTGATGGTGAATCTGGGCAATAATCGTCAAGTTCAGGGAGAACCCGAAGCAGCGGCCCCGGAATTAGTGAGACAGTTACAAAAGTTATCGCGGCTTTCCGAAAAGCTCAAAAACCAAGAAGAAGAGATAGAACAGTGGAAACAATCTCTCACCTATCAAAGTCAAGAGCTGGGCAGACGTGAAGCGGAAATGGAAGCTCGTCTTGAACAGTTAGAGGAGGTGGAAAAGGAGCTTTCTCAAATCGAACGCCGTCGTCAGGAAGCTGATTCAGCTTGGGATCGAGTTGATCAAACTCAACAACAATTAGAGGATTTTCAGCGTTGTTTTGGTCCGATCTTACAATTACCTGGGGTAGAAGCCGAAAAAATTCAACAACTTGTGATTCGTATTTCTGAGAGTTCTCAGGGCCTAGACTCTTTAGAAAAACCCTTTTCTGCAGCCCTAAAAGCGTTAGAAGAACAGCAAGCAATTTTCCAGCCGTTTTGGCAAGAGTGGGATAGCCTCAAAGCACAAGTGCAACGCCAAAACAGAGAAGTAAAACAACAAGGAGAAATTCTTGAAAACCGTTTTCAGGCTTTAGAAGAAACCCAAATTTCTCTTGAAAAAGCGAAGATTCAATGTGGCGTTCAACAAAATATTCTTAGCAATAAAGAAGACCGCTTAAAAAAGGTTAACGATAATTTACAGGTTATTCAAGACTTACAACAAACCTTAGAACAAGTTGCTAACGGGACGGGCGATATTGGCTCAGAAGGGAAAATCGATCTGGTGTCCCTGGAAAATATGCCCTTGGGAGAATTAGAAGAAAAGGTAAAAAGTCTACAAGAAGATTTAGAGAAATTGGTGCGTTTTGTCAATGATCAAGAAGAAGAATTGACCCTGCAATGTCAGACGGTTAAAGAACTACGAGATAAGTTAACTGATGCCGGTGATTTTGAGCGTTTAGATATAGAAAACGAACTGGCGGAAGAACAGGAAAGAAAAGAATTTTTAGATGAAACTTTGGTTGGTCAAAGACGTAATCTTAAAGAAAGACAAGAAGTTCTACTACAACATCTACGGGTTTTACGTCGTCGTCAAGGAGTGATGGACTTTGATGGACAAACACCAAGTATTAATTTAGACCCCATACTTCTTCAATTGGAAACATGGGAAAATAAAACTGTTTACGAACAGCAAACCTTAGAAACAGAAATTCAGAATCTATACAATAGCGTTGAAGAAATCCAGACTATGATTAAACAAATGGATACAGAACAATGTCAAAAGACGAAACAATTGGAAGCAGAAAGAGAAAACTGGCAGCAAGCACAAATTGAAGTTGCTCAATTACAAGTTCGTATCGATCTGTACGAAAATGCTTTGAAACCACTACAAAGACCAATGGATGAAACTAAACATCAATTAGGCATTCTTGGAGAGTGGTTGAATCCCTCTTAAACTCAGTAGATCAAAAACTTACTTGTTTAGGCTGCAAGGGAGCAGGGAGTGGGGAGAAGGGGAGATTATTTTCAAACTTTTTCGAGTAAATAAAGTTGTTTAACTGAAACTTAGTTATCAGTTATCAGTGACCAGTGACCCACTGGTTAGCTTGTAAACGACAATAACCATAATCCACTAATTCCCAAACCTAGCCAGAGTAAACAGCAAATTCTGGTTAAGTTTAATGCGTTTTCGATGGTTTGAGGGGTAATGGCATTGAGCGGATCTCCTAATAATGGTTTTTGTTTAATCACTCCCTGATAAGTATTTTTCCCGCCTAATTGAACCCCTAAAATAGCAGCATAAATACACTCACTCCATCCTGAGTTAGGACTAGGATCTTTAGGGGCATCTCGACGACAAATAGATAAAACAAGGATAGGCTTTCCTGATAGGATAGCCAAGGTTAGAACAGTGAGACGACAAGGAATCCAAGTTAAAATATCTTCAAATTTTGCACTAAACCAGCCTAGATCAGTAAAGGGTTGTTGTCGATAACCGACCATGGAATCAAGGGTACTGGCTGCTTTATAAGCTAAGGGTAAAGCAACCGGACCGACCCCAGGAAAAAAGGCTCCTGCGATCGCATAAAATAAAGGGGTTGTAACCCCATCAATGGCATTTTCTGACACCGTTTCTAGGATAGCGCGCCAGATTTCTTCGGGGGAGAGATTGGCTGTATCACGGCCCACATATTGACCGAGTTTGCTTCTGGCCAGGTCAATATTTCCCTCCCTTAATGGGGTCAAGACATCAAGAGCTGCTAATCTTAAACTACGTCCTGCAAAACAACTGGCTAAGAGAATAATTTCTAGAAAAATTCCTATCCAGGGATAGAGATGATCTCTAAGGAAATGGAGACTCCATGCTATCATTCCACTGCTAATAATTAAGCCTAATCCTAAAATAACTCCAGCAAAACGCCGTTGTCTTTTTCCCTGACAAGTAGAAAGTACAAAGTTAGAATAGGTTGAGATGAGCCAACCCATCACTTGTACAGGGTGTAACCACCCCCAAGGATCTGCTATAAGATAGTCAACAATGGCAGCAAAGATGAGAACAATTATGGTAGCATTTGTATCCAAATTAGGTCTTTATCCTCAGTTGAGTTATCCTTAATTTTTACCAGGGGATTGTTGAATTTTTGAGACATTTTTTTCCCAGTTTTGCCCATCAAAGGGCTTGATTTCAAAGTCCGATAAGGTCACGTCATCAAGACAGTTGACATTAACATCAAACCAGCCTGGATGGGAACGGGGACGATAAAAGGAATGGATACCACAAACCGAACAGAAAGTATGTTGTGCTATGTGGGTATTAAATGTATAAGTCGTGAGCAATTGTTCTCCTTGAATTAAGGTAAAGTTTTCGGGGGGAACCAATAGATGAATAAAACCTTTTTTGCGACAAATAGAACAGTTACAATCAATAGCTTCCCATTGTTCAATAATGACCTCAAAGCGCACTGCACCGCAGTGACAGCCTCCACGAAGTACAACAGAAGAGGGTAAATTTACCATAAGAATTGTTTCCTTAGACAATAAAACTGACTGCTTCTCCAAGGGACGCTTTCCAACTACGGGCATCGTAGTAAAGATCCGCTAAAGTTATCTTATAAAGGGCTTCTTTGAGCTTTTGATGGAGTCGTTTCCAAAGACTAAAGGTTACCCAATCTTCTACTTGCTCAAGATCGGGGTTATAGTGGGGTAATGGCTCAATTGTCTCCCCAACTGCGTCTAATATTTGCCCTAAAGAAATTTGACTGGGTTGGCGGGCTAATTGATAGCCACCTCGCGATCCTCTGAGTGAATTAACTAGGCCACTACGACGCATTTCAATCAGTAATTTTTCTAAGTATGGTGCTGGTAAATCTTGTCGCTTGGCGATCGCTTTTACTGATGTTGGTCCATAGTTCGGCTGTAAACTTAGATCCAGTAAGGCTTTAACGCTATAATGACTGCGAGTTGTTAGTTTCATTTGCTTGATTATCCTCAATATTTTCCGGTTATTATCAGAGGACGATGATAGATTGCTGTTGAATTTATAACATTTTTCTAAAGAGAAAAGGTAGCAAAGTCAAACTTATGTAAATTTGTTGGGGATTAGGGTCGAAATATTGGGAACAATGAATTATTATTGATCTTGTGGAATGGTAGATAAATTTTGCAAATTGTGTGTAAAATAATTATAGAGATAGTTAGTAACTTGATCATTTTTTTGATTTTTACTACCCTCTTAGTTAGTTACCATTCTGTCAACCCTATTATTCACTTAAATTACTGTTGAAGTTAATGACACAAGACAAACCCCTAACCGGAACCGAGTTAGTAGACAAAGTTAAAGAGCTAGGTGACCTTAGCAAAGAAGAAAAAGCAAGAGCTTGCGGCTATTATACCCAGACCAAAAATGGTATAGAGCGAGTTAATATGATGAAGTTTCTTAATGCTTTAATAGACGCTGAGGGCATTGAGCTTGATAGTAGTACCGAAGGACAAGGAAGAGGTGGTCGTTCAGCTAGTTACAAGATTAGTGTGCAATCTAATGGTAATCTTTTGATTGGCTCTGCTTATACCAAAAAAATGGGCTTGCAATCTGGAGATGAATTTGAGATTACACTAGGCCGTAAACATATTCATCTTAAGCAGGTGGGTGTGCCGGATGAAGATGAAGAATAATTGTTATGCTCATCCTTGTTTTAACAGACAAAAAAATAGCGTCGCTTAGCCTCTAACTGAGCAACGCTAATCAGAACAGTAAAAATGTATTATTTAGAGTGAGGGTTGCTTTCCCGATGTGGGGAAGTGACCCTCATGTATTTGTTTTAGTGACATCCTCCCAGGCAGGTCGCTAGGCTTTGTGGGGGGCTTCCCTAACTCACCATAAGGCTTTCCTGGTTATTCTCGCTTATACGAGGCTTCGCCACTTATCTAGAACACATTGGGACTAGAGATGAGTACATATTCCACTGTTGTTTCCCCAACAGAAGGACTAATCAGGGGTTTTCGTTTCCCAGAGTCCCTGGGTACTTTCTCTGAATTTATTCAATTTTTTTCGTATTTACCAAGCTCTGGAGGTCCCGTCATTTGACTGTCTTTCACTCTCATCTCGGATGGATACATTCCAACTTTGGCTCAATTCAGGTTCTTCCCTTACAGCCAATTCTAGTTTATCGCAAAATCTCTACTCTGGCTCTCATCCCTCCATTTTCGTTCCTCAAGGAAGAGCATATCTTGCTCAATGGGGGATTTCTCGTCAGGGGGGTTAAAAATTAAGGTCCGCTAAACACAGCAGCTTCCACGTCCTCACGGGATAGAGAATACTTAAAAGCTCGTGTAATATCCGAACCATCGGCTCCTGCTTTAAGATAACAAACAATAATTTCTTCCACATCTAAGCTAAGTTGTGCTTTCCAGTTAGGTTTCGTCACAGTCCAACAATTTAAGTTTTGTTGATCTTGTTGACAGCCTAAAGCAGACAGCCATTGTTCAAGGATGGGGAGAGAATGATTGTATAAGGGAGTATCAGGGGCAGGAAGGGTCATAATGAGGTTAATAAGGTTTGAGTGGTATTACGTGCCTCAGAAACGAAAATAAGGGCTACTGAGGCATAGTCTTGGGGTAAGGCGGTATTGGGTATGACTTCATCGCCTCTTAGAATAGCAATAAAAATGGCTAAAACCAAGCAACCGATTAAGGTTAATCCTAAAATAAAAAGGGCAAATAACTCTCCACCAGATAATGGGCGATCGCTGGCATCCAAATAAGCAGAAGTGGACCATTGTCCTGTTTTCGGGTCTTTTTTTGCTTCTGAGGGATCTTGGATCACATTCCAACGAGAATAGCCTATTTTTAGATCATACAGGGATCTGCTCTGAGGATTACTTAGTATCCCATAAGCTTCGTTAAGACGCTGAAATTGAGTTGTTGCCAGAGCGGAGGGTAATTCTGTAGTATCAGGGTGATAACGTTTGCTTAACTCTCGATAGGCACGACGTATTTCGATGACCGAAGCGGACGGATGGAGTCCTAAAATAGCATAATGGCTATTAGCAAAAGGCATCTGAGGGGGTATTTTCCCTGATGTTGATTGTTGGGTAGTGTGCTGCTCAGTCACAGGATCTTTTTTATCATTCCTTGTGGACATATTGTAACTAAACTTACCAGAAGGTTTCTACATCGTTATGAGATTATTAAATTTTATCGGGCAACAGGCAACAATGAAATGGCAAAGGTTGCCAAAGCTATTGATTAAAGTTTGTTTGATTGGTTTGTTATCTTTAGGGATAAGTTTTAACTGTTGGATTATTTCTCCTGCCACAGCTAATATCGATGATGATCGTCTTGATGGTAACATTTTTGTCGTTTATGCGGGGAATGGTTCTTTAGTGCCGGCTAAATTGTCTTTAAAAGATTCTTTGGATAGGGAAATGCCGACGGTGCTTGTTTATTATTTGGATGATAGTCGAGATTGTAAACAGTTTGCGATCGTGGTTTCTCGTATTCAAGAATTTTATGGTCGCGCAGCTAATATTATTCCTATTAGTGTTGATAGTATTCCTGCAAAAGATAGTTATACTAGGGAAGAAGCTGGTTATTATTATCAGGATATTATTCCGCAAACGGTTATTCTTGATGGTGAGGGTGACAAAATTTTTGATGGTCAAGGACAGGTAAAATATGAGGCGGTTGATGATGTTCTAAGAGAAGTTTTTAACCTTTTGCCTCGTTCTGAGTCTGTGGAGTTAAAACGACGCACTGTTAATGAGTTTAATGAGGAATTAGTTGATAGTTGATAGGTTATATAGCAATAAGATTTTAGCTATGAGAAAATCGTCTTTCTGGGTTTAACAAGGTTAAACTTATACAAGGATTGACTCGTAGGTTTATCATACTATTACGTGCTAATATATAGCACTTCTCATACTTGTGAGGTACATAGGTTATCGCTTTGAGGCAGGAGGCAGGAGGCAGGAGGCAGGGGGCAGGAGTTAGGTGTACCTCGTAAGTCCGAGAAACGCTATATTATCTCTTCTGACATATCATTAGTGATTGCTATATGTTGGTAGGTGCTTAATATTATTAAGTACCTACATAATTGTTATAAAAACTCTCTAAATTTTTAATGAAATTGGATAATACAATTATGATCTTTAGTAAGTCTTGGTTTGTATTCTTTTCGTTAATAATCGCTTTATTATTAATTTTGAGTATCCTGTTTTATCAACCGAGATGGTTATTAAGCATAATAGTTAAAGTTTCTCCTGGGGTTTACTATTTTTCTGAAACTACTGATCAAATTGTTGCTATTACTATTGATGATGGACTAAATACGATAACAACACCAAAAATATTAGACACTTTGGAAGAAAATGATACTAAGGCAACTTTTTTTCTAATTAGTGAAAGAATAAAAAGTAATGAGAGTATTCTTAAAAATATGATTAATAATGGTCATGAAATTGGTAATCATATGGTTAAAGATGAGAAAAGTATTTTCTTATCAAAAGAAGAATTTGAAGAAGAATTTTTGACCACTGATGAAATTTTAAATCAATTTTTGTTAGATAAATCACCAAAACTAAATTGGTTTCGTCCTGGAGGTGGTTGGTATAATTCTCGAATGTTAGAAACAGTCAAAAAATATAGTTATCAGACAGCTTTAGGTTCAATTTTTCCCTATGATACTAATATTCCTTCTTCTGAATTTGCTAGTTATCATATCTTAGCTAATTTACGTCCTGGTGCTATTATTGTCTTACATGATAGTAGTAGAGACGGTAAGTCTGGAGACTGGGGAGAAAGAACAAATATAACCTTAAAAAAGATTCTTCCTGAGATCAAAAAAAGAGGTTATCGAACAGTTACTCTATCAGAAATGTTCCTTGGAGGTTAATATGAATCATGTTGTTTTTCGGCCTGCTTGTCCTGATGATGCTTTAGAAGTTGCTAAACTTGCTATCCTAGCAGGAGGTGGTATTTTTGAGTTTTTATTGGAAGATTTTGTGAAGGATATTTCTTTAGAAAATTTAGTAGCTTTGGAAGTTAAAAAAGAGACGGGAAACCTATCTTATATTCAGACAGAAGTAGCAGAGTTAAACGGTAAAATTATTGGTAGTCTTAAAAGTACGGATGCTAACCAGGAAGATATAACTAAGGAAGAAAAAGATTTTCTACCTTCAGAAAAACTAGATTGGTTAAAGAATTTGTTTTCTGATAGAACAAAAGAAGGTTATTATATTAATAGTTTAGCTGTTAATAGTAATTATAGAAAGCAAGGTATAGGAAAAAAATTAATAGATAATGTTAAAGATAAAGCTAAACAAAATAATGATTCTTTTCTTACATTGCATGTTTGGTCTGATAATGTGAGAGCAATTAAATTTTATGAAAATCAAGGATTTAAAGCAGTTAAACAACTTGATATTGATTTTCATCCGCTTATGCCTCATTATGGTGGGATGCAGTTAATGCAGTGTATGTTAACGAAATAATTCATAAGATTTAGATTTTTTTAAAGAATATTAAATGTTGTTGGGGTAATATTTCTACTGTTTTATCCCAGATTAATCCGACTTTATTCATTTCTTTTTTAACTTGTTTTTTGGTCATTTTGTGTAAAGTTTTAATAGGAATTAAAGGATTTTCACGACGATATTCTGCTAGGACAACTTTACCCCCTGATTTTAAAGAACTTACAATATTTTCCATGGTTTCTTGCGGATATTCAAACTCGTGATAAGCATCTACCATTAACACAGTATCAACAGAATTGTTAGGTAAGTTAGGATTTTTTATAGTTCCTAAAATAGTTTCTATATTGTTGACTTTGTTTTCTTCTTTAAGAAAATCGATAATATCTAACATTTCTGGTTGAATATCTACAGCAAAAACCTTGCCATTAGAAACTAACTCAGCAAGACGAAAGGAAAAATAACCACTCCCTGCACCAATATCAGCAATAGTTTCTGTTGGTTTTAAGTTTAAATATTCAATTACTTTTGATGGTTTTTCTTGTTGTTCTCTACTAGGTCTTTCTAACCATAAAAATTCTTGATGTCCCATAACTTTTGCAATTTCTCGACCTAAATAAAACTTACCAATTCCATCACGACTATGTAAGGCGTGATATTGATAATTCTCATTATTATTGTTTTCTTTTTGAGGAATGATAGAAGTATCATAGGTTAAGTTTTGACCAGCAATAACAAAGAAAGCAACTAATAAAATTAAACTCAGGATAAAGATTTTTAAAGGTTTCATAAGTTTTTTAGTATTCTTCGGAAAGTAATTTGTTACAATTAAATTATATACCACTACTAATTAGGGTCAAGACGTTAAAGAGATTCTTCGTACCTCGGAATGAAAATTTAGTAATCTAGAGGAATTAGGAATTTTTGCACTCAATTTTTGAGTATTTTTGCCTTGAATAAACTAATATTTCACTGATTGGGAAGGAAAATAATGAGTAAAAAATTTTGGGTTTTTACCATCGGTTTAGCGAGTATTTTTAGCAGTTTATCCCCTGTAATCTTAGCAGCGCAAAATAAAGCTTCTATTAGCTATTTTAGTCGTTCTCCTCGTCTTATTAATGTCACCACAACTTATCGAGGTGCGAGAGTTAACCGTCCTAGATATTACTATACTATTGACTTACCCGTTGGAGTTGGAACACCCTTAAAAAAAATTACCATTAATCAACGTCAAGGGTTTGATGAGATTGACTATTATCCTCAAGATACTATTGCTTTTCAAGGAACACCTCATCATCGAGAAAATTCCTTAAATATTGAAGAAACAACTTGGGATAAACAAACAGAAACAATGACGATTATTTTTGATCCTCCTGTGTCTCCAGGAACAAGATTTACAGTAGGATTAAGGGCGAAGAAAAATCCAGCATACGGAGGAATATATCTGTTTGGAGTAACAGCATTTCCCGCAGGAAATAACCCTAGAGAATTATATTTAGGGGTTGGACGTTTACAGTTTGATGGGAATGATGATGGAGATTTTGATTAAGATTATGTCATTTCATTTATCATTTAACATTTATCATTTATCATTCGTTTGTAAGTAGGTTTGAAACCAAAATGTTCAATGTTCAATGTTTGGTCATTGAAAAAGTAATCTTAATGGTCAAGAAATAGTAAGCATTCAGGTGATTTATTAAAAAGCTGAATGCTTAAAAAGGTGATCCTAAAAATTAAGATAATAAATCTCACCTAATTCTGTGCTAACATAGAGACAAATGGTAATTTTTCCCCATGTTATTACATCCTGCTAACTTACTTTACTGGGTTTTAATTTGTATTGGAATCGTTTTCTTTCTGCTTGTTATTTTTTCAGGTGGAGGAGACGAAGGGGGCAATATTGATAGTGATATCGACATCAATATTGATAGTAATGGCTTCAATTTAGAAGCGGATGTGGAAGCAGATATTGAAGCAGATGTTAACGGCGATGGAGATGATATAAACCCTTTTCAACTATTAACTTGGTTTGGCTTAGGAAAAGCACCTTTAATGATTTTGTTAGGTATTGATTTTAGTGCTTGGGGGGTAGCTGGTTGGACTTTAAATACCATACTAGGTAGTCTCACTGGAACTATTCCTTATCGATTTTTTGGCTTAGGAGGTTTAGTCTTTCTTGTTTCTTTATTTATAGGCTTATGGACAGGAAAATTATTATCTAATCCCATAGGACAGATATTTTCTTCTTTTGGGGAAGATGTAAAAAGTGAGCGTTTAATTGGCTGTGTGGGAACAGTTACATCCAAAACTATTCCTTATTTAATCGAAGGAAAAATAGGACAAGCAGATGTCTATGACACCGCAGGTAATTTAGTTACCATTAGTATTAGTTTACCCCACTGGGCTGATGTTATTCCCCATCACGGACAACAAATTTTAATTATTGATCGTCAAGAACATAGTTACATTGGAATTAGTAAAGATAGTTCTGATGAAGATAAATGGATTAATCAAACTAACTTACCAAAAGATTCTTAAAAAGAGGTACAAAAATGAATCCTAACTTTGAATTACAATTGCTGCAATCTTTACCTAAAATAACTTTTGATGCTAGTTTAATGAATTTAGATGAAAGGGAGTTGTTGAAACAAAAAGAAAATCAAATAAATTTCTTGGTGGAGCAACCTATTGTTGAAGAAATATCATCAGTTAATTCTCCTTATATTGGACAGTTGGGAGCAACCTTAAATAGTTTTCCGTTTGTAGGAATTTTAGGTAGTATTGGTGCTTTATTATTCCTCTTATTATTAAGTGTTTGGTTGTACACTAGATTTTATGTTATTGCACCGAATAATGAAGCATTAGTGAGAACTGGTGGTGTTTTTAAAAAGAGTAAAACTGTTATTTTAAATGGGGGTTGTATTGTCATTCCTGGGTTCCATGAAATCACCCGTGTTCCTTTAAGAGAAATTTCTATTGATGTGGTACGCGCTGCTAATTTAGCTGTGAGAACTCAAGACTATTTAAGGGCAAATATGAGGGTAACATTCTATATCTGTATTGCTCAAGAAGAAAAGGATATTTTAGCAGCAGCAGCAAGATTATCTAAGCAAGGTAAAATCTCAGAAAATGATATCAAAGACGCTATTGAAAAACGTGCAGATGATGCTATTCGTGCAGCAGCTAAGAAGAAAAAAATAGCCGAGATAGACTCAGATAAATTAGGGTTTGCTGATGCTGTTTTAAACTTAATTCAAAATGATCTTAAAAAAGTTGGTTTAACTCTTAATAATATTGCTATTTCTGAGATAGAAGAAAGCGATACGTATGATGAAAATAACTTTTTTGATGCTCAAGGAGTTAGATTAAGAACCGAAACTATCCAGAAATCAATTCAACAAAAAAGAGAAGTTGAACTAGAAACTCAAGTAGCTATTGAACAACGAGAGTTAGAAGCAGAAAAACAAACCTTAGAAATCATTAAGCAGAAAGAAGATGCTAACTTAACCCAACAAAAAGATGTAGAATTTTTACGGGCCCAACAACAAAGAGAAATTCAAGAAACTAAGGATCAAGAAGCTGCCAAAATTGAGAAAAATAAAATATTACAGGAACAAGAAGTTGAAGAAGAGAAAATTTCTAAAGAGTTAATTATTCAACAAAAAAGAATTGCTGTTAATATCGAACTTGAGGAACAAAATAAACAATTAAAAGTGACTCAAACCCTGCAACAACAAGAAACTGAAGTTGCAGAAATTAATCGTCAAAAAATGATTCAAGCTTCTCAACTTGAAGCTCAAGCTGAAGTAGCTGCTGCTGAACAACAATCAAAAATTGCTCAACAACAGGCCGCTATTGCTATTGCTAATAAAGAGAAAGAAAGGTTTGACTCGGAAGCCGAAAAAGCCCAAGCTGAGGCTGCTGTTATCACTGCTCAAGAGGTAGAAAAAGCCCAACGGGAACAACGTTTAGTGGTGATTACTGCGGAACAAGAAGCCCAAAAAATTCAGATTTCTGAGCAAAATGTGGTAGAAATTGACGTATTCCGTCGTCGTCGTCAGGCAGAAATTGCTCGTCAAGCTGCGGAGTTAGAAGCTGAGTCCATTCGCACCCTAGCTGATGCCAATAAGTATAAAATGTTGGCTGAAGCGGAGAGTAAACAAGCTCTGATTGAGGCGGAAAATGCTCTGAGCAATGCAAACAGGACTGCTGACCTCATAAAAGAGCTTTGGCCGCAATTAGCTCCTCAATTGCCCCATATTCTGGAATCTTTAGCCCCTCAACCTGGGGTGTTAGGGGATGCCAAAATTTATGCTTTTCCAGGGTTAAACGGCAATAATAGTAATGGAACGGGAGATATTAGCAAGTTAATGTTATCTACCAGTGGTTTAACTTTGATTAACTCTTTATTAGAGGAAGGAAAGTTAGGTACATTAATTCAGCAAGTTAAAACCGCTTTAAACAGCGATGAAATATCAGAAACTAAGGAGGAAGAAAAGCCTAATGTATCTGAAGCGTCATCTACTATAACACCCCAAGAATCAACTATTTCAACGGAAGAAGTTTCATAATGGATAATGGACAATGGACAATGGACAATGACCTATCCTGAATAGTAATGTGAGCATCCTGCTCACTGATCCTAAATATAGCAAGCAAGATGCTTGCACTGCGTTAAATCTAATACACGTTTATTGACTGAAATAATGACGTAGAGGTTTTGAGGTGTTTTATCGATTTTTAGACAGATTTCGATAGGTAACTCTACATTTACACTTTAGCATTTTTTGAAAAAAACACAAGTCTCAAATTTTGTCATATTTGGTCAAAATCAGGGAAAAGTGATCTTTGTAAACGAGTGTAAATTAGTTGAAATAGCTTATATAAATCTCTTGTTTAGATAATCCTGGGTTATTAGTGGGCTGATGAGACTAATTAATACACTTAACGTAATGTAGATGCTTTTAAGTGTTTTATCGATTTTTAGAAAGATTTCGACAGGTAACTCTACATTTAAACTTTAGCATTTTTTGAAAAAAACACAAGTCTCAAATACCGTCATATTTCGGCAAAATCGGGGAAAAGTTATCTTTGTAAACGAGTGTAAATTAGTTAGAATAGCTTATATAAATCTTTGGGTTAGATAACTTTGGTTTATTATTTCAAAAGGGGAAGATTTAATGTATCAATTAAAATGACATTCCTATTTTTTACTTAGGAATCCATGCTTTATAAACATAAACTCCTCCGATATCGTCAATATCTAAAGGACCTATTTTCTCTCTTGTAAACTTAAAACCTGCCTCCTTTAAGAGTTTTTCATATTCACTACAAGAAACCTTAAAATCACCTAACTCACGTAATCCTGAATCTAGAGCTTGCTGCTCAAGTGTTGCTAATATACCTTCTTCTTTTTCGAGAGCTTTTTGAATAATGTGATTATGATAAGCATTCAGAGCTTGTTCTTTCTCTTCTCGATTATCAGAATCATGTTCTCTTAAAAATTCATCACCAACAATCATCAATCCACCATGCTTTAAATTTTTCTTGACATTTTCAAAATAAATTTCTTTATCAGCCTTTTTAATATGATGATCAGCAAAAGCAGAAAAAATATAATCAAATTGGCCAGGAGGATTATAGTCTCGACTATCTTTATGATAAAGGTTAACTTCAATATCTTGGCTATATGCTCTCAGCTCTCTTTTTTTTATTTTAAGAAGTTTGAAGCAATGCCAGTCAACTTCAATAGCATCTATTTTTCTCAAGTTTCTGAGGCTATTAACAACCTTCATTGTAAAAATGCCTGTTCCAGCACCCAATTCCAAAACGTCAAGTGGGTCTTTAGTCTCCGAACTATGTTTTTGACAAATTCCAATCATTTTTTTTGTCATTTCTTGATAATATTCATGTTTTTCTTCGTGTTCATCATAATCAACAACATCAATGTATTCAGACATTTCAACCCATTTTCTTTTATATTGAGTTAGTCCAGAAAAAATGCGATCACTGATTTCCATAATTTCTTGCTCTGATGTATCTTGACAAGAAATTTCTACCAAAAAGTCAGAATTGATCAATAAATCAAATTGCTTTTGGTATTCGTTAATCTTTTGAGTATTTGCTACAAATGAAATGTTTTTTTGCTCAAGTAACTCATTATCATACATTGCTAATATAGAAGAATTATTTTTTTCATCATGAGAGATTGTAATAACCGAAAAATCTTTGGTATAATTTTCTCCTAAAATATTAGATAATCGAGCATAGCTCATCCCATAAACCTTGTATTTCCGTGAATGTTCTTGCAGAATTTTGTAATAACTTTGAAAATCTTCTGGTTTTGTAAATACAAAAATTCTTTCGTTATTTTCATTAGATGTGTTGCTGATTTTCTTCCCTGTTGGTAGCTTCCAAAATTCTTCTTCAACATCAACAAGTGCAATAGCCTGAACAACTAGATGCGGATAAAAAAGTTCTTGTAAATGAATTAAATATTTTGAATATTCAGAAGCAGGAATTGAATAAGTTGATTTTAAATTATTTGAATAGTTAATTAAATCCGCATAAGACTTAGTAATTATTTTCTGAAACAAGACATTTTTCTGTGCTGATGTATTTTTTTTCAAACGATCCATTGCATTGTGAATCTCTGAAAACTGTTTATCAAGATTACAGTAATATTTATAAGGAGATTTACTAAAATTATCAAACAAAGATTGTAATTTAGGAAACTTATCATTAAGCCAAATATCAATTTCTTCCTTACGTCTTTCTGGTAACATTTCTTGTAGTAATTCATCCCAAGTTTCCCTTCTAAAACCATCACGTTTTTGTAAACAGGCAAGAGGATTACTAATTTCTTCTCCAAAGGTAATTAATTTACAGTTTTCTAGTTTGCCATATAGCCAACCAATCTCAAAATTGATCCAGGGTCTTTTTGATGCACCAGGGGTTAAACAAACAACTCCATAATTAGACTGATTAAGGTTGTCTGACGTTTCTTGAAACCAAGGACTTCCTGATGTAATATCTTCAGAAGAAATCCAAGGTTCTAAATCTCCATACTTAAACATTTCATTTTTAAGACACTCTGCCAATTTTCTTCCAAGTCTTCCAGTCCAAGAAATAAATACTTTAGTCATAATGATTTCTCTCTTTAAATAAAAATTAAGGTATTCCGATTCCAAAAGCTTCTTCTCCTTGTTTTAGTCTACCATGAGTGGGCATTACCATCAGGTAACCATACGGGAACCTAATTGCTGTATCGCCATCATAGGCAACTATCTCATTTTCAGCAATAGAAACAAAGTTCTCAAAATGGCGTATAAAATAAAAATTATGAGTTTGAGATTTAATAATTTTTTTGATTTTAACAACAGTGTTTGAAGTCGAGTTTTGTAATGAGGATTTTGTTAATTTCAGCATTTTTAATTTGTCCAAGACTGATACAATAACATCATAGGCAACTCGATTAGTATTATCTGCATCATGTTGTCCACATTCTACAATAATTCCAATACCTCCAGACCGATCGACTTCATCAATCAACATAGTATGTCCTCGATGAATTTCCCAACCACAGGTATAGAATTGAATTCCTGTCATTGAAAAGAGTTTTAGATGTTCTTCTGTTAAAGTTCCTGCACAAAAAGGGTTTGTTGGTGCAGAAGTAGAATGAAGATCGATTAAGTAATCAACATCTTGAAGAAAAGGAGTAAGCTCTTTAGCCAAGGATAATTCATGTCCAAATGATTTACTATTGCCGAATGAACGATTCAAATCATAGTCAATAAAACGTTTTTGATGTTGAATTGCTTGACAATTAGCAATGATCGTAATTAGACGACCCTTTACTAAAGGAGAGCATGTTAATAACTGATTTTCAAAGGTTTTAATGGCTTGTAATCCACATAATTCATTTCCATGTACCCCAGCGACAAGACAAACAGTTGCTCCCAGCAATTCTGTATCAAATATATTGATATGGCAATTGTTATTTTTGATAGTAACTTTTCTCATATTATTTTCAATAAGCTTAAAATTGAGTAACCTATCAAAACAATATATATAGACGCAAAAAAAATAGGTATATATTTCTCAATTTTAGTCAATCTGCGATACTTTATTGAGAGATGCTCCTCTATTTCCCACTCTCTCGTATAACAGGGAAATGGTAATTTTTGTTCCATTTCAAAAATGACTTTAAATTTAAGATAGTTTAGTTGTTTATATGAATCAATATTCAAGTACCAAGAAATACATAATATTAATCCGAATAATAGGAATAATAAAGACAGTATTTTGTAATTACTGATTATTTTTTCTATATCAGTAAAGAACGTCAAAATACCAAGTAATGCGGAAATAAGTGACAAGTAGAATTGATTAGCTTTACCTCGCCTTGCTGCTACTCTATCCATCATTTCAACATATAGCTTGTATTGTTCAAGTAGATAAGGCAAATTATCAAACTCATCATTTGACCCTTGTTTATTTGACATAATTAATCAAGAATTACACTTTTTTTAAGGTAACTCAACAGAAGTCGGTTTAGCAATATGAGGCAGTCCCCAGCCCAACTTTTCCCTGAGAATACGGAAAAATTCAGGTTCTTCTAGCCTAATAAAACGTGCAGAATAAGGAGACTTTTCCACATAAATTCTATCTTCCGGCAACACATAACACCCTCCATTGCCATCCACAACTAAAACCATTCGGTTAGGAGTAGCAGGAAAAATACTCACCGGTTCCTTATCAGAAAATACCAAAGAACGAGAAGCCAAAGAATGGGGGCAAATAGGGGCTAATTGTAACACTGGGACATCAGGAGTCACCACCGGACCTCCCGCGCTTAAAGAATAGGCTGTAGACCCCGTAGGAGTGGATAAAATCAAACCATCAGCAGCAATATCCACTGGTGCGTGTCTGCCAATTTTGATCTCAAAATGACACATACTGGTCAAAGGTTCGCGGTGAATGACCATTTCATTGAGAGATAAGGCTTCCCATAACAAAGTCTCCCCACGATATAGCTGTACCGTCAACATGGTACGTTCTTCTATTTCGTACTCTCCTGCCAAAACCTTGTCTAGGACTTTTGATAACTGGTTCAGATAAATTTCTGTCAAAAAGCCCATGTGTCCCGTATTAATCGTTAATAAAGGGATACCACAAGGGCCTAACTGTCGATAAGCAGACAATACAGTACCATCTCCCCCCAAGACCAGAGCAAAAGCCATATCTTGATCAAAATTCGGGGGAATTAATTTATCAATGGAAGTATGACAAACAGGACTTTCAGGGTGAGAATAGCCAAGGAGTCCTCCTCGGCCAGTCTCTAAAACAACAGTCCAGCCTTTTTCCGTCAACTCAGTTTGTAAATCTTGAGCAGCTTTACAAGCGACGGGTTTGAGATCGTTATATATAATGCCGACTTTTGGCACAACCAATTATCCTGGATCAGTGTTAACTTATACAGAAGATTTAAAAGGGGTTTTCTTTTTCTTCTTCGCTTTGTTCTTTTCGTAATCGATTTCTTTGAGCTTTTTAAGAATACGACTGAAATACTCTTGAAAATAAGCTTCTAAAGTAGTCGTTTCCTTGACATCAACCCCCAGGGTTTTGTAAACATCATCCATTGAGGCATTTAAGGGTTTACCACTAGCCAAAACTTCAGCGAACGCTAGGCGGTCAGAAATATTATACGTCCATTGGAAGAAACGAGTAAAGCCACGTAAAAATCTTAGCAGTCCCAAGGGTACGCGGGCAATTTTTACTCGTTTATCTGAGAGTCTCTCACATAAGTCGATAATTTCTTCTGGTGTCCAGGCTTTTGTACCGATCATGGGATAGGTTTGTTTTTGGGTTTCGGGAACTTCTAACACCCGAATGGTTAATCTAGCAACGTCTTGGGTGTCCATATAGGCGATAGGAGTACTTTCTCCTGATATCCAAACCGCTTGATTATCCAACATCGGAACAGCGTATTGACCAATTAAGCCCTGCATAAAGCCACAAGGTCGTAAGATAGTATAGTTTAGTCCTGATTCTTTTAAAAACTTCTCTGTACAATGTTTTATCTTCATTAATGGCACATCAGGATACTTTTCAGCGTTGAGAAGGGAAAAGAAGATGTAGCGATCAATCCCTGCTTTTTGAACCGCTTGAATTAAGTTAACCTTGCCATTCCAGTCTATTTCTTTCATGGATAAACTGTCCGTTGGCCTCGCTGCTGCTGCGTCGATAACAGCCTCCATTCCCTCTAAGACACGGGGTAAAGTTTCGGGTTTACAAAAGTCCCCCATCATCAACTCTGCGCCCCATTCTTTTAAAAAAGCAGCTTTTCTAGCATTTCTGACTAAACAACGGACTTCATGTCCTTCATCTAAGGCAGAGCGCACTATCTGTCGCCCTAATGTCCCTGTTGCGCCAACGATTAATAACTTCATTTATAAAAATTGTAATGTTTCTTAACGTTTCTCTAAGATATTAGCAGAAATTTACACCCTTTGGAGATTTTGTCTAAGATCAAAATCAGTGAACAGTTAGCAGTTAGCAGTGACCAGTCACCAGTTATCGCTTATCAGTTTGCCAGTCTCCCCAATATTCTTTAAGGATAATACTGAATATTACTTGAGTGATATTAATAAGATTTTAGGTATTTTAGCTAATGGAATTAAAGAAAATATTTGATTTTAATTTTACTCACTTTCTCCAATTAATGTAAAAGCTCCCCAAATACTTATTTTGTCGGGATCTCGTTTTTTTGCAGCTAATAATGCTTGACGTAACGCTTGAGCTTTACTCATTTTTTCTTGATAAAGATTGCGATAAAAATTATTCATAATATCTGCTGTTTCATCATCTTCAACTGCCCAGAGAGATACCAAAACAGTGGGAACCCCTGCTGCCAAAATAGAACGAGATAAGCCAATAACTCCATCTCCTGTAATTTCACCTCTTCCGGTATCACAAGCACTTAAAACCACTAATTCTGCTTTTAAAGGGGTTGTTCCAGGGAGTCCATACTGTTCCATGATTTCGTCTGTTGTAAGCCATCCATCATTATTTTCATCGGGAGCAAAGGCTAAAATTCCAGGGGAACCAATGCCATTAATTTCATCTAATAAACCATGAGTTGCAAAGTGAATAATTTGAGCATTGGGCATTTTTTCAATTACTTTTGTTTCTGTAGCTAGAGAACCTTTTAAAGGTTCAAAATCACCAAATAAGTTTAATTCTCGGAACATTTTAGCAAGTTCATCAACTTCATGACCGGCCCAAGGTAAAGAAGATAAAGGTCGTTCTTCTGAGCCAACTGGTGTTTGAGGCATAGTAGGATTTCCTACCATAAGAATTTCTTTACTTTTATTTTCTTTTTGAATTCTTTGAGCATTTTGACGGGTAAAAAAGAGGGATTGAATAGAAGGTGCTACCATTAATGTGTGTTTATCAATCAAGTATTTTCCTTCTGCATCTTGTAGGGCAGAAAAAGGTAGTTGAAAGAGGATTTCATCAGGGATAATAATTACAGTATCTTCTTCTTTTTCGGGTAACAACTCTTTAATAGGTTCGATTAAAATATTATGAAGTTGATGAAGATTTTCCTTTAATTCTACTTCGTCTAAAAATTGATAACTTTCGTCAGTTTGATCTGAATTGTCACGACCTCTTACCCCAATATCTGCCTCTCGCATTTCTGGAATTAAGGTTTTTAAAGAAATATTATTTTTGGTTAGATTAACTTCCCGAAAAAAAATTTCTCCTGTTGGTTTAACTACCCAAATATAAAGTGTTCCTGATGTTCCCCTTCGCTTACCGTCATGAATAATATCATCTCTGGGAATAATCGTATATTCAATTAAAGTGGCATTTTGTTGTTTAGCAATTTGTTTAATCTTTTCAATTTTTATCGTTTCAGATAAACTATTTTCTGTATTATTATTAACTGATAATCTTTGAAACTGTAAATTAACAAAAGCTCGGTTTCTTCCATTTTCAGAATCTTCTAAAGCTTTTTCTATTTTATTTTGAGCAATTAATACTTGTTGCAGTAAGTTGTAGGTATATAGTTGAGTATCAAACATTGATATTCTATAAGTATCAGCATTGGCCAGTTGACCTCGCATTTTTTCTAAAATTTCAATCGCATTACGGAGTTTTCCCTCTGCAACTTGTAACTTACCTTCTGTCAACAAAGTATGCGCTAAATTATTTAAAAATTCGGCTTCAAATAATGGTTCATCAATCTCTTTTGCTATTCCCAATGCTTGTTGATGGTATTCAATAGCTTTTTCGTAATTTTTCTTGTGATCAGCTACCAGTCCAAGACTTCCCAAAGCTCGGCTTTTTATGAGAGCAATATTTTTAAGATTTTTTGTTTGAGCAATATCAAGACTTTGAGAATAGTGTTGTTCTGCTTTGTCGTAATTCTTTTCTTCGTGATAAACAATGCCTATATGAATAAGAATATCAGCCTTATAATACAAATCATTTTCTTCTTCTGCAATTGCTAATCCTTGTTTATAATGTGTTAAAGCTTTATCATAATTATCTAAATTTGTTTCAATAAATCCTAAGTTTCCTAAAGCTCTTTTCTTCACGTAATTATCATTTACTGTCTCAGCAATTTCTAAACTTTCTTTGTATAGCTCTTTAGCTTTGTCATAGTCACCTAAAGCTTCATAAGTATTGCCTCGACTAATGAGTAGTCTTCCCTTATATTCAAGGGTTTCTAGTTTTTCGGCAATAGTTAATGCTTGTTCAGTAGTTTCAAGAGCTTTGAGATATTGTCCCAACTTATTGTATCCCACCCCTAAACTACCTAATACTTGTACTTGACGTGGCAGATTGTTGGTATTAAGAATAAGGGGCAAAACAGTTTCTAATGTATTAACTGCCATTTGATATTGAGCTAGGCGATTATAGGCAGCACCAAGCATAATAAGAGTCTTAATTCGTCCTTGTGAATCTTGAAGTCTTTGATAATTTTCTAACGCATCTTGCAAATGCTCAATAGAACTTTCAAATTCATTAATTTTAAACTTTTCAACACCAAGACGATAAAGCTGATTGACTTCTTCTAAGTTTAATGGTTGAGTTTGAGCCACGATTTTGGAAGTGGTTAATTGGGAATCAAACGCTATATGAAGGAAGAAAATAATAGCGGTGATTTTAATGAGTTTACTAAGGTTAAAAATTTTTGAGCGCATAATGTGAACCATTGTATTATTCAATTTTTGATAGCATTAACAAATTTATTGAAATCCAGGAGGAAGTACCTCACTAACATCTAAAATCGAGTCTTGATTATCCAACTCACAGTCAGAATCATCAGGATTATCAGAATCACAGAGACCCTTTCTAGACTGCAACTGTTGTGTAGCTTCCGACTGTTGTGTACTGTTGGATTGTTGTATGTCGGTAGATTGTTCTATTGCTACCTGATTATTAATAGTAGGATTTACTTGATCTACTTGATCTACTTGATCTACTTGATCTACTTGATCTACTTGATCTACTTGCTCTACTTCAACTGGTATAAATTCCACTCCAAATGTACCCCCCAGAAAAGATTGATTACCATTTAGTGTTATAATGATTGGGGCAACCGTTCCGCTAGCGTTTGAGGGTATACTAGAGGGCCCTATATTTTTGATATTTAAGAAAAGTCCTTCCTGGTCTCCCAATAGTCCATCTGGTCCAGGTCCAATAAGAGCTTGACATATAGTCTGCTCACATCCAAAAGTCTGACTAGATACTGGAACAAATTTTCGGTCATCCTCTGGGCCAACTCTTGTAATTAATATATCTTCAGATGGAAGAATGTTTTCTGCTATACCTCCACTGACAAAAGGTATTTGACTATCTCCTCTCACTACAATGCTACCTTCAACCTTAGTGCCATCATCAAACTCTAGATCAAAATTTTGATTAAAAATTGATACATTTTCATCTCCATATACGATGTTAATTTCAGTTTTGACATCATTGTCAGGATTATCATCAAGATTATTAGCCACAGCGCCCCTATCAAACCGCACAACGATACTTGTAGGTACGACCCCTATTCCGTCGTCATTTAGAGGCGGATTCCCTGGAATTTTAACACGTACTTGATTATCACCTGAAAACGTCATCAAGCCCCGGTCTTCAAGAAAGTCCCTAATGGAACCATCTAAAAGGGGTATATTTACAATCCCTCTATCTGAAGAATCTCCTATTCTTAAAATATCTCCACTAATCGAGACAGGGTCACTATTAGTCTGAACAAAAGGTATATCGCGTGTTCCAACAGCCTGAAATAACCCACCTGCTTCAATGGTGGCTCCATTTGCTCCGGTTTGGATTGTTACTACAAAAATATTGCCAGTTGTTGATCTCAATGTGACTTCTGTTGGATTATCTGTGTCACTATCTGAAGCAGTCAAATCACCTGTTCTGATAGTGCTTCTAGCTCCTAGTGTTATATCGCCAGCTGAGTCACCTGTGACTGTATTAATACTTCCTACCGTAATGGTTGCACCTTGAATGGTAATATCTCTTCCATTGGTATTGACTGATTGCGATGTATCATCCATTGAAAAATTACCTATACCATTTCCATCTGCATCTGCTGTAAATCGAATAGAACCTGTTCCTGATTGAAAAGTTAATATACCATCAAGTAATGTTGGAATTAAAGTAGGATTATCTCCTTGGGTTAAGTCTTGGATTCTAATATTGTTTGATGCTTCTAAAATAATGTTTGTATTTCCTCCTACAGTTTCTAATTCTGATTCAAAAATTGTAGTAGGTGCAGTATCATTAGTTTGACTCGGAGGATTATTTAAGACAGAACCTGGAGTTTGTGAATTGTCCCCTTGAAAAGTTGTATTTCCATCATTTCCACCATCTCCTAGTCCTCCTTGAATCGTGATATTCTCAGGATCTAATAATAAAGTTCCTGTGTTGCCATTAACTGCAGTTGTATCAACATCTCCCCGAAAAATTAAAGTTTGTTTTCCTGAAACTTCGACAAAACCACCATCCCCTGAAACATTACCACCCCTAGCAAATATTTCTCCATAAAATCCCGTCACATCATCAGCCCAAACTATCACCTTTCCCCCATCTCCTTCTACTAAACCATCTGCTCTAATTACGGAATCTTCACTTAAATAAGTCCGCAACGCATTCTGAACAGTTCCTTGACCTTTATAATCTCCTCCAATTAATGCCACACCACCCCCATCAACCCCAGAAACATCAATTTCTGCCCCAACAATTCCGACTCTATCTCCTAATACTTCAACGGTTCCACCCACACCAGAAATGGGGTTAGAAGCATCAATATTTCCTGATACAATAGCGTTTCCTACACCACCAGGAACTTGCAAATCACCTACCATAATTTGTCCATTATCAACAGTTATTCCCGTCTCTCCTACAGCGTTTCCTTCCGTTAATAATTGGGGTAAAGAGGCAACTGTAACAGGTGTATTCTCCCCATTAATTGCTGTTTTTGTAGCAACGGGTAAATCTAAACTTAATAAGTTTCCTTCTTGAGTAACACGAACATAATTTTCCCCAGGAATAGCAGCAACGGTGACATTTCCTCCCGGTGTAGAAAGGGTTCCCGTATTGATAACATTTCCCCCTACTAAAGTAATATTTTCTCCTGGCGAAACCGATAAATTACCTGCATTAATAATGCTTCCTGGTTCATCGGTGGTAAAAGCAAATCCTGTGGGATTTCCCATTAATTGACCATAATTATTAGACCCCAAAGCGTTAAACCAAAAATCACCAATTTGAATCCCGTTGGCAGTTGTTGCTGTGAATGATCCAGGCACTTGTAATTGTGCGTGGGGACCGAATAAAATACCAGCAGGATTAACAATATAAAGGTTAGAATTGCCCCCTGTAAGTTGAATTAATCCGTTAATAACTGAGGGATCTCCCCCTACTACTCGACCTAAAATATTCTGAATATTAGGGTTAGAAATAAAGTTAGCAATTTGTCCTTGATCTAGTCCAAATTTATCAAAACTATGGAACAAATTAGCTCCTGCTTGGGTTCCTCCACTAATATTAAATAAAGTCCCATCAGGAGAAACGACAAAGGTTCCAGTGCCATCATTTGCAGAGGTAATAGGTTGAGCAAAAATAGGACTAATCCTACTTTCTAAGGCAATTATTAAGGGAATAAAAAGCAAAGAAGATAATTGTTTAATCATAATTTAATATTTAAGCTAATAACAAAGGTAATTATTGTGAACCTAACGCTATGAAACCACAAGTCAATGTTAGGGAATTACTCGGATTCCTCGTATTTGTCTTGCGATACCAAGACCAAAGCTTATTAATTTATTCAAAGTCTAAACCCGTTTTTTAGAAAGGGAGCCTTAGCAGCAGATTTTTTTAACAAAAATTCACAAAATTGCACAAATTAGAATTATTCGCTAAGCTATGGCATAGTTCCCTAATTATCAAAAACAAATTCATAATAAACCAGCATTTCTCGTTCTTTTTCAATGAAATAGTAACGGCTTTTGTTATAGTGATGGTTTAATTGTTTTCTTTTTTAACAATCATAAGTTAACGTTTTTATCTTGACTAATTTTTAGTTAAGATTAGGTTCTATTGCAATAAAAAATTAGGATAATAACAATGTTAATACAGAAAAAGTTATGTTTTTTTATGATTTTTTTCACGTTTTGGGTATCAATTTTTTCTAAAAATATAAAAGTAATAGCACAAGTTAACCAACCATTTTTAGCCAACGAAAAACAACAACCCCCAAGGGAACAATTACCACCAGTTTCTCCAGAATTGCCACCTTCAGTTCCCATCGAGACAGAAGAAGTTGAAACAGAGCAAGATATTTTAGAATCCACTTTCTGTCCTGCTTTAAGCGTTTCAGCAGAGTCAATTTTTGTACGTAATATTGAAGTGGTTGATAGTACAATTTTGGAAGCAGATCAGTTAGAAATTTTGATAAAAGAAGTGCTTGAAAATTATGAAAATCGAGAAATTTCTATCACTTCATTGCAGAAACTTGCTGAAAGTATTACCAATCTTTACGTTAATCAAGGTTATATCAATTCCAGGGCCATTGTGTGTCAACCAACCACCGATAATCTGGTTCAAATTCAAGTGATTGAGGGAACCTTAGCCTGCATTATTCATGAAGAAAAAACAAAACCTAAAAAATAAGAAATTGGCATCAAAAATTATTTTTTATGAAATGGATTTTTTAAAAATCGTGAATTCGGCTAATTCAATCACTAAAAACTAGCGA